>CANHCJ010000171.1 GCA_947458025.1 Rhodospirillales bacterium | reverse complement strand
GCTTGCGCGGGCCGCCGGTGGCCGGCGGCGGGGCGCCGATGCCGCGGATCATGGCGCGCGGGCCGGGGCGGTGGAGGGCGCCAAGGAATCGTTCATCGGCATGACGCATTTCCTTCCGAACAGCCGCCTTGCGTGGGCAGTGCGTGCCTCCCGGCAGGGATTGCCGGGTGGCGGGCGCCCTGCCCTCCCTGGGCTTCCCCGCGGCTTTCCCTGGAAATCAAGGGGTTGCGGATGGCACGGGGATTGCGAGGCGGGATCGGGAGGAAGACTGCGATGCAAAGATTGCCGAACCGTTCCCGAGCCCATGGAGCGCCTGCCGTGATCCGACTTCTTTTCATGCTGTTCGTGCTGCTGGCCGCCTCTCCCGCGATGGGGCAGGTGCGGATCAAGGACATCGCGGACATGGAGGGAATCCGCGGCAACCAGCTGGTGGGGTACGGGCTGGTGGTGGGGCTGAACGGCACCGGGGACAAGCTGGATTCGGCGGTGTTCACCCGGCAGTCGCTGATCGGCATGCTGGAGCGGCTGGGCGTGAACACGCGCGACCAGGAGGCGCGGCTCAAGACCAAGAACGTGGCCGCGGTGATGGTGACGGCGGAGCTGCCGCCGTTCGGGCGGACGGGAAGCCGAATCGACGTGTCGGTCTCGGCGCTGGGGGATGCGACGAACCTCACCGGCGGGACGCTGCTGGTGACGCCGCTGCTGGCGGCGGACGGCGATGTGTATGCGGTGGCGCAGGGGGCGCTGGCGACCGGGGCGATCGCGGCGGGCGGGGCGGCGGCTTCGGTGACGCGCGGGGTGCCGACGGCGGGGCGGATTCCGAACGGGGCGACGATCGAGCGCGAGGTGGCGTTCCAGCTGGCTTCGCGCAACGCGCCGCGGCTGGGGCTGCGCAACCCGGACCTGACCACGGCGCGGCGGATGGCCGAGGCGATCAACCGGGCGCTGGGGAATGGCACGGCGACGGCGGCCGATCCGCGCACGGTGACGCTGAACCTGGCCGGGCGGGACGTGGTGGATGCGCTGGCGCGGATCGAGGTGCTGCGGGTGGAGCCGGACAGCCCGGCGGTGGTGGTGATCGACGAGGCCTCGGGCACCATCGTGATGGGGGCGAATGTGCGGATCAGCACGGTGGCGATCGCGCAGGGGAACCTCACGATCCGGGTGACGGAAAGTGCGGACGTGTCCCAGCCCGGGCCGCTGTCGCAGGGGCAGACGGTGGTGACGCCGCGCAGCCAGATCCAGGTGGACGACCAGAGCGACCGGCGGCTGGGAATCCTGCCGCAGAACGTGACGCTGCGCGACCTGGTGGCGGGGCTGAACGCGCTGGGGGTGGGGCCGCGGGACATGATCACGATTTTGCAGTCGATCAAGGCGGCGGGTGCGCTGCAGGCGGAGCTGGTGGTGCGATGAGCGTGGGTGGGGTGGTGCAGCCGGCGAAGCCGGGGGTGGCGGAGCTGGCCGATCCGGCGAAGGCGCGCGTGTGGAAGTCGGCCCAGGACTTCGAGGCGATGGTGCTGGGGCAGCTGGTGGCGCCGATGTTCGCGACGGTGGAGACCTCGAAGGGCGTGTTCGGCGGCGGGGCGGCGGAGGAGCAGTGGCGGCCGATGCTGTCGCAGGAGATCGGCAAGCACGTGGCGCGCGGTGGCGGGCTGGGGCTGGCGGTGCCGGTGTATCACCAGATGCTGCGGGCGCAGGAAGCGGCCGATGCGGCGAAGAAGGCGGCGGCGCAGGAGGCGGGGGCATGAGCATGGACGCAACGCGGGCCGCCGAGGGGCTGGCCGAGCTGCTGGCGCGCGAGAACGCGGCGCTCGCGGCGATGGACCTGCCTTCGGCCACCGCGCTGGTGGAGGCCAAGCGGGCGGCGGCGGAGGCCTTCGTGGCGGCGCAGGCCAAGGCGGTGTCCTCCGGCGCGGTGGCGGTGCCCGATGTGGTGCGGCGGCTGGGCGAGCTGGCCTCCGAGAACCGACTGCTGCTGGAGCGGGCGATGGCGGTGCAGCAGCGGGTGCTTGCGATCATCGCCGAGGCGGCGCCGCGGGTGAGCGCGGTGGCGCCGCGCTATGGCGCCGCGGGCGGGCTGGTGGGGGCGCGGACGGCGCTGCCGATTGCCATCGCCGCCTCGGCTTGAGTGGCGGCGGCGGCGGCCGCGTGATACTGCGGGCGGCGATGCCGCCCCCTGACATTCCTTCGGACGATATCGACGAGGACGCCTGGCGGCGCGTGCTGGCGCGGGCGCCTGGGGTGGCGGGGTATCCGCGGCTCTACGCGCCGTTCCTGGAACCCGTGGCGGCGGACGGGTGCTTCGTTCTGGGGCGGATCGCGCAGACGCTGGACGGGCGGATCGCCACCGAAAGCGGCATGAGCTTCTGGATCAGCGGGCCGGAGGACATCCTGCACACGCACCGGCTGCGCGCGGTGTGCGATGCGATCGTGGTGGGGGCCGGCACGGTGAAGGCCGATGATCCGCTGCTGACCACGCGGCTGTGCGAGGGGCCCTCCCCGGTGCGGGTGGTGATCGATACCGACCGGCGGCTGGGGGATGGGTTCCGGCTGTTCCAGGGCGAGCCGCAGACGCTGCTGCTGGTGGCGGACGACATCGTGGGGCCGGCGAAGCTGGGGCGGGCCGAGGCGGTGGCGCTGCCGCGCGGGCCGGGCGGCGGGTTGTCGGTGCCGGCGGTGGTGGCGGCGCTGGCGTCGCGCGGGTTGAAGCGGATCTTCGTGGAGGGGGGCGGGATCACGGTGTCGCGCTTCCTGGCCGCGGGCGCGCTGGACCGGCTGCATGTGACGGTGGCGCCGCTGCTGCTGGGCTCCGGCATTCCCTCCTTCACGCTGCCGGGGGTGCCGAAGCCGGAGGACGGGTTGCGGCTGTCCTGGGAGATCTACCGGCTGGGGGCGGACCTGCTGTTCGATATCCCGCTTCAGCGCGCAGTTGCGCGCGGGCCGCTGGTGCGGCGATGACGCTGGCGCGGGCGTTCTGGACGGTGGCGGCCGGGCGCGGGGAGCTCCGCGAGGAGCGGCTCGGGGATTTGGGCGAGGGGATGGTGCGGGTGCGGGCGGTGGCATCCGGCATCTCGCGCGGGACGGAGGCGCTGGTGTTCGCCGGGCGCGTGCCGCCGAGCCAGTTCGCGGTGATGGGGGCGCCGCTGATGGGGGGCGCGTTCCCGTTTCCGGTGAAATACGGCTACAGCGCCGTGGGGGTGGATGGCGCCGGGCGGCGGGTGTTCGTGCTGCATCCGCACCAGGATGTGTTCGATGCGCCGGCGGGGATGTGCATCCCGGTGCCCGATGCGGTGCCCTCGGCGCGGGCGGTGCTGGCGGCGAACATGGAGACGGCGGTGAACATCGCCTGGGACGCGGCGCCGCTGGCCGGCGAGCGGATGATGGTGGTGGGCGCCGGCGTGGTGGGGCTGCTGACCGCCGCGCTGCTGGCGCGCATCCCGGGGGCGGCGGTGACGGTGGTGGATATCGACCCCGGCCGGGCGGCCCTGGCCGTGGCCCTGGGGTGCCGGTTCGCGCTGCCGGGGGATGCGCCGCCGGAGCAGGAGTTGATCGTGCATGCCTCGGCCAGCGAGGCGGGGCTGCGCACGGCGCTGGCGTGCGCGGCGTTCGAGGGGCGGATCGTGGAGGCGAGCTGGTTCGGGGACAAATCCCCTGCCCTGCCGCTGGGCGAGGCGTTCCATGTGCGGCGGCTGCGCCTCATCTCCACCCAGGTGGGCAGCGTGGCCACCGCGATGCGCGGGCGGCGGACGTACGCCCAGCGGCTGGGCCTGGCGCTGGACCTGCTGGCGGATGCGGCGTACGACGCGTTGC
The DNA here is from genome assembly GCA_947458025.1 of Rhodospirillales bacterium. GTDB lineage: Bacteria > Pseudomonadota > Alphaproteobacteria > Acetobacterales > Acetobacteraceae > CAMDGX01. The sequence goes on along the minus strand of CANHCJ010000171.1, from coordinate 4,513 downwards.
TGGAGAAGCCGACGCGGTTCGCGGACCTGCCGGCGGCGATGCCGCGGCTGCTCGCCGGCGGGCTGTGCCATGTCGTTTCGTATGGGGAGGGGTAGGATGTTCAGCCTGACGGTCTGCGATCACATCATGATCGCGCACAGCTTCCAGGGCGAGGAGTTCGGGCCGGCGCAGCGCATGCACGGCGCGACCTATGCGGTGGAGGCGGAGTTCCGCGCGCCGAAGCTGGACGGGCACAACCTGCTGATCGATATCGGCCTGGCCAAGACGGAGCTGCGGCGCATCCTGGACACGGTGGACTACTACAACCTGGACACGCTGCCGCAGTTCCAGGGCCAGAACACCACCACGGAATTCATGGCGTTCCACATCTGGGGCCTGCTGGCCGCGGCGCTGAAGGATGGCACGCTGGGCGAGGGCGGGCGGGTGACCACCGGGCTGAAGGTGCTGCTGCGCGAGGCGCCGGGCGCCTGGGCGGCCTATGAGGCGCCGATCTACTGATGCGCATTGCTCTTCTGGTGCCGGGGCCGATCACGGCGATTTCCGGCGGCTATGGGTATGACCGGATGGTCGTGGCGCAGCTGCGCGCGGCCGGGCATGCGGTGGATGTGATCGAGCTGGAGGGGCGGCATCCCGTGGCCGATGGCGCGGCGCTGGAATCGGCGCGGGCGGCGATGGCGAAGGTGGCGCCGGATGCGATCCCGGTGATCGACGGGCTCGGCCTGCCGGCCTTCGGCACCGGGCTGGAGCGGCGGGCGGTGGGGCTGATCCATCACCCGACCTCGATGGAGGCCGGGTTCTCCGCCGACGACGCGGCCTGGCTGCGCGAGGTGGAGACGCGGATGTTCCCGGCGCTCGCGGGCTGCATCGTGACCAGCCCGACCACGGCGGAGACGCTGGCCAAGGATTTCGGCGTGGCGCCGGAGCGGATCGTGAGCGTGGTGCCGGGCACCGAGGCGGCGCCGCGCAGCCCCGGCTCCGGCGGCGCGACGTGCCGCATTCTTTCGATCGGCACGCTGATCCCGCGCAAGGGGCATGCGCTGCTGCTGCGCGCGCTGGCGCGGCTGTTCGACCTCGACTGGCACCTGACCATCGCCGGCGGCGCGCCGGACCCGGTGCATGCGGCGACGCTGCGCAACCTGGCCGAGGAACTGGGGATCGCGCAGCGCGTGGTGTTCGCCGGCGTGGCCACCGGCGAGGCGCTGGAGGCGCTGTGGCAGGGGGCGGATGTGTTCGCGCTGGCCACGGAATACGAGGGCTACGGCATGGCGATCGCCGAGGCGCTGAAGCGCGGGCTGCCGGTGGCGATCACCAAGGGCGGGGCCGCCGGGGCGCTGGTGCCGGTGGAGGCGGGCGCGGTGTGCGAGGTGGGCGACCTGGTGACCTTCAGCAAATCCATCCGACGGGTGATCTTCGACACCGAGCTGCGCGTGGAGATGGCGCAGGCGGCGTGGGAGGCCGGGCAGGCGCTGCCGGACTGGGCCACGCAGGGGCGGGCGTTCGCGGACGCGCTGCAGCGGCTGGCCTAGATGGCCGAGAGCTTCGACGGCGACTGGCTGGCGCTGCGCGAACCCTTCGACGCGGTGTCGCGCAGCCTGGCGCTGGCGCGGGCGCTGGGGGCGGTGTTGCCGGCGCGCGCGCGGCTGATCGACCTCGGCGCCGGGACCGGGAGCCTGTTCCGCTGGCTGGCGCCGATCCTGGACCGGCCGCAGGACTGGACGCTGGCCGATGCCGACGGGGCGCTGCTGGAGCGGGCGTTTGCGGAGATCTCGCGCTGGGCGACGGCGCGTGGGCTGCCGGTGACGGCGACGGCCTCGGCGATGGTGGTGCGCACGCCGAAGGGGGCGTGGCGGGTGGAGGCGGAGGTGGTGGACCTCGCCGCGCCGCTTTCCGGGCTGGGGCTCAACCGGCGCGATGCGGTGGTGTGCTCGGCGCTGCTGGACCTGGTGTCCGCCGAATGGATGGACGGGCTGGCCGCGGTGCTGAAGCGGCCGCTGCTGGCCTGCCTTTCGGCGGATGGGCGCGACGGGCTGTATCCCGCGCATCCGGTGGACCGGATGGTGTTCGCGGGGTTTCGCCGCGACCAGCAGCGCGCAAAGGGGCTGGGTGTGGCGTTGGGGCCGAAATCGCCGGAGGCGTTGCGGACGGCGTTCGCGGCGCGGGGCTGGACGGTGCGGGAGGCGGCGAGCGACTGGCGCATCCCGGCCGATGCGGCGGACATGCTGGACATGCTGCTGGCCAGCCATGGCGAGGTGGCGGCGCGGCGCCTGCGTGACCGGCGCGAGATGATCCGCGCCTGGGCGCGGCTGCGGGCGCGGCAGGTGGACAAGGGCGTGCTTGCCATGCGGATGGGGCATCGCGACAGTCTCGCGCTGCCGCCGGGCGTATTGATCGAGGGAGAGTAGGCATGGCGTTGCTGGGGTGCATTGCGGACGACTTCACGGGCGCGACCGACCTCGCCTCCATGCTGGTGAAGAACGGCATGCGGGCGGTGCAGGTGATCGGGGTGCCGGAGGCGGGCGCGCCGGTGCCGGAGGCGGATGCCATCATCGTGGCGCTGAAGTCGCGCACCGCGCCGGTGCGGCAGGCGGTGGGCGAGAGCCTGGCGGCGCTGGCGTGGCTGAAGGCGGCCGGGTGCAGCCAGTTCTTTTTCAAGTATTGCTCCACCTTCGACAGCACGGACGAGGGCAATATCGGGCCGGTGGCCGATGCGCTGGTGGATGCGCTGGGCTGCGGCTTCGCGCTGGCCTGCCCGGCGTTTCCGGTGAACGGGCGCAGCGTCTACATGGGCCACCTGTTCGTGGGCGGCGTGCTGCTGAACGAGAGCGGGATGGAGAAGCACCCGCTGACGCCGATGACGGATGCGAACCTGGTGCGGGTGCTCGGCCGGCAGACCGAAGGGACCGTGGGGCTGGTGCCCTACCCCACCGTGGAACAGGGTGCCGCGGCGATCCGCAAGGCGATGACGGGGCTGAAGGAGCAGGGGCGGCGCTATGCCATCGTGGATGCGGTGAGCGACGCGCACCTGATGGCGATCGGCGAGGCGGCGGAAAGCCATGCGCTGATCACCGGCGGCAGCGGCATCGCGATCGGGCTGCCGGGGAATTTCCGCCGCGCGGGCAAGCTGGCGGCGGTGGCGAACCCCGGCGCGCTGCCTTCGGTGGCGGGCCATGCGGCGGTGCTGGCGGGTTCGTGCTCGCGCGCCACGCTGTTCCAGATCGGGCGGGCGCGGGAGAGCATTCCGACGCTGCAGCTGGATGCGCTGGCCACGCCCGATGCGCGCACGCTGGCCAGGCAGGCGCTGGAATGGGTGGAGGGCAAGCTGGGCACGACGCCGGTGCTGATCGCGGCCTCCGCCCCGCCAGAGGTCGTGGCGGCGCTGCAGGCGAAGCTGGGGCGCGAGGCGGCCGGCGCGCTGATCGAGGAAGCGCTGGCGGAGGTGGCCGAGGGGCTGGTGGCGCGCGGGGTGCGCAACCTTGTCGTCGCCGGGGGCGAGACCTCCGGCGCGGTGGTGACGCGGCTCGGCGTGCGGAGCTTGCGGATCGGCGGGGAGATCGACCCCGGCGTGCCGTGGACGCTGGCGGAGGGATCGGGGCCGGCGATGAAGCTGGCGTTGAAGAGCGGGAATTTCGGGGCGCCCGATTTCTTCCTGAAGGCGTTCGAGAGCTAGCAGTTACTGGCGGGCTGAAGCCCGCCCTACGGGGGCGAGGATGGAGGAACAGCTTCGGGCGGAGATGGTGGCGCTGTCGGCCTCCTTGTTCGCGCGCGGGTTCTCCGTGGGGTCGGCGGGGAACATCAGCGCGCGGCTGCCGGATGGCTACCTGATGACGCCGACGAATTCCTCGCTGGGGTCGCTGGAGGCGGGGCGCATTTCCAAGCTCGACCTGGGCTTCGCGCATGTGGGCGGGGACAAGCCGTCGAAGGAGGTGTTCATGCACCGGGCCTTCTACCAGGCGCGGCCGGATGCCGGGGCTGTGGTGCACCTGCATTCCACCATGGCCACCGCGGTGGCGTGCCTGCCGGATGTGGATGCGGACAATCCGATCCCGCCGCTGACGCCGTATTTCGTGATGCGGGTGGGGCGGCGGATGCCGGTGGTGCCGTATTACCGGCCGGGTGACGCGGCGATGGAGCCGGCGATCCACGCGGCGGCGAAGGGGGCGCGGGCGGTGCTGCTGGCGAACCACGGGCCGGTTGTTTCGGGCGGAACGCTGCGCGATGCGGTGTTCGCGGCGGAGGAGCTCGAGGAGGCGGCGAAGCTGTTCCTGCTGCTACGCGGCCAGCCGATGCGCCTGCTGACGCCGGGCCAGGTGGACGACCTGCTTTCAACCTTCGGCTGATCCGGCCTGCGGGAATCGGAAAGGGCGCCACCGCGCGGCGGTGACGCCCCTTCCCGGCTCGGCCGGGCGCTGCCGCCCGGCGAGACGCGGCGATGCCTGAGACGGCAGCCTACTTCGCGGCGGCCTTCTTGGGCGCGGCCTTCTTCGGTGCGGCGGCCTTGGCGGGCGCAGCCTTC
>CANHCJ010000170.1 GCA_947458025.1 Rhodospirillales bacterium | reverse complement strand
GCTGCGCGAGCGGGTGGAGGCGCTGGAGCCGCTGGTGCTGACCGGGCTGGACGCTCTGCGGCGCTGGCCGGTGCCCGCGGCGCCGGCGGACCGGGCAGGGGGTTGAACCGGGGCCCGGTTGGGCCGATACGGCGGGAACAGGCCGAGGGAGGACAGGAATGCGCCAGCTGATCGCGGGCAACTGGAAGATGAACGGCTCGCTGACCATGGCGGGCGGCTTGGCGAACGCGCTGCGCGCGGCCGCTTCCGATGGCGCGCTGCCGTGCGACCTGCTGGTGTGCCCGCCGGCCACGCTGGTGACGGTCGCCGCCCATGCGCTGCTGGGCAGCCCGGTGGCCGTGGGCGGGCAGGATTGCCACGCCAAGAAATCGGGCGCGCATACTGGCGATATCTCGGCGGCGATGCTGCGCGATTGCGGCGCGACGCACGTGATCCTGGGCCATTCCGAGCGCCGCGCCGATCATGGCGAGACCGATGCGCAGGTGCGGGCCAAGGTGGAGGCCGCCGTGGCCGCTGGGCTGGTGCCGATCGTGTGCGTGGGCGAGACCGAGGCGCAGCGCGTGGCCGGGGCGCAGGATGCGGTGGTGGCGGGCCAGCTCGCCGGCAGCCTGCCGGACGGATTTGCGGGCGTGGTGGCCTATGAGCCGGTCTGGGCGATCGGCACCGGGCGCACGCCGACCGAGGCCGACGTGGCGGCGATGCATGCGCATATCCGCAAGGAACTGGTGGCACGGCTGGGCGCGGCCGGGGCGGGGCTTCGCATCCTGTATGGCGGCTCCGTGAAGCCCTCCAACGCCGCGTCCCTGCTGGCGCTGCCGGAGGTGGGCGGTGCGCTGGTGGGCGGGGCCAGCCTGGTGGCGGAGGACTTCCTGGGCATCGCGCGGGCCGCGCGGACCTGATCCCGTGGGGCTGATCGGGCGGGGCTGCTTCCCAAGGGCGGCCCCAGCCTGTAGAACGCGCGGCTTGCGGCCTCCCCTGGGGATGAGATGACCACCGTCCTGCTGATCCTGCACCTGTTCGTGACCCTCGCCCTGATTGCCGTCGTGCTGGTGCAGCGCAGCGAGGGCGGCGGGCTGGGCATCGGCACCTCCCAGGGCATGGGCAGCTTCATGTCCGGCCGGGGCACCGCCAACCTGCTGACGCGCACCACCGCGGTGCTGGGGACGGTGTTCTTCATCCTGTCGCTGACCCTGGCGCTGATGAGCCGCGGCACCTCTGTGCGGCCTTCCGTGCTGGATTCGCCGCCCGCAGGCCAGGTCGCCCCCGGGGCTCCGGCCGCGCCCGGCGGGCTGCCGGCGGCGCCGCGGGTTCCGACGAACTAGCCTTCCCCCATCCGCTCCGGCCGTCTGCGCCTGCCGCAGGGCTGCACGCAAGGAAAAGCCATGCACACCGGGTTTCCGCAGACTCGGGCGCGGCGCTATGGTGGCCGCCCATGACGCGGTTCGTATTCATCACCGGCGGCGTGGTCTCCTCCCTCGGCAAGGGCATCGCATCGGCGGCGCTGGGCGCGCTGCTGCAGGCGCGTGGCTATGCCGTGCGGCTGCGCAAGCTCGACCCCTACCTCAACGTGGATCCGGGCACGATGTCGCCCCTGCAGCACGGCGAGGTGTTCGTGACCGATGACGGGGCGGAGACCGACCTCGACCTAGGCCACTACGAGCGTTTCACCGGCGTGCATGCGACGCGGGCGGACAATGCCACCACGGGGCGGATCTATTCCGAGGTGATCGCGCGCGAGCGGCACGGGGACTATTTGGGCGCCACGGTGCAGGTGATTCCGCACATCACGGATGCCATCAAGGAAGCCATCACCGGGCGGCTGGACGAGGGCGACAAGGGGCCGCCCGACTTCGCGCTGATCGAGATCGGCGGCACGGTGGGCGACATCGAGAGCCTGCCGTTCCTGGAGGCGATCCGCCAGCTGGGCAACGAGCTGGGGCCGGAGCGGGTGATGTTCGTGCACCTCACGCTGCTGCCCTACATCCCGACCGCCGGAGAGCTGAAGACCAAGCCGACGCAGCATTCGGTGAAGGAGCTGCTGTCGGTCGGCATCCAGCCGAACATGCTGATCTGCCGCAGCGACCGCGAGATCCCGAGCAACGAGCGGCGCAAGATCGCGCTGTTCTGCAACGTGCGGCCGGATGCGGTGGTGGCGGCGCTGGACGTGGACACGATCTACCAGGTGCCGATCAGCTACCACGCCGAGGGGCTGGACCGCGAAGTGCTGCGCCATTTCCGGCTGCCCTTCGAGAGCGAGCCCGACCTGTCGCGCTGGCAGCAGATCGTGGATGTGGTGCGCGCGCCGGAGGGCGAGGTGCGCATCGCCATCGTGGGCAAGTACACCACGCTGCTGGACAGCTACAAAAGCCTCTCCGAAGCGCTGATCCATGGCGGCATCGCCAACCGGGTGAAGGTGCGGCTGGATTGGGTGGACAGCGAGGTGTTCGAGCAGCCGGGCACGGTGGAGCGGCTGGAGGGGGTGCATGGCATCCTGGTGCCGGGCGGCTTCGGCGAGCGCGGCACGGAAGGCAAGATCGAGGCGGTGCGCTTCGCGCGCGAGCGGCGGGTGCCGTTCTTCGGGATCTGCTTCGGCATGCAGATGGCGGTGATCGAGACGGCGCGGCACCTGGCCGGGCTGCCCACCGCCAGCTCCAGCGAGTTCGGCGCCTGCGAGGTGCCGGTGGTGGGGCTGCTGACGGAATGGGCGCGCGGCAACCAGGTGGAGCGGCGGCGCGAGGGCGGCGACCTCGGCGGCACGATGCGGCTGGGGGCCTATCCCGCGGTGCTGGCCGAGGGCTCGCTGGTGCGGTCGATCTACGGCACGCCGACGGCGGTGGACCGGCACCGGCACCGCTACGAGGTGAACGTGAACTACCGCGCCCAACTGGAGGCGGCGGGGCTGCGCTTCTCCGGCATGTCGCCGGATGGGCTGCTGCCGGAGAACGTGGAACGGGTGGACCACCCGTGGTTCGTGGGCGTGCAGGCGCATCCGGAGCTGACCAGCAAGCCGTTCGCGCCGCATCCGCTGTTCCGTAGCTTCATCGAGGCGGCGGTGAAGCAGGCAAGGTTGGTATGAAGGAAGAGTCTTCTTTTTGTGAACAAAAAGAAGCAAAAAAACTTTATCCGTTTGCGCGCGACGCCCTAACGGGGAAAGTTTCTTTGCTTCTTTCTTTTCAAAGAAAGAAGAGTCTTTCTTGCTTGGGCATGTCATGAGCGTTCGCATCGGTGCCCTGGAGCTGGCGAACGACAGGCCGTTGGTGCTGATCTCCGGCCCCTGCCAGATCGAAAGCCGCGACCACGCCATGGAATGCGCCGCGGCCCTGGTGGAGATGTGCGCGGCGGCGGGGATCGGGCTGGTGTTCAAGTCCAGCTACGACAAGGCCAACCGCACCAGCGCCAGCGCCGCGCGCGGCATCGGCATGGACCGCGGGCTGGCGATCCTGGCCGAGGTGCGCGGGCGCTTCGGCTGCCCGGTGCTGACCGACGTGCACGCGCCCGAGCAATGCGCGCCGGCCGCGCAGGCGGTGGACGTGCTGCAGATCCCGGCCTTCCTGTGCCGGCAGACCGACCTGCTGCTGGCCGCGGGCGAGACGGGGGCGGCGGTGAACGTGAAGAAGGGCCAGTTCCTGGCGCCGTGGGACATGGTGAACGTGGCCGCCAAGATCGCCTCCACCGGCAACCAGCGCATCCTGCTGTGCGAGCGCGGCACCAGCTTCGGCTACAACACGCTGGTCTCCGACCTGCGCGGCCTGCCGGTGATGGCGCGCACCGGCTATCCCGTGGTGTTCGATGCCACGCATTCGGTGCAGCAGCCGGGCGGGCAGGGCACGTCCTCCGGCGGGCAGCGCGAGTTCGCCCCGGTGCTGGCGCGCGCCGCCGTGGCGGTGGGCGTGGCCGCGGTGTTCATCGAGGCGCATCCCGACCCCGATGCAGCGCCCAGCGACGGGCCGAACATGATCCCGCTGCGCGAGATGCCGGCGCTGATCGCGCGCCTGATGGCGTTCGATGCGCTGGCCAAGTCCCCCTGATCCCAACAAGGAAACGACCATGCAGATCATCGACCACAAGGCCGGCGACGGCGCCGAGGCCGCCGCCGGCATGATGGTGACGGTTCACTACACCGGCTGGCTGTTCGACGCTGCCGCGCCCGAGAACAAGGGCCGCAAGTTCGACAGCTCGCGCGACCGCAACGACCCCTTCGTGTTCCCGCTCGGCGCCGGGCGCGTGATCCAGGGCTGGGACCAGGGCGTGGCCGGCATGAAGGTGGGCGGGCAGCGCACGCTGATCATCCCGCCCGAGATGGGCTATGGCGCGCGCGGCGCCGGCGGCGTGATCCCGCCGAACGCCACGCTGGTGTTCGACGTGGAACTGCTCGGCGTCTGACCACGACGAGGGGAGACCGCCGCGCCCTGCGCGGGGCGCGGCGGACCCCGCCTTACCGTGTCGCCAATGCGCCGGCCAGGCCGCCTGGCAGTGACATGATTTCTTAATTTCGTCTCGTTATCCAACGCCCCGCGCGCGGCGCTGCGCCGCATCACCGGAGGCTGGGGAATGACGACAAGCAGCGTGGACCTGCACGCATCGCAACCGCTCGCCGGCGATCCGGCCGTGGCGGGGAGGGCGGGGGGCTCGCGCTGGCGCCTGCCGCTGCGCACCCGGCTGTATGGCGGCTACGCGGTGCTCATCCTGCTGGCGCTGGCGCTGGCCGGGGCCGGCATCCGTGGGCTGGACGGCATCGCCACCCAGGTGGAGCGCCTGCGCGGCAACACCGGCGCGGTGCAGCTGCTGGAAGTGGTGCGTGAGCGCATGCAGGACCTGGATGCCGTGCAGCTGCGCTACATGCTCGACGGCAATGCCGGCGACCTCGCCACGCTGCCCGGCCAGCTGCGCCAGGACATCGCCGCCGTGGCCGCCGCCACCGGCGATGCCGCCGCGGCCGCGGTGCTGCAGGACGTACGGCGACGCGTGGATGCGATGGAGGCCACCGCGAAGCGGATGATGGAGCTCGGCACCATCGCGGAGGAGGCGCGCACGCGCCTGTATCGCGACGGGCAGCGCCTGGCGCGCATCACCGAGCGCCTGGCCCGTGCGGCCCGCGGGGTGGAGGGCGGCGCGCTGGATGGCGCGGCGGACATGCTGGAGACGGCGAACCTGCGGGCGCAGCTGGCCAACTGGCGCTTCCTGGCCACGCGCGATGCCTCGGCCACCGCCGAGTTCAAGCAGGCGACCGACCGCAATGAGTTCGCGCTCAACTCGCTCGACGGCCAGGAGGACGAGACGATCACCCGGCTGGGCGCGGATGCGCGCAAGCTGGGCACCGATTTCCGCGACGATTTCGCCGAGGCCAGCACCTCCATGCTGGAGCAGTCGGAGCTGTACCGCGAGCGCCAGGTGCCGGCGCTGGAACAGTCGCAGGCCGCGCTGGCGAAGCTGGCGGAGATGCTGGCGGCGGAGTTCGCCGCGGCGGACCAGGCGGCGCATGGCTCGATCGGCGGCACCCGCACGGTGCAGATGGCGCTGGCCCTGGCCAGCCTGCTGGCCGGGTTGCTGTTCGCCGTGCTGGTGGCGCGCAGCATCCTGGGGCCGGTGCGCGGCATGACCGGGGCGATGACGCGCCTGGCGCATGGCGACTGGCAGGCCGAGGTGCCCGGCCGCGAGCAGCGCGACGAGATCGGCGCGATGGCCGAGGCGGTGGAGGTGTTCAAGCAGAACGGCATCCGCGCCGAGCGCCTGGCCGCCACCGAAGCACAGGAGCAGGCCGCCCGCCACCGCCGTGCCGAGACCATGGCAACCCTGGTGCGTGAGTTCGAGGGCAAGGTGGGCGCGCTGACGCAGACGCTGTCGCGCGCCGCCGGCGAGCTGGAGGGCACCGCCAGTTCCATGACCGACACCGCCGCGCGCACCGATGGCCGGGCCACCCAGGTGGCCGCGGCGGCGCACCAGATGTCTGGCAGCGTCAGCGTGGTGGCCTCCTCCGCCGAGGAGCTGGGCGCCTCGATCCGCGAGATCGCGCGCCAGGTGTCGCAATCCGCCGCCATCAGCGATCGCGCGGCGCAGGACGCGGCGCGGACCGACGGCATCGTGAAGGCGCTGGCCGGTGGCGCGCAACGCATCGGCGATGTGGTGGGGCTGATCAGCGAGATCGCCGGCAAGACCAACCTGCTGGCGCTGAACGCCACGATCGAGGCGGCGCGCGCCGGAGAGGCGGGCAAGGGCTTTGCGGTGGTGGCCAGCGAGGTGAAGTCGCTGGCCAGCCAGACCAGCCGCGCCACCGGGGAGATCGGCCAGCAGGTGCAGGAGATCCAGGCCGCCACCCGCGCGGCGGTGGAGGCGATCGACGGCATCGTGAGCACCATTGCCGAGGTGAGCCGCATCGCCGCCGGCATCGCCGCCGCGGTGGAGCAGCAGGGGGCGGCGACCGAGGAGATTGCGCGCTCCGTGCAGCAGGCCGCGCAAAGCTCCGGCGAGGTCACCGGCAACATCGCCGAGGTGAGCCGGGCGGCGGGGGATACCGGGCGTGCGGCCACCGAGGTGTTGCAGGCCGCCGGCCAGGTCTCCCGCGAGGCCGAGGCGCTGACGCGCGAGGTGGGCGGGTTCATCGCCGGGGTGCGCGCCGCCTAGCCATGGTGGCGCGCGCGTGCCGTTGCTGCTAGGCAGCGCCCGTTTGCCACCCTGCAGGGACCCGAGCCCATGAGCGCCATTTCCGACATCTCCGCCCTCGAGATTCTCGACAGCCGGGGCAACCCCACGGTGGAGGTGGAGGTGGTGCTGGAAAGCGGCGCCACCGGCCGCGCCGCGGTGCCCTCCGGCGCCTCCACCGGCGCGCACGAGGCGGTGGAGCTGCGCGACGGCGACAAGAAGCGCTATGGCGGCAAGGGCGTGCAGAAGGCCGTTCGCCACGTGGAGGGCGAGATCCTGGAGGCCCTGGCGGGCATGGAGGCCACCGACCAGGTGGCGATCGACGAGGCGCTGATCGCGCTGGACGGCACCGCCAACAAGGCGCGCCTGGGCGCCAACGCCATGCTCGGCGTGTCGCTGGCGGTGGCGCGGGCGGCGGCGGAGGATGTGGGGCTGCCGCTGTATCGCTACGTGGGCGGCGTGTTCGCGCGCACCCTGCCGGTGCCGATGATGAACATCGTGAACGGCGGCAAGCATGCCGACAACCCGATCGACATCCAGGAGTTCATGGTCCAGCCCGTGGGTGCGGCCACGCTGGCCGATGCGGTGCGCATGGGCAGCGAGATCTTCCAGGCGCTGAAGAAGGCGCTGCACGATGCCGGGCACAACACCAACGTGGGCGACGAGGGCGGCTTCGCGCCCAATATCGGCTCGGCCGACGAGGCGCTGGCCTTCATCTCCAAGGCGGTGGAGAAGGCCGGCTACCGCCCCGGGGACGACGTGACCTTCGCGCTGGACTGCGCCGCCACCGAGTTCTTCCACGACGGCGTCTACAAGCTGGAAGGCGAGGGCCGCGAGTTCGATGCGGCCGGGATGGTCGATTACCTCGCCGGGCTCTGCGCCAAGTATCCCATCGTCTCGATCGAGGATGGCTGCTCCGAGGACGACTGGGCCGGCTGGAAGCTGCTGACGGACAAGCTCGGCGCGAAGGTGAACCTGGTGGGCGACGACCTGTTCGTGACCAACAAGGAGCGGCTGATCCAGGGCATCGAGGGCGCCACGGCCAATGCCATCCTGGTGAAGGTGAACCAGATCGGCACGCTGTCGGAAACGCTGGACACGATGGAGGTGGCCGCCCGCGCCGGCTACAAGGCGGTGATGAGCCACCGCTCCGGCGAGACCGAGGACACCACCATCGCCGACCTCGCCGTTGCCACCAATTGCGGCCAGATCAAGACCGGCAGCCTGGCGCGCAGCGACCGCACCGCCAAGTACAACCGCCTGATCCGCATCGAGCGCGAGCTGGGCGCGATTGCGCGCTACGCCGGGCGCTCGATCCTGCGCTGACGCCGGCGTTCCGGGCGCTCAGGGCACCCGGAAGCCGAAATACACCGACGGCGCCGGCGCGTAGGCATAGGGTTGCGGGCGGTAGTAGACCGGCGGCGGCGCGTAGTAGCCGTGGTGCCGCTGCCAGTGCGGGCGCCAATGCGGGTGGTGCGGGCGCCAGTGGTGCGGGCCGCGCCAGCCGCCATGGCCGTAGCCATGGCCGTAGCCACGGCCGTAGCCGTCGCTGTAGCGCTCGTGGCGGGGGCCGCCGGCCTCGGCGGTGGCCGGCACGGCGACCGCAAGCCCGAGGGCGGCTGCGGCGGCGAGGAACGTCGTGCGTGCCTTCATGGAAGCCTCCTGGTGCGGCCGGATGGCCGACTGGCGGCAGTTGTGCCCGCAACGGACGGCGGAATTCGGGCCGGCGGTGTGGCAGGATGGTGG
>CANHCJ010000169.1 GCA_947458025.1 Rhodospirillales bacterium | reverse complement strand
TCGGCGGACCGGCGCGAGCTGGGCTTCGCGGTGACCGGGATCGATATCGTGACCGCCGGCGGGCGGCGGCATTTCGGCGCGGGGTCGCCGGCCTTCGGCGATGGCTTCCACCCGCAGGATGGCCAGGGATGGCGCTGGACCGGCGGCGAGGCGGTGCTGCCGGCGGCGATGTTCGCCGGGCTCGACCGGCCTTCCGTGCTGGTGGTGCGGGGATTCGGGGCGCCGGGCACGCAGATTGCGCACAGCCACCACGGGGCGTTCCTGGGCGGGGATTCCTGGCCGGCGGACGAGCATGTGGAAGCGCAGCTGCGCCGCGTGCTGGCGCCGTTCCTGGCGGGCGCGACGGTGGGCCAGGCGGAGATGCTGCCGCCGCACCATCGCGGCCACCATGAACGCAACCTGGCCGCGCGGCAGCAGCGGCTCGCCGCGGCGCTGGAAGGCCGGGCCGGGGGCACGGTGCTGTTCGGCCGCTCCTCCGGCGCGCGGGTGGCGACGCTGCATGCGCGCACGGCGGAGGTGGCCGCGGTGGTGTGCCTGGGCTACCCGTTCCATGGCCCCGGGCGCCAGCCGGAGCCGGAGCGGTATGCCCACCTGGCGAGCATCGCCACGCCGACGCTGATCATCCAGGGGCGCGACGACCCCTACGGCAATGCCGCCGACCTGCGCGACATCCCGCTGTCGGAGCATGTGGAGTGGCACCTGGTGGACGGGGCGCACGAGTTCCTGCTGGGCGAGGCCGGCTGGCAGGCGGCGGGGCGGCTGGTGCTGCTGTTCCTGGCCGAGGCGGCACAGCGTGCGGCGGATCAGGCGCGCGAGGCCGCGCGGGCCGCCGCGATCGCATCCGCCACGGCCTGACGCGCCTTCGGCGCATTGCGCCAGCAGGTGGTGCCGAGCCGGGCGGAAACCTCGGCGCAGATGGCTGTCGCGTCCTGGCGGGCGAGGGTGGCCAGGCTGTCGATGCCGATCTGCTCCAGCCGGCTGACGACGCCGGGGCCGACGCCCTTGATGGCGAGCAGGGTGGCGCGTTCGGGTTCGGGGAAGGGCATCGCTACAGCTCCCGCCCGCGGTCCTCGAACTCCACGTCGCGGTGGACGTGGACGCTCATCAGCACGCCCATGCCGAGCATCACCGTGATCATCGCCGAGCCGCCGTGGCTGACCAGCGGCAGCGGCACGCCGCCCACCGGGATGGCGCCCATCACCATGGCGATGTTCACGAACACGTACATGAAGAAGTTCATGCTGATGCCGAGCGCCACCAGCCTTCCGTACTGGTGGCGGCAGCGCAGCGCGATCAGCATGCCGCCGAGAATGATGCAGGCGAGCAGGGCCAGCACGGCCAGGCCGCCAACGAGGCCGAACTCCTCGGCCAGCATGGTGAAGATGAAGTCGGTCTGCTTTTCCGGCAGGAAGTTGAGGTGGCCCTGGGTGCCCTGCAGGTAGCCCTTGCCCCAGATGCCGCCGGAGCCGAGCGCGATCTTGGACTGGATGATGTTGTAGCCGGCGCCGAGCGGGTCGCTCTCGGGGTTCAGGAAGGTGTCGATGCGGGCGCGCTGGTAATCCCGCAGGTGGTTGTAGCCGACCGGGGCGGCGACCACGATGGCGATGGCGACCAGCGCCACCTTCCACCAGCGCAGCCCAGCGGCGAGGAACACCGTGCCGCCGACCACCGCGGTGATGACGGCGGTGCCGAGGTTGGGCTGCTTGAGGATGAGGCCGACGGGGATGGCGACCGCAATCAGCGGCGGGATCAGGAAGAGCGGGTTGCCCATCCGCTCCCAGCTGGCGCGGTGGAACCAGGAAGCCAGGGCCAGGATCAGCACCAGCTTCATCAGCTCCGAGGGCTGCCACTGCATGCCGCCCAGTTCGATCCAGCGCTGCGCGCCCTTGCCCACGTTGCCCATCTTGAGCACCAGCACCAGCAGCACCACGCCGCCGAGCCAGGCGAGCCAGGACATCTTCTGGATGAAGCGGATGTCGATCATGGCGACGGTGAGCATGAGCACCAGGCCCACGGCGAAGCGGAAAAGGTGGCGCGCGGCATAGGGCTCCGGCGAGCCGCCGGCGGCGGAATAGAGCGCCACGTAGCCGACGCCGGCCAGCGCGGTGAGCAGCAGCACGTAGATCCAGGAGATGCGGAACAGCTTGCTGGTGAGGTCGAAGGAGTTCTCGCGGATCAGGCGGCGTTCCATCACGCTCATCGCGATGGCGCTCCCTCGGCGACGCGGGGCCGCTCGCCGCGGATCACCGGGTCGCGCGCCATGGTGGCGGCCATGATGTCGCGCGCCACCGGGGCGGCGGCCTCGCTGCCCGCGTTGCCGTGCTCCACCACCACGGCGAGCGCGTAGCGCGGCGCGTCATGCGGGGCGTAGCCGACGAACAGCGCGTGCGGGCGGTATTCCCAGGGCATGTTCTCGCTTTTGAAGCCGCGCTCGCGCTGCTCGCGGGTGACGTTGCGGACCTGGACGGAGCCGGTCTTGCCGGACATCTGGGCCGGCGGCGCGGTGGCGCCCGGCGTGGGCGGCAGGCGGGCGATGAGCGCGGTGCCGCCCTGCTCGTTCACCACCGCCCACATCGCCTCCCTCATCACCTGCAGGCCGCGTTCGCCGATGCCGAGCGTGGGCCAGTCTTCCGGGCGGTGGCCGCGCTGGATCACGCCGCCGATGGCGCGGGTGAGGTGCGGCTGCACCTGGCGGCCGGTGGCCAGGCGGGCGGTCATCGTCGCGAGCGAGAGCGGGGTGAGCTGGAAGAAGCCCTGGCCGATGCCGTGCACGATGGTGTCGCCGATGTTCCACGCCTTGCCCTGGCCGATGCGCCAGGCGCGGGTGGGCACGTGGCCGGCGCGGGCGCCGGGCAGCTCGATGTCGAGCCGCGTGCCGAGGCCGAAGCGGTTGGACATGGCGGCGATGCGGTCGATGCCGACGCGCTTGGCGACCTCGTAGAAGTAGCAGTCGCAGCTGACCTTGATGGCCGCGCGCATGTCCACCGAACCGTGGCCGCCCTTGCGCCAGCAATGGAAGCGGCGGTCGCCGAAATCGAGGTAGCCGGGGCAGTAGACGGTCTCGCCCACGGTGACGACGCGCGCCTCCAGCCCCGCCAGGGCGACCACCATCTTGAAGGTGGAGCCCGGGGCGTAGAGCCCGGCGACGGCCTTGTTGATGAGCGGGGCGCGGCGGTTGGAGGTCCAGGCGACCCATTGCGCCTGGGAGACGCCGGAGTTGAACAGGCTGGGATCGAAGCTGGGGTTGGTGGCCATGGCCAGCACCTCCCCGTTGCGGGCATCCATCACCACGGCGCTCGCACTTTCGTCGCCCAGGCGCTCCAGCACGGAGCGCTGCAGGTCGAGATCGAGCGTGAGGGTGACATCCTGGCCCTGGGTGCCCTCGCGCCGCTCCAGCTCGCGGATCACGCGGCCGACGGCGTTCACCTCCAGCTGCACCGCGCCGGCGCGGCCACGCAGCACGCGGTCGTGCACCCGTTCCATGCCGGCGCGGCCGACGCGGATGCCGGGGAGGCTGAGCAGCGGGTCCTCGGCCACGTCGGCCTCGGCCGGGGGGGCGACGTAGCCGATGACATGCGCGAGCGTGGGGCCGTGCGGGTACTGCCGGGTGGTGCCGACATCGACCAGGATGCCCGGCAGGTCGGGTGCGGCGACCTCGATGCGGGCCATGTCCTCCCAGGTGAGGAACTCGCGCACCATGATCGGCACGAAGCGGCGGTGGCGGCGCAGCTCGCGCTCGATGCGGGCGCGCTCCGGCTCGCCCAGGGGCACGATGCGGGCGAGGTTGTCGAGCGTGGCGCCGACATCGCCGGTCTGCTCGGCCACCAGCAGGGCGCGCCAGTTGAGGCGGTTGCCGGCCAGGATGGCGCCGTTGCGGTCCAGCAGCCGGCCGCGCGGGGGGGCGATGAGGCGGGCGCTGATGCGGTTGCTGTCGGACATGGTGGTGTAGCGCGCGCCCTCCACCACCTGCACCTGGTAGAGCCGGGCGGCGAGCGCGCCGAGGGTGGCGAGCTGGACGCCGCCGATGATGAGGGCGCGGCGGGTGAAGACGCCGGTGCGCTGGGCCTCGCGCTTCATCGGCGCGCCGCCTTGGGCCGGGGCTCAGGCATTGGCCGGCTCGGCCACGGTGCGGTGGGCGCGGGCGAGCAGCACGGCCAGCGCCGGGTAGAGCCCGGCGGCGAGCATGGCCTGGAACAGCGCGGGGCCCACCGGCACCAGGCGCAGGGTGAGCAGGGAGGTGAGCAGCCATTGCAGCGCGGCCAGGGCGGCGGCCAGGGCGACGAAGCCGAGCCAGCCGAGCAGGAAGCCCTGGCGGGTGAGCACGCGGCGCCAGCGCACCGCCGCGGCATGGGCGACCAGCAGGCTGACCACGCCCACGCCGGGCGGGGCGAAATCCAGCAGGTCGGCCAGCAGCCCGACCAGGAACACCGCCGGCGGCGGCATGGAGAGCGGGCGGTAGACCGACCAGAACCACACGCAGGCCAGGGCGGCGGCGTTCTGCAGCTCCGCCTGGCCGGGCAGGCGGAAGGGCGCGGCGGTGACCAGGACGAGGGCGACCGTCATGGCCAGGGGGAAGGCGCGGCGCGCCATGGCGTCGAGCCGGCGGCCGATGGTGGGGCGGGGGCGGATGCCGGGGGTGCGGTCATCCATGGCAGCCGCCCTCAGCGCCTGCGCTCGGGCTGGCGGGCGATGCCGGCTTCGGGCGGGAGCACGCCCTTGAGGCCGTAGTCGAACAGGCGCACCACCTCCAGCCGGTCCAGCCGGGCGAAGGGCACCACCTCCGGCACGTTGCCGGCGCTGTAGCGCACCACGCCCACCGGCAGGCCGGGCGGGAAGGTGTTGGCCTCCGCACTGGTGACGACGCGCTCGCCCTCGGCGGGCTGGATGCCCTCGGCCCAGTACATCAGGCGCGGGCGGGCGCCGTTGGTGCCGGCCAGGATGGCGCGGCCGCGGCTGTTCTCCAGCGTGACGGGCACGCGGCTGTTCATGTCGGTCAGCAGCAGCACGCGGGCGCTGCGGGCGCCGAGCTCGGTGACGCGGCCGACCAGGCCGCGGTCATCCAGCGCGATCTGGCCGCGGGCGACGCTGTGGTTGGGGCCGAGCGAGAGCAGCACGGCGCGGGCATAGACGCCGCCGGCATCGGCCACCACGCGGGCGGTGAGGAAGCTGGGGGCGGGATCGGGGATCCAGCGCAGCTGGGCCTTCAGGGTGGTGTTCTCGGCATCCAGCGCCAGGGCCACGGCCTGCCAGCGGCGCAGGCGGTCGTTCTCCTCGCGCAGGCGGGCGTTCTCCTCGTGCAGCGTGGCGAGGTGGCGCGCGCCCTCGATGCCGCGATGCACCACGGAAAGCGGCTCGGCCAGGGCGGCATAGAGCGGCGCCAGGGCGTCGGCCACGGCCATGCGGGCGCGTTCGGCCAGCAGCGCGTCGGCCTTGCCCAGCAGCATCAGGCCGAAGGACGCCACCATGAAGACGGGCAGCGTCAGCTTGGAAAGGGCCTGGCGCAGCGGCATCGAGATCCGGATCACCTCATCACCGTGCTGTGTGTCTCCGCTTCACCGCTGCGGACACCACACAACACGACACATTTCAACACATGACCAACCGAACCAGTTATTCGACCCCGATTCGGGAGGCTAGCACAATCGCCGTTGCCGTCTGGCAGAGGCGGCGAAAACGGAATTCTGTGGATAACTCCGCAAGGGCTTGAAAGAAAACAGGTGCCGCGCGTGAGGGGCGGGGAACCAAAAAACTTTCTTCTGCTGGCCCTTCGCGGTGCGGGACTGCGGTGCGCGCGCCTGCCGGGGCAAACCGGCGGCGAACCTGCTCCTTTTCCGTGTTTTCTACCGAAAAAGAGGAATCTTTCTTTTTCGTCAATACATGGAGGTCAGCACGTTCCGCAGCCGCTTCATCTCCTCCAGCGCCCGGCCGGTGCCCAGCGCCACGCATTGCAGCGCGTCCTCGGCGACCACCACGGGCAGGCCGGTGGCGTCGCGCAGCACCTGGTCCAGCCGGTTGAGCAGCGCGCCGCCGCCGGTGAGCACGATGCCCTTATCCACGATGTCCGCGGCCAGTTCCGGGGGCGTGTTCTCCAGCGCCACCTTCACCGCCTCCACGATGGCGGTGACCGGCTCAGCCAGGCTCTCGGCGATGGCGCGCTGGCTGACCACGATCTCGCGCGGGACGCCGTTCATGAGGTCGCGGCCCTTCACCTCGCGCAGCGGCCCCTCCTCGTTGTCGTAGGGGGCGGAGGCGGCGCCGATGTCCATCTTGATGCGCTCGGCGCTGCTTTCGCCGATCAGCAGGTTATGGTGGCGGCGGATGTAGCTGATGATCGCCTCGTCCATCTTGTCGCCGCCCACGCGCACGCTGCGGGCATAGACGATGCCGCCGAGCGAGATCACCGCCACTTCGGTGGTGCCGCCGCCGATATCCACCACCATGGAGCCGCTGGGCTCCGTGACCGGCAACCCGGCGCCGATCGCGGCGGCCATCGGCTCCTCGATCAGCAGCACCTTGCGCGCGCCGGCGCTCTCGGCACTTTCCTGGATGGCGCGGCGTTCGACGGCGGTGGAGCCGGAGGGCACGCAGACGATGATGATCGGCGAGGCGAAGCCGCGGCGGTTGTGCACCTTGCGGATGAAATGCTTGATCATCTCCTCCGCCACCTCGAAATCGGCGATCACGCCGTCGCGCAGCGGGCGGATGGCGGCGATGTTGCCGGGGGTGCGGCCGAGCATCAGCTTGGCCTCGTCGCCGACGGCCAGCACCTGCTTCTTGCCGCGCACGTCGGCGATGGCGACCACGCTGGGCTCGTCGAGCACGATGCCGCGGCCCTTCACGTACACCAGGGTGTTCGCGGTCCCGAGGTCGATGGCCATGTCGGCAGACATGAACCCGAGCAGGCGTGAGAACATAGGGGCAACCTTGGTGGGGCGCGGCGAAGGCGGGGACAGGATGGGAGCGCGAGGGCTTAGCCCCCCCGGTGCCGGGGGGCAAGGGCCTGCGTGCGTGCGGCCGGCGGGGCGGGGCGCCAGGGTCCGTGAGCGAACTGGGCCGGCGGAGGGCCAGCGAGGGATTTTTCGTGCTGGCCAGGAAGCGGTCGCCGCCAATGGCAGGCACCATTGGCAAGACCGCTGACGCCGCCAGCGCGGAAAAGACCCGCTGGACCGACCCGGGACAGTTCGCTCACGGACCCTAGAGCAGCTTCAGCAGCGCGAAGCCGCCGACCACGCCGAGCACGGCAAGGGTGGTGACCAGGGTGAGGCGGCGCTCGATGAAGCCGCGCATCGGCTCGCCGTAGCGGCGCAGCAGCCAGGCGACGAGGAAGAAGCGGGCGCCGCGGGTGGCGATGCTGGCGGCCATGAACACGCCGAAATCGAAGTTGGCCGCGCCGGAGGCGATGGTGACGATCTTGTACGGGATCGGCGTGGCGCCCTTGATCAGGATCACCCACAGCCCCCATTCGGCATAGGTCTCGCGGAAGCGGGCGAAGGCGGCCTCGTAGTGGTAGAGGCGGATCACCGGCTCGGCCAGCACCTCGAACAGCGCGTAGCCGATGAAGTAGCCCAGCGCGCCGCCGAGCACGGAGGAGATGGTGCAGATCAGCGCCAGGCGCCAGGCGCGGTCCGGCCGGGCGAGGCACATCGGGATCAGCAGCGCATCGGGCGGGATGGGGAAGACGCTGCTTTCGGCGAAGCTGATCACCGCGAGCCAGACCGGGGCGAGCCGGCTGGCGGCCAGGGCCAGCACACGGTCGTAGAGTCGCCTGAGCATAAGCGGATCCGAAACTACACCCGCACCCTGTGCCACGCGGCCGGGCATTGTTCAACCTTGCGCGGCGCAGGGCGGCCGGTATCGTCCCGCGGCCCTGACCGCGGAGCCTGGCCCATGCGCATCGCCCTCATCCACGCTTTGGCCCATTCCCTGGCCCCGATCGAGGCCGCCTTCGCGCGGCTGTGGCCGGAGGTGCGGCGGACCAACCTGCTGGACGACAGCCTCTCGGCGGACCTGGCGCGCGACGGGGCGCTGACCCCGGCGATGACGCAGCGCTTCCAGACGCTGGCGCGCTATGCCGCGGGCACCGGGGCGGACGGCATCCTGTTCACCTGCTCCGCCTTCGGCCCCTGCATCGAGGCCTGCGCGGCGGAGCTGGCGCCGATGCCCGTGCTGAAGCCGAACGAGGCGATGTTCGAGGAGGCGCTGGCGCTGGCAGGGCCGAACGGGCGCGTGGGGCTGATGGCCAGCTTCGCCCCCACGCTGGCCTCCATGCCGCCGGAATTCGCCGCCGCGGCGCCGGGGATCACGCTGGTGCCGTGCCTGGCGGAGGGGTCGCTGGCGGCGCTGGACCGCGGCGACGGGGCGGAGCACGACCGGCTGGCCGCCGTGGCCGCCGCCGCGCTGGGCGGCTGC
>CANHCJ010000168.1 GCA_947458025.1 Rhodospirillales bacterium | reverse complement strand
GTGCGCCGGCGTTCACCGCGCCGCTGCGCGCCACCTCGCCGGCCGCTCGCGCCACCGGCAGCGGCTCCCCGGTCAGCGCCGATTCGTCGAGCTGCGCCGGCGCCTCGTCCAGGATCGTGCCGTCCACCGGCACCGTCTCGCCAGGCTTGACCAGCAGCAGCCAGCCCGGCTGCACCGCCTCCACCGCCACGTCCTGTAATGCATCGCCGTCCAGCCGGTGCGCGATGCGCGGCACGCGGGCCAGCAGCGCCGAAATCTCGCCGCGCGCCCGCCCCTCGGCATAGGCCTCCAGCGCCCCGCCGCCGGCCACCATCAGCCCGACCAGCGCCGCGGTGAAGCTCTCCCCCAGCGCCACCGCGCCCGCGATCGCCACCAGCGCGATGATGTCCACGCCCAGCTTGCCGCCGCGCAGCGCCGCCCAGGTATCCCGCGCCACGCCCACCGCCACCGGCAGCGCGGCGGCGATCCAGAGCCAGCGCGCCGCCTCCGCCTGGCCCAGCGCCCAGGCCAAGCCGCCCGCGACCATGCAGGCCAGCACGAAACCCAGCAGCAGGAAGCGGCGCGGGATGAAGCTCATGGCGCCATGCTACCCGCTTGCGTCATGAGCGCGTTGATCTAGCTTCGGCCGTACGTGTCCTCGAGGCGCACAATGTCGTCCTCGCCGGTGTAGCTGCCCACCTGCACCTCGATGATGGTCAGCGGAATGCGGCCGGGGTTCTCCATGCGGTGCACGCAGCCCAGCGGCAGGTAGATGCTCTCGTTCTCGCGCACCATCACCACCTCGTCGTCGCGCGTGACCAGGGCCGTGCCGGAAACCACCACCCAGTGCTCGGCGCGGTGGAAATGCTTCTGCAGGCTGAGCTTCTGGCCCTGGTTCACCACGATGCGCTTCACCTGGAAGCGGGTGCCGGTGATGAGGCTCTCGTAGAAGCCCCAGGGGCGATACACGCGGTTGTGGCTCGCCGCCTCCGGCCGCTTCATGGCCTTCAGGCGGTCCACCACCTTCTTCACGTCCTGCGCGCGGTCGCGGTGCATGGCCAGCACCGCGTCCTCGGTGGCGACCACGATGGCGTCCTCCAGCCCCAGCACCGCCACCACGGCACCGTCGGTGCGGGCGTAGGAATTGGCGGCACCCTCGAACAGCACCGCGCCGCCGCCGCTGGCGGAGGCCACGTTGCCGGCGCCGTCCTTGGCGCCCAGCTCCCACAGCGCGCGCCAGCTGCCCACATCCGACCAGCCGAGATCCGCCGGCACCACCGCCGCGCGGCTGGTGCGCTCGGCCACCGCGTAGTCGAGGCTGATGGAGGGGCAGGCGGCGAAGGCGGCCGGCTCCAGCCGGACGAAATCGAGATCCGTCACCGCCCCGGCCAGGGCCGCGCGCACCGCGGCCACCACCTCGGGCGCGAAGGTCTCCATCTCCGCGATCAGGGTGGCGGCGGTGAACACGAACATGCCGGAGTTCCACATGTGCCGGCCGGAGGCGACGAACTGCGCGGCGCGGGCGGCATCGGGCTTTTCCAGGAACTGGCCGACCGCATAGGCGCCCGCGATGCCCGGCAGGGCGGCGCCGCGCTCGATGTAGCCGAAGCCGGTTTCGGGCGCCGTGGGCTTCATGCCGAAGGTGGCGACATGGCCGGCCCGCGCCGCCGCCGCCGCACTGGCCAGCGCCGCGTGCAGCGCCTCCACGTCGGCGATGGCGGCATCGGCGGCCATCATCCACAGCACCGCGTTCGGGTCGGTCTCCGCCACCACCAGGGCGGCGGCCAGGATCGCCGGGGCGGAGTTGCGGCCCACCGGCTCCAGCAGGATGCGCGCGCCCTGGATGCCCAGCGCGCGCAGCTGCTCGGCCACCACGAAGCGGTGCTCCTGGTTGCACACCACGATCGGCGCGGCAAAGCCCGGGCGCTGCGCCCGCGCCGCGGTTTCCTGGATCATGGTGAGGTCGGAGACCAGCGGCCAGAACTGCTTCGGGAAGCTCTCGCGCGAGACCGGCCACAGCCGGGTGCCGGACCCGCCGGAGAGGATCACGGGAACGATCGGGCTGGCATCGGACATGACGGCATCCTGTCGGGGCTTTGCGGCGTTCTAGGTTGCGCGCCGCCGCACTGTCCAGCAACCGGGGCTTGATGCGGCGCCGGACGGGATCACATGATCGGCGTGCCCGATCAACCAGGAGTGAACAGATGCAGGTCGAGATCGAATACTGCGGCATGTGAGGCTATGAGGCGCGCGCCCGTGCGGCCCGCACCCTGATTGCCTCCCGCAACCCGCAGGCCCAGGTCACGCTGCGCAAATCCGGCGGCGGCGTGTTCGAGATCACCGTGGACGGGGCGCTGCGCTACTCCAAGCGCAAGACCGGCGCGTTTCCGTCGGACGCCGAGGTGGCCGCCGCCATCGGGTAGCCCCCCCCGGGCGCAAGAGGGGGGGCGGGTTCGGTCTGATTGACCCCTCCCCGCCGTCGGTGCACCGTCCGCACGACGAAGGCAGGAGGCATGGCGATGGGCGGAATCTCGCGGCGGGGCCTGGCGGCGGGCGCGGCGGTGCTGGCGATGCCGGCGATCGTGCGGGCGCAGCCGGCGGTGCTGAAGGTGGGGCTGCTGTTGCCGCGTTCCGGCTACCTGGCGCAGGCCGGGCAGAGCTGCCACCGCGGCGCGCTGGTGGCGCCCAGGGTGCTGGCCGATTTCGGCATGCGCATCGAGATCATCGACGTGGATTTCGAATCCAACGTGGACATGGCGCGCACCCAGGCGGAGCGGGTGATCAACGCCGGCGCCCACTGCATCGTCGGCCCGTTCGAATCCGGCGCGGCCCTGGCGATCGCGCAGGTGACGGAGCAGCGCAAGATCCCCTTCGTGGTGAACATCGGCGCCGCGCCGCAGATCACCGAGCAGGGCTACCAGTACCTGGTGCGCAACTTCCCCACCGGCGGCCAGCTGGTCACCAACGGCCTGGCGCTGATCAAGGACCTGCTGGCGGCCACCGGCGCGCAGCCGAAAACGGCGGTGTTCGTGCACGCCAACGACACCTTCGGCACCGCGCAGCGCGGCGCCATGGATGCGCTGTATCCGCGCGCCGGCCTGCCGATCGAGCTGCTGGACCGCATCGCCTACGACCCCAAGGCGCAGGACCTTTCGGTGGAGGTCACCAAGATCCGCGCGCTGAACCCCGACGTGCTGCTGGTGGTCACGCGCTCGGCCGACGCCATCAAGCTGTTCCGCGACATGGTGCGCCAGCGCTTCACGCCCAAGGCGATCATCTCGCCGGGCTCGCCCGGGATGTACGACGAGGAGTTCTACCAGGCGCTCGGCCCGCTGGCGGACTTTGCCATCACCAACCTGCCCTGGGCCAACTTCAACGCGCCGATGACCAAGGCGCTGGAGGCGGCCTACACCCCCGCCAACCCGCGCTACCGCTTCGCCGCCGAGTGCTTCAACGCCGGCTTCACCTTCGAGGCGCTGCTGGTGGCCGCCGATGCGCACAAGCGCGCCGGCACCACCGATGGCGAGACGCTGATGAGGGCCGTGAAGGCCACCAACCTCGCCGAACACGTCATGACAGGCGGGCCGATCGCCTTCGATGCCAAGGGGCAGAACCCCAACATCGTCTCGGCCAGCGTGCAGAACCGCAACCGCACGCCCACCGTGGTGCTGCCCGCCTCCGCGGCCACCGCCGCGCCGGTGCTGCCGATGCCGGGGTGGCAGGGCCGGACCTGATCCGCCCGCCCTTGTCTCCGGTGGCCTGCTTGTCCGCTCCGCCCGCCCACAGCCGGGCGGCCTGCGCGGGCAGGACACCGCCAATATGATCATGGCCGAGCTGCTGCTGGGCGTCGTCGTCCAGGGCGTGATGACCGGGCTCGTCTATGGGCTGATGGCGCTCGGGCTCTCGGTGATCTTCGGCGTGATCCGGGTGGTGAACTTCGCCCATGGCGAGTTCGCGGTGCTGGCGATGTACGCGGCATGGCTGGCGCACACGCAATGGCAGCTCGATCCCATCCTGGCCGCCCTGCCGATCGCGGCCGGCTGCTTCGCCATCGGCTACGGGCTGCAGCGCGGCCTGGTGAGCCCCTTCGTGGGCCGGGCGGAGCATGAGCAGTTCATCCTGCTCGCCGGCGTGGCCATGGTGCTGCTGAACCTGCTGCTGATGGGCTTCGGGCCGGATGCGCGCCCGGTGAACCTGCCCTATGCGCTGGACAGCTACGCGATCGGCCCGGTGATCCTGGACAAGGCGCGGCTGATCGTGGCCGCCGTGGCCCTGGTGATGACGGGGGCGGTGATCGGCTTCTTCCGCTTCACGCGCACGGGCACCGCCATCCGCGCCTGCGCCGACAACCTGCTCGGCGCGGCCGTGGTGGGGCTGGACGTGAAGCGGCTCTATGCGCTCACCTTCGGCATAGGCCTCGCCTGCGTGGGCGCGGCCGGCGCGATGCTGGTGACGATATCGGATGCCTCGCCGGTGCTGGCGCACGGGTTCACGCTGCAGGGCTTCATCATCGTGATCATCGGCGGGCTGGGTTCGCTGGGCGGCGCGCTGCTGGGCGGCGTGCTGATCGGGGTGTGCGAGGCGCTGGCCGGGTTCCTGTGGCAGCCCTCCATGAAAAGCCTGTTCTCCTTCCTGCTGCTGGTGGCGGTGCTGGCGCTGCGGCCGCAGGGGCTGCTGGGCAAGCGCGCATGAGGTGGGCGCTGGGCCTGGCGCTGGCCGGCGCGCTGCTGGCCGCCCCCCTGGTGGCCGGCCGCTACGAGCTGTCGGTGCTGATCCTGGTGTTCCAGTTCGTGCTGATGGGCCAGGCCTGGAACCTGATGATGGGCTATGCCGGCCAGCTCTCCCTGGGCCATGCGTTGTATGTCGGCCTCGGCGCCTATGTGCCGGCGCTGCTGTGGCTGCATTTCGGCGTCTCGCCGCTGCTGGGCGTCTTCGCGGGCATGGCGGCCGCCATGCTGGCCGGCGCCGCCATCGGCTGGCTCGGCCTGCGCTTCGGGATCGAGGGGGTGTATTTCGCCCTGCTGACCATCGCCTTCGCCGAGATCACCCGCGTGGCGTTCGACCACCTGCCCGTCACCGGCGGCGCCGGCGGGCTGTTCCTGCCGGTCACGCCCGAGGGCCGCGCCGCCTGGTGGATGCTCGATGGCGGGCCGGTGTTCTTCTACTACGTCACCCTCGCCCTCGCCGCCGGCGCCACCGGGGTGGTGGCGTGGCTCGCCCGCAGCCGCATGGGCTTCCTGTGGCGCGCGGTGCGCGACGACCCGGTGGCGGCGGAGGCGCTGGGGGTGAACCTGTTCCGCGCGCGGATGCAGGCGATCCTGGTCTCCTCCGCCATGGCCTCCGTGGCCGGGGTGGTGGTGGCGTTCTACTACCGCAACCTGTTCCCCTCCCAGGTCTTCGACATGAGCCGGTCGATCGAACTGATCCTCGCACCGATCATCGGCGGGCTGGGCACGGTGCTGGGCCCCGTCGTCGGCGCCGCGCTGCTCACCCCGGCCGGCGAGGCGCTGGCCGCCCTGGTGCACCGCGCCGGGCTGGATGCCCCGGGGGTGAAGGCGGTGGCCTACGGCCTGCTGCTGATCGCGGTGATCTGGGTCCGCCCCAGCGGCATCTGGCCCTGGCTCGCCCGCCGCCTGGGGGTTTCGTGAGCGCGCTGCTGGAGGTGGAGGCCGTCTCGCGCCGCTTCCGCGGCCTGCTGGCGGTGGACGCGGTGAGCTTCGGCGTGGACGCGGGCGAGCTTTTCGCCGTGATCGGCCCGAACGGCGCCGGCAAGACCACGCTGTTCAACCTCATCGCCGGCGCCCTGCCGCCCAGCGCCGGCACCATCCGCCTGGCCGGCGAACGCATCGACGGCCTGCGCCCCGATGCCATCGCCGCCCGCGGCGTGGGTCGCACCTTCCAGATCGTCCGCCCCTTCCCGGCCATGACGGTGCGCGAGAACATCATGGTCGGCAGCCTCATGCGCACGCCGCACGCCGCCGCCGCCCGCGCCAAGGCCGATGCGGTGATGGAGCGCCTGGGCTTCGCCGCCCTGGCCGACCGGCCCGCCGCCTCCCTCACCCTGCCCGACCGCAAGCGCCTGGAGGTCGCCCGGGCGCTCGCCACCGAGCCGCGCCTGCTGCTGCTGGACGAGGTGATGGCCGGGCTGCGCCCCACCGAGGTCGACGCCATGGTCGCCACGCTGCGCGCGATCAATGCCGAGCACGGCACCACCATCGTGCTGATCGAGCACGTGATGCGCGCCGTGATGGCCCTGGCCGGGCGGGTGCTGGTGCTGCACCACGGCGCGCGCATCGCGCTCGGCACGCCGGCCGAGGTGGTGGCGGAGCCGGAGGTGGTGCGTTCCTACCTCGGCACGGGGCCGGTGCACTGATGCTGGAGGTCCAAGGCCTGTCCGCCGGCTACGGCGACGCGGTGGCGCTGGAGGATGTCTCCCTCGTTGTGCCCGACAAGCAGATCGTCGCCATCGTCGGCGCCAACGGCGCGGGCAAGACCACCCTCATCCGCGCCATCGCCGGCATTGTCACACCCTGGCGCGGCCGCATCCTGTGGCACGGCAAGGACATCGCCGGCCAACCCCCGCACATCGTCTGCAACCTCGGCATCGGCCAGGTCGCCGAAGGCCGCCAGGTCTTCCCCTCCCTCTCCGTGGCCGAGAACCTCGACCTCGGCGCCATGATCCCCCGCGCCCGCGCCAGCCGCGCCGCCACGCTGGCGCGGGTGCTGGAGATGTTCCCCCGCCTGGCCGAACGCCGCCACCAGGCCGCCGGCACGCTCTCGGGCGGCGAGCAGCAGATGCTGGCGATCGGCCGCTGCCTGATGGGCCGGCCGGAACTGATCCTGTTCGACGAGCCCTCCCTGGGCCTGGCGCCCGCGGTGGTGCAGCTGGTGCTGGAGACGGTGCAGGCGCTGAACGCCGAGGGGATCACCTGCGTGCTGGTGGAACAGAACGTCGCGGCCTCCCTGGCCATCAGCACGCTGGGCTACGTGCTGGAAACCGGCCGGGTGACGCTGTCGGGCGCGGGCGCCGAGCTGCTCGCCGATGACCGGGTGCGGCAGGCCTACATGGGGCTGTAGGCTCCGGCCAGACCCCCCTGCCCTACTCCGCCGCCACCGGCTGTGCCTTGCGGATGTCGCGCAGCAGGAACACCGCCCCCACCGCCACCATGCAGGCCAGCCCGGCCACGAAGAACGCCGGCAGGTAGCTCGCCAGCGCATCGCGCGACAGGCCGGTGGCCAGCGCCGCCAGCGCGCCGCCCAGCTGGTGGCTGGCAAAGGCCCAGCCGAACACGATCGGCCCCTTCGCCGCGCCGAAATGCTGGCCGGCCAGCTTCACCGTCGGCGGCACCGTGGCAATGAAGTCCAGCCCGAAGAACACCGCGAAGATCGTCAGCGCCACCATGTCGAAGCCGCTGAACGGCAGCCACATCAGCGAAAGCCCGCGCAGCCCGTAGTACCAGGCCAGCAGCAGCCGGTTGTCGAACCGGTCTGACAGCCAGCCGGAGATGATGGTGCCGACGAAGTTGAACGCCCCCATCAGCGCCAGCATGGAGGCCGCCGTCACCTGGTTCACCCCGAAATCGGCGCAGAGCGGGATGAAGTGCTGCTGCACCGTGCCGCTGGTGGAAAGCCCGCAGATGAAGAACGTGCCCGCGATCACCCAGAAGGCGCGCGTGCCGGCCGCCTCGCGCAGCACCGAAAGGCTCATCGCCACCGCATTGCCCGCCGAGGCCGGCGGCGGCGGCTGCACCCTTGTCTCGCCATAGGGCGCCATGCCGATCTCCGCCGGCCAGTCCCGCGCCAGCAGGAGATACAGCAGCGCGCAGACAGTGCCGCCGATGATCCCGGGCAGCAGCGCCATGCGCCAGCCGAGATGCTCCACCAGCCAGGCATTGGTGGGCAGGAAGATCAGCTGCCCCGTGGCCATCCCGGCCGCCAGGATGCCCACCACCAGCCCGCGCCGCTGGACGAACCAGCGATTGGCCACGGTGGCGGAGAGCACCATCGCCGTCAGCCCCGCCGCCACGCCCTGCATCAGCCCCAGCGTGAGCCAGAGCTGCCACAGCGAGGTCATCATCCAGGCGGCCCCCAGCAGCGCCAGCACCGAAAGCCCGGCCGAGGCCGCCACCACGCGGCGCAGCCCGTAGCGCAGCATCAGCGCGCCGGCGAAGGGCGCCATGCCGCCGAACAGCCCCACCATCAGCGCCACCGGCCCGGCCACGTCGCCGCGCGACCAGCCGAACTCCTGCCCCAGCGGCAGCACCAGCACCGCCGCCACCCCGGTGGCGCCGGAGCCCACCACCACGGTGAGGAAGGTGAGCGCCACCATCACCCACCCGTAGTGGATGCCCCTGCGGGCGAGCCAAGGCGCGAACGCGGCTGCGAGCATGTCGGTCTCCTATGGCTCAGTCGAACTCGGCCGCGGCGCGCGCTGCCCGCGCGGCCGCCGCCAGCGCCGCGCGGGACG
>CANHCJ010000167.1 GCA_947458025.1 Rhodospirillales bacterium | reverse complement strand
CACCCGCGCACCCTACGACGCGGCCGAGCAGCGTGCGGCGGCAGCGACCGAGGCGGTGCTGCGCGAGGCCGGCTTTGCCCCGGAGTACGACGGGTTCGGCAACCTGCATGCCATTCTGCCCGGCGCCGATCTCAGCGCGCCGGCGGTGGGGCTCGGCTCGCATTTCGACAGCGTGCCCGATGGCGGCAACTACGACGGGCTGGCCGGCATCATGGCCGGGCTGGCCGTGCTGCTGGCCGCCAGGCGCTCCGGCGCCCGGCCCGCCCGCCCGCTGCGCCTGGTGGGCCTGCGCGGGGAGGAGAGCCCGTGGTACGGCACCGCCTATCTCGGCAGCCGCATGGCGCTCGGCCTGGTGCCGCATGCCACCATGGGCAAACTGGTGCGCGGCGACACCGGGCGGACCCTGGCCGACCACATGGCCGCCCTCGGCTTCCGCGGCCATCCCGGCCCCTCGCTCTCGCCCGGGAACCTCGCCTGCTGGCTGGAGCTGCATATCGAGCAGGGGCCGCTGCTGATCGGGCGCGACATGCCGATCGGCATAGCCACCGCCATCCGCGGCAACATCCGCCACGCCAAGGCCCGGTGCTTCGGCGAATGGGCCCATTCCGCCCCCGTGCCGCGCGACTTCCGGCGCGACGCGGTGGTGGCGGTGAGCGAGCTGGTGATGGCGATGGACGCCTTCTGGTCCGGGCGCATGGCGCTGGGCGACGACAATTTCGTCTGCACCGTGGGCATCGTCTCCACCCGCGCGGACCAGCACGCCATGACCAAGGTGCCCGGCGAGGTGGCCTTCACCCTCAATCTCGGCGCCACCAACCCCGAGGTGCTGCGCCAGTCCGGCGAATACGCCGCCGAGCGCGCGCGCGAGATCGAGGCCGAGCGCGGCGTGCGCTTCGAACTGGGGCCCGACACCGGCTCCCAGCCCACGCGGCTCGACCCCGCGCTGGTGGCGCGGCTGGATGCCGCGGCGGGCGCGCTGGGCCTCGGGCGGCACCGCATGCCCACGGTGGGCCACGATGCCGGCATGTTCGCCCAGGCCGGCATCCCGGCGGCGATGGTGCTGGTGCGCAACCAGAACGGCAGCCACAACCCGCACGAGGCGCTGGAGCAGGAGGACTACGCCGCCGGCGTGCGGGTGCTGGCGCGCGCGGCAATGGAGCTGGCCGGCTGATACTTGGCACTCACGCGGATTGACGCATGTTGCAGGATGCACGGGCTGCGATGCGTTTCGCCTTGCATTCTGCGGCGGGCGTTTCCCCGACCATCAATTTTCACGTTGATTTATCGTGACTGTCCCAATGCAGCCGCCCGACGACATGATCTGACATACATCCGGCGCGCAAATGCATTCATGATGGTGGCATTGCGATTGCGTATCCCGAACTGCGCGGCAGACGGCATCGCCGCGCAAGGCCCGCGGGCCACCGGCCAGAACGGCCGGATCCCGGGAGACGCCGAGCAGCACCGGAGCAGGCACAAAATGCGCATCCTCCTCGCCCCCCTCGAAGGCTTCCTGGCCGGCGATATCGCCGTGATCCTGGGCGGGGAGGCCTTCTCCCTCGACCGGGCGGAAAGCCTGGACGACGCCATGCAGATGGCGCGGCACTATCACTACGATGTGATCCTATTCGGCGCGGGCACCGCGGGCGGGCCGGGGGTGGATTTCATCCGCCGCCTGCGCTCCGGCGGCTGCCAGCTTCCCGCCGTCGCACTGGCCCGCCAGCTCGACGGGCGGGCGCGGGCACGCATGCTGGATGCGGGCTCGGACGACGTGATCGACATCCCCTGCGACACCGGCGAGCTCTGCGCCCGGCTGCGCGCGGTGGTGCGCCGGGCCCGCGGCTTCACCCGCTCGGTGCTCGCCGTCGGGCCGCTGGAGCTGCACATGGACAGCCGCGCGGCCACCGCCTTCGGCCGCGACCTCCATCTTTCCCCCAGCGAATACAAGGTCCTGGAGCTGCTGACGCTGCGCAAGGGCACGGTGGTGAGCAAGACCGCGCTGATGGACCTGCTCTACGGCGAGTTCGAGGAGCCGGACGTGAAGTCCCTCAACGTGCTCATGCACCGGCTGCGCAAGCGCCTGGCCACCGAGGGGCTGGCGACGCTGGTGCGCACGGTCTGGGGCACCGGCTACCTGGTGGACGAGGTCGCCCGCCCCTTCGCCCCGGTGGTGCTGGCGCCGCTGCGCCGCGAGCTGGCGCTGGCCGCCGACTGATACGGCGGCCGCCCGGCCACCCCTTCCGCGCCGGCTTGGTTTCGTCCTAGGTTCCGTCTCATGCGGCGCTCGACGCAGGTCCTGCTCGTGCTGATGGGGGGTGGCATGGTCTCTGCCGCCGCGATCCCCTTGCTGCGCCAGCCGGACTGCGATCCCGCCGTGGTGCAGGATGGCAGCTGCGGCACCCGCTCCTCCTCGCGCACCTCCTCCGGCTCCGGCAGCAGCTTCACGCGCAGCACCAGCGCCGATTCGGGGGCGGATGCCTCCTCCACCAGCGTCGCGCGCGGCGGGTTCGGCGCCACCGGCGCGGCGCGTGCCAGCAGCAGCAGCGGAAGCTGAGGTGCGCCGGCACGCCATCGCGCCGCGCCCCGACCGGCAGGCGCGCTTCGCCGAACTCGGCTTCGGCTTCGCCGAGATCGACGGCACGCCCTACTGGGACGAGACCGCCTGCTGGGAATTCAGCGCGGCGGAGATCGACACGCTGGACGACGCCACGGTGGAGCTGGAGCGGCTGTCCCGCGCGGCGATGGAGCATGCGGTGCGCACCGGCGCCCATGCGGCGCTGGGCATCCCCGAGACGGTCTGGCCGATCGTGGTGCGCAGCTGGGAGGCGCAGGAGCCGAGCCTCTACGGCCGCATGGACCTGCGCTGGGACGGCACCGGCCCGCCGAAGCTGCTGGAATACAACGCCGACACGCCGACCGCCCTGTTCGAAACCGCCGTGGTGCAGTGGGACTGGCTGCAATCGGTGCGGCCCAGCGCAGACCAGTTCAACAGCCTGCACGAGGCGCTGGTCTCCGCCTGGCTCGCCCGCCCCCTGCCCGGCGGCATCCACTTCGCCTGCCAGCGCGGCAGCGACGAGGACCGCGGCACGGTGGACTACCTGCGCGACACCGCGATCCAGGCCGGGCTCGACGCCCCCTTCCTGCACGTGGACGAGATCGGCTGGGACGGGCGGCGGTTCCTGGACCTCGAAGGCGCCCCGATCGCGCATTGCTTCAAGCTCTACCCGTGGGAATTCCTGCTGCGCGACGCCTTCGGCGCCCATGTGGCCGCCGCGCCCACGCGCTGGATCGAGCCGGCCTGGCGCATGGTGCTCTCCGGCAAGGGCATCCTGGCACTGCTGTGGCAGCTGTTCCCCGATCATCCCAACCTGCTGCCGGCGTTCCTGGAGCCGGGCCGCACCGGCGGGCCGGAGATCGCCAAGCCGCTCTGGGGCCGCGAGGGCGCCAACGTCACCGCCCCCGGCCATGCCACGCCCGGCCCCTATGGCGAGGAAGGCTTCGTGCACCAGGCCTGGGCGGAACTGCCCTGCTTCGACGGGCGCTACCCGGTGCTGGGCAGCTGGGTCGTGGGCGGGAAGGCCGTGGGCCTCGGCATCCGCGAGGACGACACGCCGATCACCCGCGACACGAGCCGCTTCGTGCCGCATTCTTTCACCCCTGCCTGACGCGGAGGGCTCATGCTGAACAGCCTGCTGGCCTTCATCACCTATTTCGGCGCCGCGGTGCTGCTGCTGGCGGCCTTCCTCGCGCTCTACACCCTGGTCACCCCGGTGCGGGACTGGGAGATGATCCGCGCCGGCAACACTGCCGCCGCGGTGGCGCTCGGCGGGGCGGTGCTGGGGTTCTGCATTCCGCTGGCGATGGCGATCGCGCGGTCCCACTCCCTGTCGGACATGGTGCTGTGGGCGGCGATCGCGCTGCTGGTGCAGCTGGCCAGCTACGCCGCGGTGCGCATGCTGCGCCGGCACGAGGAAGGCGGGGTGGAAGCCGGGGACATGGCGGAGGGCACGCTGCTGGCCTGCGCGGCGGTGGGGCTCGGGCTGCTGAACGCGGCGTGCCTGACATGAGGCGGCGCGGGCTGGTGGCGCTGGCGGTGCTGCTGGCGGCACCGGCCCAGGCCCAGGGACCGGCACAGGGACCGGCGCAGCCGCCCTCGGCGCGGCTGGTGCCGCTGATGGGCAAGCGGCTGTTCGGGCCGGCGGGCGAGGAGCTGGGCCGGGTGGTGGACATCATCGCCGATGCCGCGGGCCAGCCGGTGGCCGCGGTGGTGGATGTCGGCGGCTTCATGGGCATCGGCTCGCGCCGGGTGGCGATGGCGTGGTCGCTGCTGCGCTGGAAGCCGCATGGGGAGTTCGTGCGGCTTTCGATCGACGTGGCGCCCGACGTGGTGATCGGCGCGCCGGAGTTCCGCCGCGAGGACCCTGCCACGATCTTCGACCCGTCGCGCCCGAAGTGAGGTGGCGGGGCGGGTTCCGCCGGCTGGCGCGCCGCCACCTGGTGCGCCAGCGCATGCCGGGGCAGCTGGGGCTGGATGGGCTGAACGGCTTCGTGGCCGGCATGCGCACCGCCTTCGGCGCCTTCGTGCCGGCCTACCTCGCCGGCCAGGGCTGGACCCAGGCGCAGATCGGCCTGGTGCTGACGGCCGAGACGGTCACCTCCATGCTGGCGCAGGTGCCGGGCGGGGCGATCGTGGATGTCACGCGCCGCAGGCGGCTGTTGCTGGGCGTCGCCATCCTGGGGGCGGCGGCGGCGGCGCTGGCGCTTGCGGCCTTCCCGATGCAGCTGCCGGTGCTGCTGGCGCTGGTGCTGCACGCGCTGACCGGCGCCATCATCGCGCCGGGCATCGCGGCGGTGACGGTGGCGATGGTCGGCCGACGCGACCTCGGCGAGCGGCTGGGGCGCAACGTGCAGTTCGCCTCGATCGGCAGCGGGGCGGGCGCGGCGCTGATGGGGCTGGCGGCCTCGGCCGTGTCGGAGCGGGCGGTGTTCGTGATGGCGGCGCTGCTGGCGATCCCGGCGATCATCTCCCTGTGGTCGCTGCATCCCCGCCCGCTGCGGCGCCGCGTTTCGGCGGCGCCCACCGATGCGGTGGAGCCGCAGGGCTCGGTGCGGGCGCTGCTGGCCGACCGGCGGATGCAGGTGTTCGCGGCCTGCGTGGTGCTGTTCCATTTCTCCTCCGCCGCGCTGCTGGCGGTGGCGGCGGCCGAGATCACGCGGCGGGCGGGCATGAAGGCCGGGATGCTGATCGCCGCCTTCGTGATCATCCCGCAGGTGCTGGTGGCGGTGGCCTCGCCCTGGGTCGGCCGGCTGGCGGAGCGCATCGGCCGCCGGCCGCTGCTGGTGGTGGGCTTCGCCTCCCTGCCCCTGCGCGCGGCGCTGTTCGCGCTGGTGGACGACCCCTACCTGCTGGTGCCGGTGCAGCTGCTGGAGGGCGTGGCCGCGGCGGTGTTCGGCGTGATGCTGCCCCTGGTCGCCGCCGACCTCACGCGCGAGAGCGGGCGGTTCACGCTCAGCCTCGGGATGCTCGGCCTGGCCGGCACGCTGGGCGCGGCGCTGTCCACCACGGTGGCCGGGCTGATCGCCACCGGCTTCGGGGTGGATGCGGCGTTCTGGACCCTGGCCGCCTCCGGCCTCGTCGCGGTGACGCTGGTGGCCCTGGCGATGCCGGAGACCCGGGTGGGCCCGGCGCGGGACCGCAGCAAGCCGTGGTGGCGGCTCAGCTGAGGCTGCCCGGGTAGTCCTTCCAGATCGAGGGCGCGAGGCGCAGATGCGTCTCCGGCGGATGCACCCGCGCCCAGTGCGCGGCGATCTCGGTGCCGGTGGCCACCCACAGGCCGGGATGGCGGCCGAGATGGGCCAGGAAATCATCCAGCATCTGCGCCCGGTTGGCCCAGCCGCAGTGCTGCGGGTGCACCACCATGTGGAAGTGGCGCCCTCGGGCATACTGCGCGGCGAACTCGGCGCGCCAGTTGCGGGCGAGGAAATCGGGGTTCTCGAGGCCAGTGCCCTTCGCCGGGAACATGCAGAACCACTGGTCGTCGAAATGGTAGTAGTACGGCAGCGTCAGCAGCGCGCGGCGGCTGGCGAAGTCGCTCACCCAGTAATGCGGGATGTCGTCGGCCAGCCCGTTGCCGAAATAGCGATAGCCGCCCTCGATCAGCAGGTCGATCGTGTGCGCGCTCACGGTGCCGCCGGCGAAAGGATCCGACTGGCGCGGCAGGCCGAACCAGCCGCGCGGGCGGGTGCCGGCGACCTCGGCGATCCAGTCCGTGGTGGTGGCCAGCCGGGCGGCCTCCTCCTCGCGCGCGAGGGTGCTGACATCCTCGCCCTTCAGCCCGCCGGCGGCAATCTCGTGCCCGTCGGAGATCAGCGCCTTGATCGCGGCCGGGCGCAGCCTGGCCATCACCGCCGGGACGGAGATGGTGGCGCGGATGCCGTGCCGGTTCAGCACCGCGCGCAGCTGGGCAAGCCCCTCGGTGGCGGCGAAGACGGCCGGGCCGGATTCCACATCCTTCGGCGTGATCCCCTCGGCGCCGCTGGCGATGTTGAGGTCGACCACCACCTGCACGGCGCAGCGGTTCCCATCGGGCCAGGCGAGTTCCCCGTCCCTCAGGCCGATCTCGTCGGAGATGGTGTAGCCCTGCTTCCACGGCATCGGATCAGGCCCCCTTGGCCGGGTGGGTGGCGAGGATGTGGCGGGCCAGCTCCTCCGAGGTCGGGAACCACACGCCCGGCATCGCCTGCATGCGCCGCAGCAGCCGCTCCATCATCGCCACCCGCAGCGCGCGGCCGGAAACGAAGGGGTGCATGACGATGTTGAGGTAGCCGCCCTGCTGGTACTGCTGCCAGAACGCGTCCCACCACATGTCCGCCACGCGATCCGGGTCCGAGATGCGCTGGGCCGGGTTCTGCGAGCCGAGCCAGGCGAAGCTGTAGAACATCGCGTCGTCGATCACGTAGTGGAACGGGATGTTCAGCAGCGCCTGCCCGGTCCCCGCGTCGCGGTGGTAGTGCGGCAGGTGGTGGGCGTGGCCGTGCGAGTTGTAGATGAAGCCCTCCTCCTGCAGCAGCGCCTGGCTGTGCCAGGAACGGGTGCCGACGGGGCGCCGCCCGGTGATGCTTTCGATCGCGGCCGCCGCCTTGCGCAGGTGGTCGCGCTCCAGCGTGGGATCCTTCGGCACGTGGTGTTCCCACATGTGATCCGCGATCTCATGCCCCTGCGCGTGGGCGTGGCGCAGCGCCTCCGGATACAGCTCCACGATGCGGCCGGGGGTGAACACGGTGCCCTTGATGCCCAGGCTGTCGAACAGCGCGATCATCCGCCAGATGCCCACGCGCCCGCCGAACTCGCCCTTGCCGAGCTGGCTGGGCGGCTCGTTCATCAGCCGGCGCAGCAGCATGGCGTCGAAATCGAGCGTGACGTTCACGGCCATGCGCACGCCCTGCGGCCAGGTGATCTTCGGGATGAACTCGTGATGGGCATCGGCCCGCGCGGCAGCAGCGGAAAGGGCGGCGAGATCGGCGGCGAGGTCGGCTGGCATGGCGGAACCCTCCTGGTGCCGGAAGTGTGCGACGGGGCCAGCCCGGTCGCAACCGGCGCATGACAGGCCGATGAAGCTTGCACGCGGGGGGCTTGCGCGCGCCCGTCCCTTGGTCCCGGATGGCGGCGGGAGGACGCCATGCATTTCGACCTGACCCTGGATGCGCCGGTCGCCGAGGCCGGCACCTACATCGCCCCGGTGGCGCCGGACACGCCGGACCAGCGCGTGCTGGCCACGGAATTCCAGGGCGTGGCGCCCCTGGCGATGATCCGCGCCGCCAACAGCGGGCAGCTGGCCTGGCTGTGCCGGCTGGAGGCCGGGGCCACGCCGCGCATCCGCTACCGCTTCGCGGCCGAGGGCGGCGAATGGCCCAGCTGGGCGTTCCATCCCGCCGGGACGCGGTTCGACATCGCGTCGCCTGCCCTGGCGGCCGAGCTGGCCGAGGGGGTGCCGCCCGGGCCGCCGGCGCAGCGCGTGCCGGCGCTGGTGCAGTGGGTGGCGGATCGGTTCCAGTACGGCAAGCGGCCGGTGTATCTGGGCGACGACCTGGATGCGATGCCGCCGCTGGGCTGTGATTTGCAGACCGGCACCTGCGTGGACATGCACACGCTGGCGGTGGCGGCGCTGCGGGCGGTGGGGATCGAGTCGGTGTACGTGATCGGCGGCTTCGTCTATGCGGAGAAGCCGGAGTACCCCACCGGCCATTGCTGGCTGAACCTGCGCGCGGTGGGGGCGGCGCACCACTACGACATCTCGCACCATGTCGAGTATGGGCTGGGCAAGGTGACGACGGCCCTGAACCCGAAGCCAGGCCGGCGTTTCGCCCTGGGCCTGGGCCGCGGCCTGCGCTTCGCGGGCCCGGAGGGCGAGGTGGAAATCCCGTCCCTGTCCGGCTGGTTCGCGCTGGACGGCGTTGGGCGAGGCCTCAAGCTGAAAACCATCGGCCGCTTCGGCTAGAAAAAGCCTTTCCCCCCTGGACCGAAGCCCAGGGGGGAAAAGTCTTT
>CANHCJ010000166.1 GCA_947458025.1 Rhodospirillales bacterium | reverse complement strand
GTCGCGCGCCTGGCCGCCGCGGGCGGTGGCAGCGGCCACCTGCCTCGCCTTTGCCGCCGCGCACGGCCAGTACGCGGCCTCGGTGCTGCCGGTGGCGGTGGCGCTGACCTGGCTGCGCCTCTCCGGCGGCGGCCTCAGGGCGCCGCTGGCCCTGCACCTGGCCATCAACACCCTGGCCGCCGCCGTCACCCTGGCGGGGATGTAGCGCTCAGCCGTTCGGCCGCATCACCTGCCGCAGCACGCTGCCAGACGCCAGCCGGTCGAACCCGGCATTGATCTCCTCCAGCGGAATCGTCCCGCTGATCAGCTTCTGCACCGGCAGCTTGCCGCGCTTGTACAGCGCGATGTAGGCCGGGATGTCCCGGGCCGGGATGCAGCTGCCCATGTAGCTGCCCTTGATCGTCCGTTCGTCGCTGACCATCGCCGCATGCGGATAGCTCACCAGCCGCGAGCCGCTCGGCAGCCCCGCGCTCACCGTCGTGCCGCCGCGCGCGGTGATGGCATAGGCCAGCTCCATCGCCTCGCCCACGCCCGCCGTCTCCACCGCCCAATCGACGCCGCCGTCGGTCGCATCGCGGATCGCCGCCACCGTATCCGCATTGCCGGCCAGGAACGTGTCCGTGGCACCCAGCTCGCGCGCCAGCTCCAGCTTCGTCGGGTTGGTGTCTACCGCCACGATGCGCTCCGCCCCGGCCACCACCGCGCCCATCAACGCGTTCATGCCCACGCCGCCAAGACCCACCACCGCCATCACCCCGCCCGGCTTCACCTCCGCCGTGTTCAGCACCGCGCCCACCCCCGTCAGCACCGCGCAGCCGAACAGCGAGGCGTGGTCCAGCGGCACGTCCTTGTCGATCTTCACCGCCGAGGACCGCGCGGCCACGATGTACTGGGCATAGAGGCTGAGCCCGCTGAACACCGGGATGTACTCCCCGTTCAGCTTCAGCCGCCGCCCGCCGGTGATCAGCGTGCCCGCCGCCCGGGTGCGCCCATGCGTGTCGCACAGATTCACCCGCCCGCGCGCGCAGTAGCGGCACTCGCCGCAGGAGGAGACGAAGGCCGTCACCACATGGTCGCCCTCGGCCAGCCCGGTCACGCCGGCGCCGAGGGCGCGGACGATGCCGGCCCCCTCATGCCCCGGGATGATCGGCACGCCGCGCGGGCGGGTGCCGTCGATCACCGAGAGGTCGGAATGGCACAGCCCGGCGCCGGCCACTTCGATCAGGATCTCGCCGGGGCCCGGCCCGTCCAGCTCCACCTCCTCGATCGTCATCGGGCGGGTTTCGGCAAAGGGGCGCGGGCGGCCGCATTCCCACAGCACGGCGGCTTTCATCTTCACGGCATGTCCTCCCAACGATCCGCCCGCATGCTAGGGTGTTGCCACCACAGGCGCCAAGCGGCGCGGGAGGATGGCATGGACGGAGCATTCGGGCTGGTCTGGGTTCTCGTGCTGGTGCTGGTGGTGGCCACCGTCTTCGCCGGCATGAAGACCGTGCCGCAGGGGCAGATCTGGACGGTGGAACGCTTCGGCGCCTTCATGCGCGAGCTGCATCCGGGGCTGAACTTCCTGATCCCCTACATCGACCGCGTGGGGCGCCGGCTGAACGTGCAGGAACAGGTGCTCGACATCCCCGAGCAGAGCGTGATCACCAAGGACAACGCGACCGTGGCGGTGGACGGGGTGATCTACTACCGCGTGATGGAGGCGGCCAAGGCGGCCTACCAGGTGACCAACCTGGAAGGCGCACTCTCCACCCTGGCCATGACCAACATCCGCGCCGTGATCGGCGAGATGGAGCTGGATGCCGCGCTGTCCTCGCGCGAGCGGATCAACGCCCAGCTGCTGGTGATCATGGACGGCGCCACCGAGCCCTGGGGCGTGAAGGTGAGCCGGGTGGAGATCCGCCGCATCGAGCCGCCGGAGAACCTGATCCGCGCGATGAACCTGCAGATGACCGCCGAGCGCGAGCGCCGCGCCGCGGTGGCCCGCGCGGAAGGCGAGCGCCAGGCGGCGATCATGCGCGCGGAGGGCGAGAAGCAGAGCCTGATCCTGGCCGCCGAGGGCCGCCAGCAGGCCGCGGTGCGCGATGCCGAGGCGCGCGAGCGGCTGGCCCAGGCGGAGGCGGAGGCAACCCGCGTGGTGGCGGCGGCGGCGAATGACGGCGGCGAGGCGGCGCTGCGCTACTTCATCGCCGACAAGTATGTGGCCGCCTTCGCCAAGGTCACCGACAGCCCCGGCAGCCGGCTGGTGCTGGTGCCGATGGAGGCCAGCGCCATGGCCGGCGGCATCACCCAGGCGATGGAGCTGCTGCGCGCGCCGGAAGCCCCGCCGCGCCCCGCCGGGGGGGCGGTGCCGCCAGGATCTGTTCCGACGGTGCGGGGCTGAGATGGACCTGCCGCAGTCCGTCCTGTGGATCGTCGCGGGGCTGGTGCTGATGCTGGCGGAGATGGTGGTGCCGGGCGTGTTCCTGCTCTGGCTCGGCCTGGCCGCGGTGGGTACCGGCATCGTGGTGCAGCTGCTGGGCGCGGTGTTCTGGGTGGACGTGCTGGTCTTCGCCGTGCTGGCCGCGGGCAGCATCGCGCTCGCCCTGCGGCTGCGCGGGCCGAAGCGGGAGGCGGTGCTGAACACCCCTGCCTCGGGCCTGGTGGGGCGCGAGGCGGTGGCGCTGGAGTTCCACGGCCGCGCCGGGCGGGTGCGGGTGGGCGACAGCGACTGGAACGCCCGCCTGGCCGAGGGGGAAGATGCGCCGGCGCCGCATGACCTGCTGCG
The DNA here is from genome assembly GCA_947458025.1 of Rhodospirillales bacterium. Taxonomy (GTDB): domain Bacteria; phylum Pseudomonadota; class Alphaproteobacteria; order Acetobacterales; family Acetobacteraceae; genus CAMDGX01. The sequence continues at coordinate 5,863 of CANHCJ010000166.1, read as the reverse complement.
CGTGGTGGGGGTGGAGGGCACCACGCTGGTGGTGGGGCGCTGAGAGGGATTCCTTGACCCCCCCGGCGTAAACGGCGTTCCATCCTGCCCATGAACAACACCCGGCGGGCAGCCGGGCAGGGGGAAGCGATGCGGATACCGCGATGGATCAGCGCGCTGGCGCTGGGGGCCATGCTGCTGGCCGGCCCGGCCGCGCAGGCGCAGGTGGCGCTGGACCAGTCCGGCCTGGTGGGCAAGCCCGAGGGCATCACCATCATCACCGACCCGGCGAAGTGGCCGACCACCTTCCGCGAGGCGCCGTCGCTGGCCGCCCTGGTGCAGGCGGGCCGCCTGCCGCCGGTGAAGGACCGGCTGCCGCAGGACCTGATGGTGATCCAGCCGGTGAAGGAGATCGGCCGCTACGGCGGCACCTGGCGGCGCGGCTTCACCGGCCCCGGGGACGACGAGAACGGCAACCGCCTCAACGCGTCGGACCGGCCGATCCTGGTGGACCACACCGGCACCAAGCCGATGCCCTCGCTGGCCAAGGGCTGGGAGCAGAGCGAGGACGGGAAAAGCTTCACCCTGCACCTGCGCCGCGGCCTGCGCTGGAGCGACGGCACGCCGATGACGGCGAACGACTTCATCTTCTGGTTCGAGGACATCTACGGCAACAAGGACATCACCCCCACGCCGATCCCGGACCTGACGCCGGCGGGCCGGCCGGGCCGCATGGTGAAGGTGGACGACTTCACCGTGCGCTTCGAGTTCGACGTGCCGTTCTTCCTGTTCGAGGAGCTGATGGCCGGCGACACGCTGATCGGCGGCGGCCAGGCGGTGCGGCAATCGAACGGGCGCAGCCACGGCGCCTATGCGCCGGCGCACTACCTCAAGCCGCTGCTGCCGAAATATGCCGGCGGGCTGGAGGCGGCGAACGCCGCGGCCCGGGCGGCCGGGTTCGACAACTGGCTGAGCCGGCTGCACTTCATGAAGGACTGGACGCGCAACCCCGAGGTGCCGGTGCTGGGCCCCTGGCGCACGGTGGAGCCGATCAACCGCGCCGTGTGGGTGATGGAGCGCAACCCGTACTACTGGGCGGTGGACACGCAGGGCAACCAGCTGCCCTACATGGACCGCGTGGTGATGACCCTGGCCGAGAACCTGGAAGTGCTGAACCTGCGCGCCATGGCCGGCGAATACGACCTGCAGGAGCGCCACATCGACATCGGCAAGCTGCCGGTGCTGCTGGAGAACCAGCGCCGCGGCAACTACACCGTGAAGCTCGACCTCGCGCTGAATGGGGCGGATGCGATCTACCACTTCAACCAGAGCTTCGATGGCGACCCCGAGATTGCCAAATGGCTCCGCAACGCGGATTTCCGCCGCGCCCTGTCGCTCGCCATCGACCGCAAGCAGCTGAACGAGACCTTCTGGCTGGGCGTGGCCACGCCGGGCTCCGCCGCACCGGGTGAATCGCTGCCCTACTTCCCCGGGCCGGGCTGGCGCGAGAAGTGGTCCACCTTCGACCAGAAGCAGGCCAACGAGATGCTGGACCGCATCGGCCTCACCCGTAAGGACGCGCAGGGCTTCCGGCTGCGCACGGATAACGGCCAGCGGCTGCGCATCCAGGTGCAGGCGGTGCAGGCCTTCCTGCCCTGGCCGAAGATCAGCGAGATGGTGGCCGACCAGTGGGCCAAGGTGGGCATCCAGGCCGACGTGCGCGACACGGAGCGCAACCTGGCGATGACCCGCACGCGCAACAACGAGCACCACATCATGGTGTGGAACAACGGCGGCACCGAGCTGCTCTACCTGTTCCCGCGCCATGCGATCCCGGTGGACCCGACGGAGGCGTTCATGGGCCCGGCGCACGCCACCTGGTTCGCCTCCGGCGGCGCGCAGGGGACCAAGCCGGAGGACCCGAACATCCTCAGGATGCTGGAGCTGTTCGCCTCGGCGGCCGGGCAGAAGGCCGATGAGCGGATCCGCACCGCGCAGGAGATCTGGAAGATCCTGATCGACCAGCAATACGCGATCGGAACGGTCGGCCAGAGCCCGGCGCTGATGGGGGTGCGGCTGGTGAGCAACCGGCTGGGCAACGTGCCCGACCGCAACTGCATCGCCCAGCACTGCCGCACGCCGGGCGGGGCGCATCCGGAGACGTGGTTCTTCCGGAACTGAACGCGGCGGCCCCTTCCTCGCGGTGGCGGGGGAGGGGCCTCAGCTGCGGGCGACGTCCTGTTCCATCAGCAGGCGAATGTAGCGGGTGAACGGCATGCCGCGGGCGCGGGCGCGGGTCTTCACCGCCTCCAGCAGCGATTCCGGCACGCGCATGTTGATCTGGGCGTCCTTGCGCTCGAACTCGAAGGGGCTCGGGCGGAAGCCGGAGAGGTCGTACTGGGTGAGGTCGGCCTCGGCCACGAAGCGCTCGGCGGCCGCGTCATCCGGCAGGGCCGGGATCTTCTTCAGCTTGGCGCTCATAGTGGCGGATCTCCTTGGCATGCATGAAACGGGCACTGATCGGGCGGATCAGCGTGGCCCCGCCGGCGCGGCGCAGGGTGAAGGCGACGAGCACATGGCGGCCGGCCCCGGTGCGGCCGATGGCGAGGAAGCGTTGCTCGGCCCCGGAATGGAGCGGGTCGGGGTGGATCGAGGGCGCGCCGGTGAGGACGGCCTCGACCTCCTCGCGCGCCACGCCGTGCTTGCCGCATTTCGGCCAGTTGCCGCTGTCCCAGTCGAAACCGGTGATGCGCATGAGGCTGTCTACGTGAATGTATATACAAATGCAAGCGTGACGCCGCCGGGGTGGACAAGGCTTAATGCGGTCCGATCTTGACCCGGCGCGGCGCAACGGCCACGTCGAGGAGGCCATGAAGATGATCTTCCTTCGCGATCCCCGCCTCGGCGGACCCACCCTGGACATGACGCCGGAGGGCGAGTTCCGCACCCCGCCGCGGGCGCCCTGGTCGGCCAAGTTGCTGCGCTATGCCATCGTGGTGGCGGTGCTCGCCGGCATGCTGGCCGTGGCGGCGCTGATGCTGTGGGCGGTGCTGATCCTGATCCCGGTGGCGATCGGCGCGGCGCTGGTGGCCTATGGGCTGTTCCGCTGGCGGATGTGGAAGGCCAGGCGGGCGCAGAGTGTGGTCTACCGGCAGTAAGCAAGGGTCTTCTTTTTTCTGAAGAAAAAAGAAGCAAAAAAGACTTTCCACTTTGGGCCCGCGCCAGACGGGCAAAAGTTTTTTGGTTCTTTTTTTCAAAAAAGAACCGCTTGCTTACTTACTCCGCGGCCAACCGCCCAGTGCCCGCCATCCCGAACTCCCGCGCCAGCAGCGTATAGCTGCGCTTACGCGCCTCCGGATCATGCGCGGCCGTCAGCACCACCACGTCCTCCACCTGCAATTCCGCCGCCAGCGCACGCAGCTTGCCGGCCACCACATCCGGCGTGCCCCAGAAGCTGTCGGCGCGCAGCCGTTCCAGGCGCAGCTTCTCGGTGTTGGAGTAGTCGTAGGCGGCGGCTTCCTCCGGGGAGGGCAGGGGGGCGAAGATGCCGCGGTCGCGCCAGATGCGGGCCAGGGCGCGGGAGCTGAACAGGCGCTCGGCCTCGGCCTGGGTTTCGGCGGTGATCGCCCAGACGCAGACGGCGCCGAGGGGCTCGGGGAAGCGTTCGCTGGGGCGGTAGCCGGTGCGGTAGAGGTCGAGCGCCTCGGCGGCGCCGTGGCCATCGGAGATGAACCAGGCGAAGCAGTGCGGCAGGCCGAAATGCGCGGCCACCTGGGCGCCGTAGCTGGAGCTGCCGAGGATCCAGGGCTCCGGCACCGTCGGGCCTTGCGGCTGGGCGGTGATGGTTCGGTAGGGGTGGCGCTCCACCAGGGGCTGGCCGGCGAGCCAGGCCAGCAGGTCGCGTACGTCGGCGGGGAAGTGGTCGGCGGCCTGGGCGGCGTTGGGGTTCAGCGCGTGGGCGGTGAGGCCATCCGAGCCCGGGGCGCGGCCCAGGCCCATGTCGATGCGGCCGGGGGCGATGGCTTCCAGCACGCGGAACTGCTCGGCCACCTTCAGCGCGGCGTAGTGCGGCAGCATGATGCCGGCGCTGCCGATGCGGATGCGGTGGGTGGTGGCGGCCAGGGCGGCCATCAGCACCTCGGGCGCCGAGCCGGCGATGGAGGCGGAGTTGTGGTGCTCGGCCACCCAGTAGCGGTGGTAGCCCAGCGCCTCGCAGTGCTGGGCCAGCGCGAGGGATTCGCGGATCGAGGCGTCGGGCGCGCGGCCGGAGACGACGGTGGACTGGTCGAGCACGGAGAGGCGCACGGGGGAAGCCCTCAAAACGCGGTGGGGCCGAAGATCGCACGCAGCACGGCATAGGCAAGCCCGCCGACGATGAAGCCGACGATGGTGCCGTTGATGCGCACGTATTGCAGGTCGGGCCCGATGCGCAGCTCCAGCCGTTCGGTGATGGTGCGCGTGTCCCAGCCGGCGACCACCTCGGCCACGAAATCGGCGATCTTGAGCTGGCCGGCGGGGATCAGGCCGCCGACCAGGCCCTGGATGGTGGCTTGCAGCCTGGCATGGGCGGCGGGGTCGGTGACGAGCAGGGTGCCGAGATTGGCCACCGCCTCCTCCAGGAAGGCCACGGTGCGGCCGGTGGGGCGGGCGGCATCGGCCTCGAAGGCCAGGCGCATGCGCGACCACACGTCCCAGAACCAGGCGCGGACGGTTTCGTGCGCCACCACCTGGCGCAGCGCGGCGCCGAGCTCGGCGGCGCGGGCGGGGTCGTCCTCGATGCGGGCGATCTCGCGGCGCACCCATTCGTCGAAGGCGTCGCGCAGCTCCGACTGGTCGGCCTCCATCTTCTCCAGCTCGGCGTTGATCACGCCGAGGATGCGCGAGGCCACGGTGGCGCCGAGCACCCAGCCGACCACGCGGCCGCCCTGTTCGCGCACGCGGTCCTGGATGGCGGCGCGGATCGCCTCCTCGCGGGCGATCAGCAGGGCCTTCACCTGGGTGAGGACGTAGCCGAACACCTCCTGGTGCCGGCCGCCCTCCACCAGCTGGCGCAGGGCGCGGCCGAGCAGGCGCCCGGCCTCCGGCCCGCCGATCAGGCGCGGCAGGATGCGGGTGAGCACGCGGCGGGCGCGGCCATCCTCCACGGAGCCGAGCAGCTTTGGCAGCATGGCGGCCAGGGCCTGGGCGGCGGGGCGGGCGGTGGCGGGGTCGGACAGGGCGCGGGCGATGATGCCGGCGATGTCCAGCTTCTCCAGCGTGCGCGCCACCTCGGCCTCGGTGAACACATGGGTGCCGACGAAGCGGCCGAGCGCGCGGCCGAGCCGGGCCTTCTGGCGCGGGATGATGGCGGTGTGCGGAATGGGCAGGCCGAGTGGGTGGCGGAACAGGGCCGTGACGGCGAACCAATCGGCGATGCCGCCGACGAAGCCGGCCTTGGCGGCGGCCTGCAGCGTGGCGGCGGCGAAGCTGGGCGGCAGCCAGTAGGTGGCCACGGTAAGCCCGGCCATGCCGGCCACCAGCCCCGTTGCCACCGCCTTGTGGCGGCGCAGCGAGGCGCGGGCGGCGTCATCGGGGTCGACCCCGGTCGGCGGTGGGCGACTCGGCTCTGCGGAGGTCATGTGCGCAGATATCATGCCGGGCGGGTTTGCCGCCAAGGGCGGCTGCGCGTTATAGTATAACAATGCATTCCGGACCCGCCCCGATCACTGGCCTGTGTTCCGACCCGCTGGCGCTGACGGCGGGGCTGGGGCGGCGGCTGGCGGCGGCGGGGCTGGCGGCGCTGGCGGCCTGGGCGGTGGTGGGCTGGGCATGGTGACGCCGGCGGTCACGCTCGAGGGGCTCACCTGCCGCCATGGCGCGCGGGTGGCGGTGGAGGGGCTTTCGG
>CANHCJ010000165.1 GCA_947458025.1 Rhodospirillales bacterium | reverse complement strand
GCGGTTGCGGGGCGGGGCCCGGTCGGGGCGGCGGGCGCGCAGGCGGTCGCGGAAGTAGCGGCGCATCTCCCAGGCCAGGGGCTTGTCCGCCACCCGGTCGGCGACCGTCTCCAGCCGGCGGGAGAGGGCGGCGCGGGCCTCCACCGTGTCTGCCGTGCCTTCGGCCAGCAGGTCGAACAGCGCCTCGGCAATCGGGCGGGCGGCATCGAGCACGGCCTGGAAGCCCGGGGTGCCCTGGCGGCGGACCAGCGTATCCGGGTCCTCCCCGGCGGGCAGGCTGGCCAGGCGCAGGGTGCGCTCGGCGCCGAGCATGGGCAGGGCCAGCTCGGCGGCGCGGATGGCGGCCCGCGCGCCGGCGGCATCGCCGTCGAAGCACAGCACCGGGGCGTCGGACAGGCGCCACAACTCCTCCAGCTGCTCCTCCGTGAATGCCGTGCCAAGCGGGGCGACGGCGCCGCCGAAGCCGGCCTGGTGCAGGGCGATCACGTCCATGTAGCCCTCCACCGCCACCACGGGGGCGCCGGTGCGGGCGGACTCGCGGGCGAAATCGAGAGCGAACAGGGTGCGGCGCTTGGAAAACACCGGGGTTTCCGGGCCGTTCACGTATTTCGGCTGGCCGTCGCCCATGATGCGGCCGCCGAAGCTGATGGTGCGGCCGCGGCGGTCGCGGATGGGGAACATCACGCGGTTGAAGAACAGGTCGTAGGGCGCCCTGCCCTCCTCGCCCGGGCGCATCAGCCCGGCTTCCAGCAGCAGCTCGGGCGGTATGCCGTCGCGCGCGAGGTCCGCGGCCAGCGCGCCGCGGACCTCGCCGGACCAGCCGAGGCCGAAGCGCTCGATGGTCTCCTCGGCCAGGCCGCGGCCGCGCAGGTATTCGAGCGCGCGGGCGCCCTCCGGCAGGCGCAGGCGGCGGCGATAGGCGGCCTCGGCGGCGGAGAGCACCTCCTGCAGCGAGTGGCGGACGCGCTCGGCCTCGGCGGCGGCCGGGGTGGGCTTGGGCACGTCAAGCCCCGCCTCGCCGGCCAGAAGCTCCACCGCCTCCATGAAGGCGAGGCCCTGGGTTTGCATGACGAAGCTGATGGCATCGCCGTGCTGGCCGCAGCCGAAGCAGTGGTAGCCGTTGTCGTAGACGTAGAAGCTGGGCGTCTTCTCGTTGTGGAAGGGGCAGCAGCCCTTCCAGTTGCGGCCGGACCGGGCGAGCTTCACCCGCCGCCCCACCACGGCGGCGAGCGGGGTGCGGGCGCGCAGCTCGTCGAGGAAGCCCGGCGGCAGGGCCATGGGGTCAGCCGCCCAGCTGGGCCTTCACCAGGGGGCCGACCTTGCCCATGTCGAGCACCGCGCCATGCTTCGCCTTCAGCACAGCCATCACCTTTCCCATGTCCTTGATGGAGGCGGCGCCGGCCTCGGCGATGGCGGCGCGCACGGCCTCGGCGGTGGCGGCCTCGTCCATCTGGGCGGGGAGGAAGGCCTCGATCACCGCGATCTCGCCCTCCTCCTTGGCGACGAGGTCGGCGCGGCCGCCCTGGCGGTAGAGGTCGACGCTCTCGCGGCGGGACTTCACCATGGTGCGGAGCATGGCGATCACCTCCTCATCGGGCACCTGGGTGATGCCCTTGGGGCGGGCGGCGATGTCCACGTCCTTCAGGCGGGCGGTGATCATGCGGATGGCGGAGACGCGGGCGGCGTCCTTGGCCAGCATCGCCTCCTTCAACTGGGCGGTGAACTGTTCGCGCAAGGGGGCGGTCATCGTCATGGCATCGGCCTCCGTGGAAACATCCCTCTATAATATAGCGCGGGCGGAAGGGCATGCCCCGCGCGCATGGGAAATTTCTTCCCACGCATGGACGGCGCGTTGAAGTGGGAAGTTTTTTCCCATATAGGGGCGGCATGAGCAGCGCCCCCGCGACCGTCGACCGCATCATCGAGGCCATGGGCGGGGCGGAGGCCGTGGCCCGCCGGCTCGGCGTGGGCACCGAGGCGGTGCGCAAGTGGCGCCAGGCGCGCAGCATCCCCTCCAAGCACTGGCCCGCCGTGATCGCCGCCACGGGGCTTTCCCTTGCAGACATGCCGGGGGCGGCCACCGCCCCCCAGACAGAAGGCACGACCATGCCCGAACCCTCCGCCGTTCCCGAAGCCGCATCCCTGGCCCGCGCGCCGGAGGGCGCGACGGCCGCGCTGGTGCTCGCCGATGGCAACGTGTTCTGGGGGCGCGGCATCGGGGCGCATACCAGCGGCACGGAGCCGGCCGAGATCTGCTTCAACACCGGCATGACCGGCTACCAGGAGACGCTGACCGATCCCTCCTATGCCGGGCAGGTGATCACCTTCACTTTCCCGCATATCGGCAATGTCGGCACCAACGGCGAGGACATCGAGGCGGCCACGATCGCGGCGCGCGGGCTGATCGTGAAGCAGGACATCACCGAGCCGAGCAACTGGCGCAGCCACCAGCACCTGGATGCCTGGCTGCGCGGCCAGGGCGTGACCGGGGTGGCCGGGATCGACACGCGCGCGCTGACCATCCGCATCCGCGACGGGGGCGCGCCGTCTGGCGTGCTGGTGTTCCCGGCCGATGGGCGGTTCGACCTGGAAGGGGCGGCGGCGCGTGCCCGCGCCTGGCCGGGGCTGGAGGGCATGGACCTGGCCAAGACCGTCGCCTGCACCCAGGCCTATGAATGGGATGAAACCACCTGGGCCTGGCCGGCCGGCTATGGCCGGCAGGCGGCACCGAAGCACCATGTGGTGGCGGTGGATTACGGGGCGAAGCGCAACATCCTGCGGTGCCTGGCCGCCGCCGGCTGCCGGGTGACGGTGGTGCCGGGCACGGCCACGGCCGAGGACATCCTGCGCCACAACCCCGATGGCGTGTTCCTCTCCAACGGCCCCGGCGACCCGGCGGCGACCGGCACCTATGCCGTGCCGGCGATCCAGGGCGTGCTGGCGGCGGGCAAGCCGGTGTTCGGCATCTGCCTGGGCCACCAGCTGCTGTCGCTGGCGCTTGGCGGGAAGACCTACAAGCTGGCGCGCGGGCATCGCGGCGCCAACCAGCCGGTGAAGGACCTCACCACCGGGCGGGTGGAGATCACCAGCCAGAACCACGGCTTCGCGGTGGACCCCGAAAGCCTGCCGGAGGGGGTGCAGGTGACGCATGTGAGCCTGTTCGACGGCAGCAACGAGGGCATCGCCGCACCCGCGAAGCGCGCCTTCAGCGTGCAGTACCACCCGGAGGCGAGCCCCGGACCTTCCGACAGCCACTACCTGTTCCAGCGCTTCGTGGACCTGATCGAAGCCAAGGCATGAGCATGACCGCGGCCGAGTTGCTGCTTCGCACCGGCCTGCGCCACTTCGTCTCGGCCCCCTCGGCCGAGCTGGCACAGGCGGAGATCGGGCGGCTCACCGGCCAGACACTGGATGCCACCGACTTCGCTGCCGCCGTCGCCGCCCTGCTGCGCGACGGGCTGATCCGAGACCCGATCCGCCTGGAAGACCAGGCGCTGCAATGCCACTGGCGGCTGGAGCTGACGCCCCTGGGCGTCAGCCGCGCCCGCCACCTGACCGGAGCCTGACGATGCCCAAGCGCACCGACCTCAAGAGCATCATGATCATCGGCGCCGGCCCGATCGTGATCGGCCAGGCCTGCGAGTTCGACTATTCCGGCGCCCAGGCCTGCAAGGCGCTGCGCGCGGAGGGCTACCGGGTGATCCTGGTGAACTCCAACCCGGCCACGATCATGACCGACCCGGGGCTGGCGGATGCCACCTATATCGAGCCGATCACGCCGGACATGGTGGAGAAGATCATCGCCAAGGAGCGGCCGGATGCGCTGCTGCCGACCATGGGCGGGCAGACCGCGCTGAACACGGCGATGAAGCTGGATGCCAGCGGCGTGCTGAAGAAATACAACGTGGAGCTGATCGGCGCGAAGGCCGACGTGATCGACCGCGCCGAGGATCGGCTCAAGTTCCGCGACGCGATGAGCGAGATCGGCATCGAGAGCCCGCGCAGCGCGATCGCCCACACCATGGAGGAGGCGCGCACGGCGCTGGCCGAGATCGGCCTGCCGGCGGTGATCCGGCCCAGCTTCACCCTGGGCGGCACCGGCGGCGGCATCGCGTACAACAGGGAAGAGTTCGAGCGCATCGTGGCCGGCGGGCTGGATGCGTCGCCCACCTCGGAGGTTCTGGTCGAGGAATCCGTGCTCGGCTGGAAGGAGTTCGAGATGGAGGTGGTGCGCGACAACAAGGACAACTGCATCATCGTCTGCGCCATCGAGAACGTGGACCCGATGGGCATCCATACCGGCGACAGCGTGACGGTGGCGCCGGCGCTGACGCTGACCGACAAGGAATACCAGGTGATGCGCGACGCCTCGATCGCGTGCCTGCGCAAGATCGGGGTGGATACCGGCGGGTCGAACGTGCAGTTCGCGCTCAACCCGGCCGACGGGCGCATGGTGGTGATCGAGATGAACCCGCGCGTCTCGCGCTCCTCCGCGCTGGCGTCGAAGGCCACCGGCTTCCCCATCGCCAAGGTCGCGGCACGGCTGGCGGTGGGCTACACGCTGGATGAACTCGCCAACGACATCACCATGGTGACGCCGGCCAGCTTCGAGCCGACGATCGACTATGTCGTTGTCAAAATCCCCCGCTTCACGTTCGAAAAATTCCCCGGCACGCCGGCGATGCTGTCCACCAGCATGAAGTCCGTCGGCGAGGCGATGGCGATCGGGCGCAGCTTCGCCGAAGCCCTGCAGAAGGGGCTGCGCAGCATGGAGACGGGGTACGCCGGGCTCGATCCGGTGGAGGCGCCGGGCGATGGCGGGCTCGATGCGTTCCGGGCCGCGCTGTCGCAGCCGAAGCCGGACCGGATCCTGATGGCCGCCCAGGCGCTGCGCGCGGGGATGTCGGTGGAGGAGATCCACGAGGCGAGCAAGTTCGACCCCTGGTTCCTGCGCGAGCTGGAGAAGATCGTCGCCGCCGAGCGCGAGGTGACCGCGGGCGGGCTGCCGAAGGAGGCGACGCAGCTGCGGCGGCTGAAGGCGCTGGGCTTCTCCGACAAGCGGCTTTCGGTGCTGGCAAACATTGCGGAGGCCGATGTGGCGGCTCTGCGCGGCAGGCTCGGCGTGCTGCCGGTGTACAAGCGCATCGACACCTGCGCGGCCGAGTTCGCCGCCGCCACGCCCTACATGTACTCCACCTACGAGGGCGGCTTCGGCACGCCGATGTGCGAATCCGACCCGACGGACCGGCAGAAGATCATCATCCTCGGCGGCGGGCCGAACCGCATCGGCCAGGGCATCGAGTTCGACTATTGCTGCGTGCATGCCGCCTACGCGCTGAAGGAGGCGGGGTTCGAGACCATCATGGTCAACTGCAACCCCGAAACGGTCTCCACCGACTACGACACCTCCGACCGGCTGTATTTCGAGCCGCTGACGACCGAGGACGTGATCGGGCTGATCCGGCGCGAGCAGGAGCGCGGCACCGTGCTCGGCTGCATCGTGCAGTACGGCGGGCAGACGCCGCTGAAGCTCAGCCAGGCGCTGGCCAAGGCGGGCATCCCGATCCTGGGTACCTCGGCCGATGCCATCGACCTCGCCGAGGACCGCGAGCGGTTCCAGCAGCTGCTGCAGAAGCTGGGCCTGCGCCAGCCGGAGAACGGCATCGCGCGCTCGGCGGAGGAGGCGGAGACGATCACCGACCGGATCGGCTTCCCGATCGTGATCCGGCCGAGCTACGTGCTGGGCGGGCGGGCGATGGAGATCCTGTACGACGCCAAGGGCCTGGCCCGATACATGCGCGACAGCGGCGAGGCCGCACTATCCGGCGGGCCGCTGCTGATCGACCGCTACCTGAACGACGCCATCGAGGTGGACGTGGACTGCATCTGCGACGGCGAGCAGGTGTACGTGGCCGGCGTGATGGAGCATATCGAGGAGGCCGGCATCCATTCCGGCGACAGCGCCTGCGCCCTGCCGCCCTACACGCTCTCGCCGGCGATGGTGACGGAGCTGAAGGCCGAGACGGAGCTGATGGCCAAGGCGCTCGGCGTGGTCGGGCTGATGAACGTGCAGTACGCGATCAAGGACAACGTGATCTACGTGCTGGAGGTGAACCCGCGTGCCTCGCGCACCGCGCCCTTCGTGGCCAAGGCCACCGGCGTGCCGATCGCCAAGATCGGCGCGCGCGTGATGGCAGGGGCCAAGCTGCGCGAGTTCAAGCTGGATGACGACAGCATCGCGCCGCACGTGGCGGTGAAGGAGGCGGTGTTCCCGTTCAACCGCTTCCCGAACGTGGACACCATCCTGGGCCCGGAGATGAAGTCCACCGGCGAGGTGATGGGGCTGGATTCCAGCTTCGAGCGCGCCTTCGCCAAAAGCCAGCTGGGGGCGGGCGTGAAGCTGCCGGAAGGCGGCACCGCGTTCCTTTCGGTGCGCGACAGCGACAAGGTGGCCGCGGTGGGCGTGGCGCGGCGGCTGATCGACAGCGGCTTTGCCATCCTGGCCACGCGCGGCACGGCGGCGCATCTGCGCGAGGCCGGGCTTTCGGTGGGGGTGGTGAACAAGGTGCTGGAAGGCCGGCCGCATTGCGTGGACGCGATCAAGTCCGGCGATGTCCAGATCGTGATCAACACCGCGGCGGGCGCGCAATCGGTGGCGGACAGCTTCGACATCCGCCGCAGCGCGCTGACACACGGGGTGCCGCACTACACCACCATCGCCGGCGCGCGCGCCGCGGCCCATGCCATCGCGGCGCTGAAGGCGGGCACCCTTGAAGTGGCTCCCCTCCAGGCGTATTTTCGTGGATCGTTCTGACACCCCGTCGTGACCCGGCCGCGGCCGCGTCACGGCGGTCGTGTTTGGGGGCTTGCGGCGGGCCAGGACCGTCGCCACGTGCCAAACGATCACGCTTTTCTTCGCTCGAGGTTGCGCAGTGCAGAAATTTCCGATGACCGCGCCCGGTCTGCAGCGGCTGGAGGAGGAGCTCAAGACGCTGAAAAGCGTCGAGCGCCCGGCGGTGATCCGTGCCATCGCCGAGGCGCGCAGCCATGGCGACCTCAGCGAGAACGCCGAGTACCATGCTGCGCGGGAGCGGCAATCCTTCATCGAGGGCCGCATCGCCGAGCTGGAGGAGATCGTCTCGGCCGCCGAGGTGATCGACCCGTCGATCCTTTCGGGCGACCATGTGAAGTTCGGCGCGCATGTGCGCGTGGTCGATGAGGAGACGGAGAAGGAAGCCACCTACCAGATCGTCGGCGTGCACGAGGCCGACATCAAGCAGGCGCGGCTTTCGATCTCCTCGCCGCTGGCCAAGGCGCTGATCGGCAAGAAGATCGGTGACACCGTGTCGGTGCCGGCCCCGGGCGGCGACCGCACCTACGAGATCCTCTCCGTCCGCTTCGGCTGATCGCGCCTTCATGCCGATGATCAGCCTGGCCGATGTGCGGGCCGCGGCCGCGCGCATCGAGGGCCGGGTGCTGCGCACCCCGATGCTGCCGAGCGAGGCGATCTCGCGCGCCACCGGGGCGCAGGTGTTCCTGAAGCTCGACAACCTGCAGGCGACCGGGGCGTTCAAGGAACGGGGCGCGGCGAACCGGCTGGCGCTGCTGGATGCGGCGGAACGGGCGGCGGGCGTGGTGGCCATGTCGGCCGGCAACCATGCCCAGGCGGTGGCGCGGCATGCCAGCCTGCTCGGCATCGCCGCCACGATCGTGATGCCGCAGCACACGCCGGCCACGAAGGTCACACGCACCGCCGGCTGGGGCGCGCGCGTGGTGCTGCACGGCGAGACGCTGGCCGAGGCGGCGGAGCATGCCCACGCCCTGGCCGCGCGCGACGGCCTGGTGTTCATCCATCCCTACGACGACCTGGCCGTGATGGCCGGCCAGGGCACGATGGCGCTGGAGATGCTGGAGGCGGTGCCGGATCTCGACATGCTGGTGATCCCGGTCGGCGGCGGCGGGCTGGTGGCCGGCTGCGCGGTGGCCGCGGCCGGGCTGCGGCCGGGGATCGAGGTGATCGGCGTGGAGGTGGCGGCCTACGCCGCGCTGGCCCAGCGCCTGGCCGGCCAGCCGGTTTCGGTGGGCGGGGCCACCATCGCCGAGGGCATCGCGGTGCGCGACATCGGCGAGGCGCCGCTGCGCCACATCCGCGCCCATGTGGCCGACGTGGTGGTGGTGCCGGAGCGCGCGGTGGAAGAGGCGATCGCGCTTCTGGCCGAGGGCGCCAAGGTGGTGGCCGAGGGCGCCGGGGCGGCGGGGGTTGCGGCGCTTCTCGCGCTGCCCGACCGTTTCGCCGGGCGAAAGGTGGGCGTTGCGGTGTGCGGCGGCAACATCGATGCGCGCATCCTGGCCAACGTGCTGCTGCGCAACCTGCTGCGCGACGGGCGGCTGGTGCGGCTGGTGCTGGAGATCCCGGACCGGCCCGGCGTGCTGGCCGACATCGCCGGGCGGATCGGCGATGCCGGCGGCAACATCATCGACGTGTCGCACCACCGGCTGTTCGCCTCGCCCAGCGTGCAGGCGGCCCAGCTGGAGGTGATGTTCGAGGCGCGCGACCCGGCCCATGGCGCGGCGATCGTGCACTCGCTGGAGCAGGCCTACACCATCCGCCGCATCTGATCAGGGCGGGTGCTCGGCCCGCCAGCGCACCGCGCCGGCCAGTTCGGGCACGCGCTCCGGCGCATCGGCGGGGCCGGCAAGGCGCAGGCCGATCTCCGGCGGATCGGGCACGGCTGGCAGCAACGCCAGGTGCAGCGCCAGCAAGGCGCGGGTGAGGTCGATCGTGCCGGTGGCCGATGCGGTGCCGGCGCGCCCGGCCAG
>CANHCJ010000164.1 GCA_947458025.1 Rhodospirillales bacterium | reverse complement strand
GCGGCGCTGGGCGCGCAGGGCGTCGCGGTCGGCGGCGGTGAAGGTGCTGTCGAGCACGGCGAGCACCTGGCCGGCGCGGACGCGCTCGCCGGGGCGGACGAGGAGGTCGCGGAGCACGGCGCGGTCGATGGGGGCGAGGACGACGGGCGGGGCCTCGGAGGCGAGGCGACCGGGGGCGGTGACGACGACATCGACCTTCGCCACGGCGGCGATGGCGACGAGGGTGGCGAGCAAGGCCGCGCCGAGGGCGGGCCACCAGCGCAGCAGGCGCGGGGTGGGTTCGGCGATCAGGGCGTCGAGATCGTCCTGGAAGGGCAGGATGGCGGGGTCCGGCTTCGGCGCGCGGGCGAAGCGGCGCAGCCTTGGCGCACTTCGCCTCATGCCATGTGCTCCGTCTGCTGCTGCCAGAGGGAGCGATAGATCTCGCAGCGGTCGAGCAGGGTGTGGTGGGGGGCGAAATCGACGACGCGGCCCTGGTCCAGCACCAGGATCGCATCGGAGCGGACCAGGGTGGAGAGGCGGTGGGAGACGATGAGCATGGTGCGGCCGCGGGCCATGTCGGCCAGGTTGCGGTTGACCAGGGCTTCGCTTTCGGGGTCGAGCGCGCTGGTGGCTTCGTCGAAGACCAGCAGGCGCGGCGCGGTCAGCAGGGCGCGGGCGATGGCCAGGCGCTGGCGCTGGCCGCCGGAGAGGTTGGCGCCGCCTTCCTCCACCCGGGTTTCGTAGGACATCGGCAGGCGGCGGATGAATTCCTCCGCGCCGGCGAGGCGGGCGGCGGCGACGACTTCCTCCAGGCTGGCTTCGGGGCGGGCGGCGGCGATGTTGTCGCGGATGGTGCCGCGGAAGAGCAGGTTGTCCTGCAGCACCACGCCGATGCCGCGGCGGAGATGGCCGAGGTCGATGTGGCGGATGTCGATGCCGTCGACCAGGATCACGCCGGCCTGGGGCGGCTCGATGCCCTGGATGAGGCGGGTGAGGGTGGTCTTGCCGGAGCCGGAGCGGCCGACGATGCCGATGACCTGGCCGGGTTCGACCGCGAAGGAGACGCCGTCGAGCGCCGGGTTGAGGGCGCCGGGGTAGGCGAAGCGGACATTCTCGAAGCGCATCTGGCCGGTGATGGCGGGGCGGGCGGGGCGGGCCTGGGTGGCGCGCTCGGAGGGCTTGTCCATCACATGGGCGAGCATGCGCACCGAGAGCGCGGCTTCCTGATACTCGCTGATTAGGGTGACCATCTGCACCAGCGGGCCGCTGACCCGGCCGGCGAGCATGGAGAAGGCGACCAGCGCGCCGAGGCTCAGGTGGCCGTCGAAGGCGAGCAGGGCGCCGAGGGCGAGGATGGTGACCTGCATGAGCTTTTCCAGCAGGCCGGTGGCGGCGGCGGCGACGGCGGCGATGGTGCCGACGGACCATTGGCGGCGGACGGAGGCGGCGAGGCTTTCGTCCCACGCGCGCTGGCGGGTGCGTTCCAGCACCAGGGCCTTCACCGCGCGCATGTTGTGCAGGGTTTCGACGAGCTGCGCCTGGCGTTCGGCCTCCGCGGCGTAGAGCGCGTTGAGGCGGGCGCGGAAGAGGGGGACCAGGCCCGCGATGACCAGCGCGATGGCGGCGGCAAAGCCCAGCACGACGGCGGTGAGGGTGGGGGAATAGAGGACGAGCAGCACGATGAGGATGGGCAGCAGGGCCGCATCGAGCGCGGTCTGGAACAGGCGGCCGGTGAGGAAGTGGCGCAGCTTTTCCGTCTGCTGCATGTGGCGGGCGAGCACGCCGGCGGCGCTGGTTTCGAAGACCGGGAGCGGGAGCGAGAGCAGGTGGGCGAAGCTGCGGGTGCCGAGGCGGGCATCGATCTTGCCGCCGGCGATGAGCATGAGGCGCTGGCGGACGAGCTGGAAGGCGGCGTCGAACACGGCCAGCAGGACGAAGGTGGCGACGACGACGGCCAGCGTGTTGCGCGCCTGGTGGGCGACGACGCGGTCGATCAGCACCTGGAGCAGCAGCGGGAAGGCGATGGCGATCAGGTTGGAGACGATGGCGGCGAGGCCGACACCGGCCAGGAGGGAGCGCTGCTTCAGCAGCTCCGGGATGAACCAGCGCAGGCCGAAGGGCTGGTTTTCATCGGTGAGGCGCGGCGCCTTGCGGGCCAGGAGCAGGGTGCCGGACCACTTGGCGAGGAAGGCGGCGCGGGGCAGGGCGTGGACGCCCTGGGCCTCGCGCTGGGGGTCGAGGATGGCGGCATGGTCGCCGCCTTCGGCGGGGCCGGCATGGACGAGGACGACCCAGCTTCCGTCCTTCATGCGGGCCAGGGCGGGGGCGGCGGTGCCGAGGGCGGCGGCGCGGGCCCAGGTGCCGTTGTGGAGGATGCGGACGCGGAAGCCCGCGGCTTCGAGGGAGCGGCGCAGGGGGGTGGCCATGTCGCTTTGGTCGATGGCCGGCAACCCCTCCGGCGGCAAATGGACGCCGTGGTGGTGGGCGAGGAGGAAGGCGCAGCGCAGCGCGGTGAGCTGCGGCGCGAGAAGGGTTTCAGGGACGGTCACGCCGGGAGTTTGGGCCGGCGGGGTTAGCAAAGGGTGAAACGCGCGCGGGGCAGGGCGCGCGGTATCAATTCAATGAACGGAACGAAAAGCCCGGCGCGGGTCAGAGCCTGTGGAGGAACGCGATCATCGCCGCGTTGACCTCCGCCGGGCGCTCCTGCTGGGTCCAGTGGCCGCAGCCCGGCAGCATGATGGGGCCGGTGAGGCGCGGGACGCTGGTGGACAGGGTGGCCAGCACCTGTTCGGCGCCGGGGAAGCGGATGACGAGGTCGCGGTCGCCGGCGACGTAGAGCGCCGGCACGGTGATGCCGCGGCCGGCGAAGGGGCGCAGCAGTTCCCAGTTGCGGTCGATGTTGCGGTACCAATTGAGGCCGCCGCGAAAGCCGGTGCGGGTGAAGTCGGCGGCGTAGTGGTCGAGGTCGGCCTCGGTGAGCCAGGACGGCAGCTTCATGGCGGCGAACTGGTCTATCCGGGCGGTCAGGCCGCCCTGGCGCGGGACCATGCTGAAGCCGTCACCCGCCGGCGGGGGCGGGACGTCGCCGGAGAGGCGCAGCAGGATGTCGCGCAGGCTGGCGCGGGTGTTCGCCTCCAGCTCCGCCTCGGCCTGGCCCGGCTCCTGGAAGTGGTGCTGGTAGAAGCGGGCCTGGTCCGTCTGGGGCATGACGGTGGTGGGGCGCGGGGCCTGGGGGGAGCGCGGGCGGAACGGCACGCTGAGGGCGATGACGGCGCGGAAGCGGTCGGGCCGGAGCAGGGCGCAGTGCCAGGCGACGGGGGCGCCCCAGTCATGGCCGGCGACGACGGCGGTTTCCGCGCCGAGGGCATCGAGCAGGCCGACCATGTCGCCGACGAGGTGGGGCAGGGTGTACTGGTCGATCGCCGCCGGGGCGTCGGTGCCGCCATAGCCGCGCATGTCGGGGGCGACGGCGCGGAAGCCGGCGGCGGCCAGGGCGGCGAGCTGGTGGCGCCACGAGTACCAGGATTCCGGGAAGCCGTGGCAGAGCACCACGAGCGGGCCGGTGCCCTGCTCGGCGATGCGCATGCGGATGCCGTTGGTCTCGATGTGGCGCAGCTTGGGGCCGGGCATGCGTTGGTTCCCCGTGGGAGTCCTGAGACGGCAGGGGTCCTGGCCCTCCCCCCGCGCGCGAGGGGAGGGGGCTGGCAGGATCAGGCCTTCACGACCTTGCGGGCGTTGAGGTCGTCGATCTGGGCGTCGGTGAAGCCGTGGTTGCGCAGCACTTCGCGGGTGTGCTCGCCGATGGTCGGCGCGTGGGCGCGGGCGGTGCCGCTTTCGAAGGGCGGCAGGCCGGGGATGTTCGGCATCGGCACGAGCTGGTCCAGCCCCGGCTGCTTCAGCCAGGCGATGATGTTGGTGGCCAGCACCTGCTCCTCCTTGAGGAACTCCGAGTAGCTGTTCACCTGGCCGTTCATGATGTTGCGGGCGGTGAGGCGCTCGCTGATCCACATGGTCTCCTTCGACTTGAAGACCGGGCGGACGAGGCCGAGCAGCTCATCCATGTTGGCGCGGCGGGTGGCGGGTTCCTTGAAGCGGGGGTCGTGCTCCAGGTGCTGGATTTCCATGGCCTCGCAGAACGGCGCCCAATCGGTGTTGCGCACCATGGTGACGTTGATCTGGCCGTTCTTGGTGTCGAACACGCCGGCCGGCATGATGCCGCGCTGCAGCACGCCGTTTTCCAGGTAGCCGGCGATGAGGCGGATGACCGAGAGCATGGCGCCGCCCTGCATCAGGCTCGCCTCGATGTAGCGGCCTTCCGTGAGGTTCTGCATCTTCTTGACGAAGATGGAGGTGGAGAGCGCCTGGAAGCCGAGCAGGCCGGTGTACATGTCGATCAGCGAGATCGCGATGCGGTGGGGGTGGTTGTCCATCTCGCCGCGGTTCTCGTGCACGATGCCGTTGAAGGCCTGCAGCACCGGGTCCATGGCGGGGCGGCCGGCCCAGGGGCCGACCTGGCCGAAACCGGAGATGGAGTAGTACATGATGCCGGGGTTCTTCGCCCGCACGGCATCATAGCCGAAGCCGTAGCGCTGGATGGTCCCTGGCCGGAAACCTTCCATGAAGATGTCGGCGCCGTCGATCAGCTTCCAGAGGATGTCCTTGCCTTCCTGGGTCTTGAGATCCAGCGCCACGGCCTTCTTGCCGAGGGTGCCGAAGAAGGAGAAGGAGGAGTGGTCGCCGTAGGTCTTGCCGAGGATGCGCGCCCAATCGCCGCCATTGTGCGGGGTTTCGATCTTGATCACCTCCGCGCCGTGCTGGGCGAACATCATGGCGCAGGAGGGACCGGCGACGCCGCCGGTGAGGTCGATCACCTTCAATCCCTTGAAGGCCTGATGGTAGCTCATTCCGTTTCCCCTATCGCAGGCTCGGTGTGTTTGGGCGCCGGTCTTGGCCCCGGCGCGAGGGGGTTATCGTGCCAGGGGTTGGGCGTTTGGCCAATGGGGGAGGGCGACGAGTCGGCCATCGAATTCGGCGGGGCGGCCCGGACGTTCGGGTTGGATCGGTTGACGGCTGAAAGCAAGCAACGGGTTCACATGGAGACGAAGAGGCGGAGAGACGATGGGAAGAGACGGCTTCCTGCTCTTCGTCTCTCCGTCTCCATGTGACCCTGAACGACGTTTGCGGCGCTCACCAAGTGTCGATGTAGGCGTGCTTCTTTTCGGTGCGCGGTTCCGAAGGCGGCTGGCTGCGCAGGCCCATGGCGATCCAGGTGCGGGTTTCCGCGGGGTCGATCACGTCGTCCAGCCCGCCGCCGACGCCGGCGTTGACGGCCTTGGCGGTTTCGTAGGCGTGGGCGACGCGGCGGTCGAACTCGGCGCGGCGTTCCTCCGGGTCCTCGATGGCCATGAGTTCCTTGCGGTAGCCGAGCTTCACCGCACCTTCGATGTTCATGCCGGCGAATTCGGCGGTGGGCCAGGCGACGGTGAAGAAGCCGACCAGGGAGCCCGCGCCGAGCATGGCCTGGACGCCGAGGCCGTAGGCCTTGCGGACGACGACGCCGAAGAACGGCGCGGTCATGTTCGCCCCCGTGTTGAACAGGCGGACGCAGTGGCGGACGAGCGCCGTTTTCTCCACGTCGGGCCCGACCATCATGCCGGGGCAGTCCATGAGGGAGAGCACGGGGATGTCGAAGGCGTCGCAGAGGCGGAGGAAACGGGCGGCCTTGTCGGCGCCGTCCGAATCGATCGCACCGGCGAGGTGGTGCGGGTTGTTGGCGATGACGCCCATGGGGCGGCCTTCGACGCGGATGAAGGCGGTGATGATGCCGATGCCGAATTTCGGGCGGATTTCCAGCACGCTGTCCTCGTCGGCCAGGGTGTGGAGGATCTCGCGCATGTCGTAGAGGCGCAGGCGGTTCTCCGGGATGATGTGGCGGAGCTTGCGCTGGTCTGGGGCTTTCCAATCCTTGATGGGGCCCTGGAAGTAGGAGAGGTATTTCTTGGCGGTGGCGACGGCCTCGGCCTCGTCCTTCACCTCGATGTCCACGACGCCGTTCGGGACCTGGAAGGAGAGCGGGCCGCATTCCTCCGGGGTGTAGATGCCCAAGCCCCCGCCTTCGATCATGGCCGGGCCGCCCATGGCGATGGTGGTGTTGGCGGTGGCGATGATCACGTCGCAGCAGGCGACCAGCGCGGTGTTGCCGGCGAAGCAGCGGCCGTTGACGACGCCGACGAGCGGCACGAGCCCGGAGAGCTTGGAGAAGGTGGTGAAGGTGGTGGTGTCCACCGCGATGCGCGGGCCGTTGTTGTCGTCGCCGGGGCGGCCACCGCCGCCTTCGCCGAACAGGATCACGGGGATGCGGGCGCGGTGCGCCAGCTCGAACATGCGGTCCTGCTTGTAGTGGTTGCGCCGCCCCTGGGTGCCGGCCAGCACGGTGTAGTCGTAGTGGACGATCATGGCCCGGGCGCGGGAGGATTCGACCTTGTCCGCGTTGACGGTGCACATGCCGGCGAGCAGGCCGTCGGCGGGGGTTTGCTTGCGCAGCGTCTCCAGGTCGTGGCGGTCGTGCTGCATGGCGACGACCAGCGGCCAGTACTCGGTGAAGCTGCCGGGGTCCGCCAGTTCGGCGATGTTCTCGCGCGGCATGCGGTTGCCGAGCGCGTGGCGCTTGGCGACGGCGGCCTGGCGGTTTTCATCGAGCGTATAGGCGTGGCGGTCGATGACTTCCTGGAGGTCGCCGCGGATGTGGTCCGGGTCCACCGCGGCATCGGCGGCGATGGCGCCGCCGGCGACTTCGGCGGGTTGCAGGAAGACGATGGGGTAGCCTTCGCGCACCACGTCGCCGGCGGCCATGGTGATGGCGCGGATGATGCCGGATTCGCGGGCGGTGATGATGTGTTCCATCTTCATCGCCTCCACCACCGCGACCTGCTGGCCCTGGCGGACTTCGTCGCCGAGGGCGACCGAGATGGCGACGACGGTGCCTTGGATGGGGGCGGCCAGGCCGATGGTGCCGTCCGGGCCCTTGGCGGTGGGGGCTTCGGCGGGCTTCTCGGTGGCCTTTGCTTCGGATTTCACCTGCTGGTCGAAGGCGAAGAGGGCGAGCGGGTCGCGCGATTTAACGCGGGCGCCGGCGAAGCCTTCGGGTTCGGCCGCTGGCGCGGCGGGGGCCGGGGCGGTGCCGGGCGCGGGTGCGGCGACGAAGCGCTGGCGGCGGTCGGCGGGCTGGGCGAGGTCCTTGATCTTCTCGTCCACCCAGCGGGTGTGGACGGCGCCGCTGGCGAAATCCGGGTGGGCGAGGATGGCGTTCAGGAAGGGGATGTTGGTGCCGACGCCTTCGAGGCGGAATTCGGAGAGGGCGCGCTGGGTCTTGGCGATGGCGTGGGCGAAGTCGCGCGAGGTGGAGTGGACGATGACCTTGGCCAGGAGCGAGTCGAAATTGGCGCTGGTCTTGTAGCCGGCATAGCCGAAGCCGTCGGTGCGCACGCCGGGGCCGTTGGGGGCTTCGTAGACGGCGAGCGTGCCGCCGCCGGGGCGGAAATTGCCGTCCGGCCGCAGGGTTTCCATGTTCACGCGCAGCTGGATGGCGTGGCCGCGCAGGGGCACGGGGGCATCGAGGCCGAGTTCGGAGAGGCGGCTGCCGCTGGCGAGCATGATCTGGGTTTGCACCAGGTCGACGCCGGAGACTTCCTCCGTGACCGTGTGCTCCACCTGCAGGCGGGCATTCGCCTCGATGAAGATGAAGGGCTGGGCGCCCGGCCGGCCGGTGGTGTCCACCAGGAACTCGAAGGTGCCGAGATTGCCGTAGCGCACCGAGCGGGCGAAGCGGATGGCGGCTTCGATGATGGCCTGGCGCAGGGTGTTGTCGAGGTTGGGGCTGGGCGCGATCTCCACCACCTTCTGGAACCGGCGCTGGACGGAGCATTCGCGCTCCCCCAGGTGGGCCACGGCGCCGGTGCCGTCGCCGAGGATCTGGACCTCGATGTGGCGGGCGCGGGGGATGAATTCCTCGACGTAGACGTCTTCGCGGCCGAAGGCGGCCTTGGCCTCGGATTGGCAGCGCTTGAAGGCCTGGTCGATCTCGGAGGCGGTCATGACGGCGCGGGTGCCGCGGCCGCCGCCGCCGGCGACGGCCTTGATGATCATGCTGCCGCCCTCGCCGAGGGTGGCGAAGAAAGCGTGGGCTTCCTCCAGGGTGATGGCGTGGTCCAGTCCGCGCATGATGGGGACACTGGCAGCGATGGCGGCGGCGCGGGCCTGGGCCTTGTCGCCGAAGAGGTCGAGATGTTCGGGGGAGGGCCCGACGAAGGTGAGGCCGGCGGCGGCGACGGCGCGGGCGAAATCGGCGCGTTCGGCGAGGAAGCCGTAGCCGGGGTGGATGGCATCGGCGCCGGTCGCCTTCGCGGCGGCGATGACGTTCTCGATGTTGAGGTAGGCGGCGGCACCCTGGCCCGGAAGCTGGTGCGCCTCGTCGGCGACGCGGACATGGAGGCTGGGGGCGTCATCCTCCGAGTGGATGGCCACGGTGGGCAGGCCGAGATCGGCGGCGGCGCGGGCGATGCGGATGGCGATCTCGCCGCGATTGGCGATCAGGAGCTTCTTGAAGCGCATGGCGGGATCTTTCAGGTGGCCTTGGTGCCGATGATGCCGGTTTGTTCGAGCTGGGCAATCTCGGCGGGGGCGAGGCCGAGGACGGAGGCGAGCACCTGGGCGTTGTGCTCGCCGAGGGTGGGGGCGGGGTGGCGGAACGCGGGGCGGGCGCCGTCCATCGCGTAGGGGGCGCGAGGGACGACGTGGCGGCCGACGAAGCGGCGCTCGGCTTCGAGCCAGTAGCCGCGTGCGACGAGGTGGGGGTC
>CANHCJ010000163.1 GCA_947458025.1 Rhodospirillales bacterium | reverse complement strand
TTCCGCCTTCGGCGGGGAGGGGCCGTCGAGGCGGTGGAGAGACCCGGGCGGCCCCTCCCCGCCGAAGGCGGAAAAGTGATGGGGTCTGGGGCCTGAGGCCCCAGCGGGGTCCAGGGGCAGAGCCCCTGGCCTTCCTGTCCCCCACCCCCGCATGACGCTCCCTTTGGCCATCGCAGTCGCCCATCTGCGCAGCCGGCGGCGTCAGACGGTGGTGAGTGTGTTGGGGGTTGCGTTGGGGGTGGGGGTCTTCATTGCCGTCACCGGCTTGATGGCAGGGTTCCAGTTTTTCTTCCGTGCCCAGCTGATCGAGAGCAATCCGCATGTGACGGTGACGGACGAGGTTCGTCGGCCGGCGCCGCAGCCTTTGGCGATGTTGCATCCGCAGGCGGCGGTGGTGGTGACCCGGATCGTGCCGCGCGATCCCGTGCGCGGGATTTCCAATGCCGGCGAGATCATGGAGGCATTGGCGGCGATGCCGGGGGTGGCGGTGGCGCCCACCTTGCGCGGCCAGATGCTGGTTCGGCGGGCGGGGCGTGACTATGCGGTGAGTGCGATCGGCATCGACCCGTTGCGCGAGATGCGGGTGACCACGCTGCAGAAGGACATCAAGGAGGGCAGCCTGGAGGCGTTGGGCGCGCGGCCCGACGGGGTGGTGATCGGCCGGGCGCTGGCGCAGAAGATGGGGGTGGCGCTGGGCGACACCGTGGCCGTTTCCACCGTTTCGGGCGGGGAGAGCGCGTTGCGGGTGGTGGGCATCTTCCGCACCGGGCTGGAGCAGCAGGATCTCGGCCAGGTCTATGTGGCGCTGAACCGCCAGCAATCGATGCAGGGGCGGCCGCGAGTGGTGAACGAGATCCACATCCGGCTGGAGGACATCTCCCGTTCCAGGGAGGTGGCGGCGCTGGTGGAGGGGCGCTGGGGCTACAAGGCGGCGCCTTGGGAGGAGACGTTCTCGCGGATTCTCGAGGTGTTCGTGCTGCAGAACGTGATCATCTACGGCAGCACCGGGTCGATTCTGCTGGTGGCGGGGTTCGGCATCTTCAACATCATCTCGACGGTGGTCAGCGAGAAGGCGCGCGACATCGCGATCATGCGTTCCATCGGCATGCCGCGGGGCAGCGTGGTGGCGACCTTCATCGCGGAGGGGGTTGCGGTGGGGGTGATGGGCGTGGCGGCGGGGTGGCTGCTGGGCTTTGCGGGGGCTTCGGTGATGGAGACGTTTCCCGCGCCGGGGGCGGAGGACCCGACGCAGCGGCTGATGGTGCGGCAGACGGCGTTCACCTATGGGCTGGCGGCCGGGATTGCGCTGCTGTCCGCGGTGGCGGCGGCGTGGATTCCCGCCCGCAAGGCGGCGCGGACCGATCCCCTGGAGATCATCCGGGGCGCGACCTAGGTGGATGCGCTGCGGGCGGAGCATCTCGGCCGCGTGCTGCCGCTGGCGGTGCCGGTGACGCTGCTGACGGACGTGTCGCTGGCCTTCGCGCCTGCGAGCTTCACGGCGGTGACGGGGCCGAGCGGGTCGGGCAAGTCTTCGTTGCTGTATCTGCTCGGGCTGCTCGACGTGCCGACGGCGGGCGAGGTGTATGTGGAGGGCGCGCCCACCTCCCGGCTGGACGATGCGGCGCGCACGCGGCTGCGGCTGGAGAACTTCGGCTTCGTGTTCCAGTTCCATTTCCTGCTGCCGGAGTTCAGCGTGCTGGACAACGTGATGCTGCCGATGCGCCAGCTCGGAAGGCTGTCGCGGGCGCAGATGCGGGAGCGGGCGATGGCGCTGCTGGCGCAGCTGGACATGGCGGAGCATGCGCAGAAGCGGCCCGATGCGCTTTCCGGCGGGCAGCGGCAGCGCACGGCGGTGGCGCGCGCGCTGGCCAACGACCCGCCGGTGGTGCTGGCCGACGAGCCCACCGGGGCGCTGGACACGAGGAACGCGGCGGCGGTGTTCGGCATCCTGGCCGACCTGGCGCGGCAGGGGCGCACCGTGGTGGCGGTGACGCATGACGAGGGGCTGGCGCAGACGGCGGGGCGGCGGGTGCACCTGGTGGATGGGCGGGTGGTGCAGGACGGGGCGCGGGGCTAGGCTTTCGCCGGATTGGGAGGCACCGCCATGACCCTGCGCTTCGCCGTGATCGGGCTGGATCACCGGCATGTCTATGAGCTGACGCAGTACCTGATCGATGCCGGCATGGAGTGCGCCGGCTGGTGGCCGGTAACGACCAACCCGCATGTGCTGGCCGGCTTCCGCAAGCGCTTCCCGCATCTGCCGGAGGTGGCCGAGCGGGAGCGGCTGATGGACGACCCGACGATCGGGCTGATCCTCTCGGCCGCGATCCCGAACGAGCGCGCGGCGCTGGCGATCGAGGCGATGCGGCGCGGCAAGGACGTGCTGCTGGACAAGCCCGGCATCACCACCTGGGCGGACCTGGCCGCGGTGGAGGCGGCGGTGGCGGAGACGGGGCGGCGCTTCATCGTGGCGTTCGGCGACCGCTGGGCGTCGCCTGCCAGCGCCAAGGCCAAGGCGCTGGTCAAGGCGGGCGCGATCGGGCGGCTGGTTTCCACCACGGGCATGTCGCCGCACCGGCTGAACCGGGACACGCGGCCGGACTGGTTCTGGAGTGCGCGCACCAACGGCTCCATCCTGGTGGACATCGGCTGCCACCAGATCGACAGCTTCCTGCAGCTGACCGGGCGGGAGGAGGCGGAGATCGTGCATGCCGCGATCCGCTCCGTGGCGCCGGAGCGCACGCCTGTCTCCGACTTCCAGGATTGGGGCGAGATGATCCTGAGGAACGAGGTCGCGACGGCAACGATGCAGATGCACTGGTTCACGCCGGACGGGCTGGCCGACTGGGGCGACGGGCGCGCCTTCATCGTGGGCACCGAGGGCTACATCGAGTTGCGCAAGAATCTCGACATCGCCGGGCGCGAGGGCCCGCACCACCTGTTCCTGGTGACCAACCAGGAGACCCGGCACATCCCCTGCGCGGGGGAGAAGGTGACGACGATGCGCGACTTCGTGGCCGACCTGCGCGACCGCACCGAGACGGCGATGACGCAGAGCCACTGCTTCGCGGTGTGCCGCCTGGCGCTGGCGGCGGAGGAGAGGGCGCGGGCGGCGTGAGCGGGGCGCTGCCGATCCGGCTGGCCCCCTATGCCGCGATCGCCGACAGCCAGATGCTGCATATCGTCCCGGCGGCCCGCTATGCCTCGGTGCCGCCGGGGCTGACCGGCTTCGTGCCGGGCGATGCGGTGCGGGCGCAGGCGCTGCTGCGGCTGTGGGCGCGCCAGGAGGTGGCGTGCCCGGCCGAGGCGGTGATGCTGTATCGCGACGCCATCGTGCTGGACGGCAAGCAGGTGCTGGGGCCGGGCGGGACGGGCGTGGCGGAGAGCTTCCATGCCGATGTCGGGCCGCATCGCGCCGCCTGGCAGCAGGCGCATCTGGATCGGATCGCCGCGGGCGAGGTGGGGCAGGTGCCGGCGGACGGGGCGCCGGTGGCGGCGGTGTTCGGCGAATGCGGCTTCAACCTGGGGCACGTGATGGTGGAGGTGCTGCCGCGCCTGGTGCTGCTGCACGATGCCGGGGTGCGGCGGCTGCGGCTGCTGGTGCCGGAGGAGGCGCGGCCGTTCTGGCCGCTGGCGGCGCTGGCGCTGGAGGCGCTGGGGATGCAGGGCGAGGCGCTGTTCTGCCCCGAGGGCCAGGCGCTGCGGGTGGCGGCGCTGCTCTGGGTGTCGCCGGTGGCGCGGCACGAGCATCGCAAGTCGCCCACGCTGCGGCGGCTGCTGGAGTGGCTGCGGGCGGTGGCCGGCACCGGCGGGCCGGAGCGTGTGTATGTGGCGCGGCCGGACGGGGCACGGCGGCCGATCACCAATGCCGCGGCGGTGGAGGCGGCGGTGCGGGCGGCCGGATACGCGGTGGTGGAGCCGGCGGCGCTGCCGATGGCGGGGCAGCTGGCGCTGTTCGCCGGCGCCCGGCGGATGCTGGGCCCGATGGGCGCGGCGCTGTCGTGGATGGCGGCGATGGCGCCGGGCGGGCACGTGGCGATGCTGGAGGGCGGCAATTGCGACGGGTTCTTCTGGGACCTCGCCTGCCTGTGCGGCCACCGCTTCACCTGGGGGTTCACCGCGCCGGTGACCGCCTATGAACCCGCCATGCTCTCGCGGGCGATGACGGTGGACATGGACCTGCTGGCGGAGCTGCTGGCGGTGCTGGAGGCGGGGTGAGGCCGGAGCATGCGATCCCGATGGCATCGCACGAGGCGGTGCCGGGCGGCGAGGTGCTGTTCGAGCAGCCGCCGGCGCAGTACGGCGCCCGCCCGCCGGGGCTGATCGGATTCCATGCCACCGACGAAGCCTATGCGCGCCGGTTCATGACCATCGTCTCGCGCCCGTTCACGCCCTGCCCGGCCGAGCGGGTGATGCTGTACCGCGACGCGCTGGTGATGGACGGGCGCTACGTGCTGGCGGGCGGGGTGGCGGTGGCGGACAGCTACTACAACGTGCCGGTGGACGCGGCGCAGCTGGCGCGGCAGCAGGCGCAGCTGGGGCGGATCGCGGCCGGGGACGTCGCCGCGCTGCCCGAGGCGGGGCCGCCGGTGGTGGCGCTGTTCGGGCAGGACTGCAACAATTTCGGCCACCTGCTGGCCGAGATGCTGCCGCGGCTGCTGCATTTGCCGCGGGTGGGCATCACGCGGCTGCGGCTGCTGGTGCCGGCGGAGGCCGAGGCGTTCCGGCCGATGATCGACTTCGCGCTGCAGGCGGCGGGGCTGGAGGCGGAGACGGTGGCCTGCCCGCCGGGCTCCATCCTGCGCGTGAAGGCGCTGCACTATGTCTCGCTGGTGGGCCAGGGCTGGTTCAAGTCGCCCACCGTGCTGGCCCTGTTCGAGCGGCTGCGCGCGGCCGCGCCGGCGGCGGGGGCGGTGGAGCGGCTGTTCGTCGCGCGGCCGGAGAGCGGGCGGCGCCGGGTGGCCAATGCGGCGGAGGCGGCGGCGCTGGCGCAGGCGATGGGGTTCACCGTGGTGGAGCCTTCGGTGCTGCCGTTCCCGGAGCAGGTGGCGCTGTTCGCCGGGGCGCGCTGCGTGGCCGGGCCGTTCGGCGCGGGGCTGACGCTGATCGGGGCGATGCCGGCGGGCGGGCATGTGGGCATGCTGAGCCCCGGCTACTACGACACCTTCTACTGGGACCTGGCCTGCCTGGCCGGGCACCGCTTCGACTGGGCGTTCACCGCGCCGGTGCGGCCGTTCGACATGGCGCTGCTGGAGGGCGAGGTGATGCTGCCGGCGCGGCAGCTGCGCCAGGTGCTGGCGCGGCTGGAGCGCTAGGCCGCCACGCCCAGCCTGCCGGCGATGTCCTGGATGAACTGCCAGGCGACGCGGCCGGAGCGGGAGCCGCGGGTGACGGTCCATTCCACCGCGGCGGCGTGCAGCTCGGTCTGGGAGATCGGCAGCTTCATCACCGCGGCATAGCCGTCGATCATGGCGAAGTAGGTGTCCTGGTCGCAGGGGTAGAAGCCGATCCACAGTCCGAAGCGGTCGGACAGGGAGACCTTCTCCTCGATCGCCTCGCCGGCGTGGATGGCGGTGCTGCGCTCGTTCTCGATCATGTCGCGCGGCATCAGGTGGCGGCGGTTGGAGGTGGCGTAGAACAGCACGTTGGCGGGCCTGCCCTCGATGCCGCCATCGAGCACGGATTTCAGCGCCTTGTAGTCGGCGTCCTCGCGCTCGAAGGACAGGTCGTCGCAGAAGATCAGGCAGCGGCGCGCGGCGCCCTTCAGCGTGGGCAGGCGCAGCAGGCGGAGCAGGTCGGGCAGGGAGGCGATGTCCTCGCGGTGGATCTCGATCAGGGCGAGGCTGCCGGGGCGGGCGGCGTTGATGTCGGCGTGGACGGCCTTGACCAGGGAGGACTTGCCCATGCCGCGCGCGCCCCAGAGCATGGCGTTGTTGGCCGGCAGGCCGGCGGCGAAGCGGCTGGTGTTCTCCAGGATCAGCTGCTTCTGGTTCTCGACGCCCTGCAGCAGGGGGAGGTCCACGCGGCTGACATGGGGCACCGGGCGCAGCTCGCGGCCCTCCGGGTGCCAGACGAAGGCGTCGGCCAGAGTGAGGTCGGGCACGGGCGGCGGGGGCGGGGCGAGGCGGTCCAGCGCATCGGCAATGCGGAGGGCGGCTTCGAGCAGGCGCTGGTCCATGGCGTGGGCGGTCCGATCGTGCTTGACGTGGAAGGCGCGGAAACTATGGTCCGGCGACCTTCAGAGCAACCCGGAACCCCTTCATGCTGATTTCCCCGGCCTACGCGCAGGACATGGGTGGCATCGCCACCACGGTGGGGCAGTTCCTGCCCATCCTCCTCATCTTCGCGGTGTTCTATTTCCTGCTGATCCGCCCGCAGCAGCAGGCGCAGAAACGGCTGCGCGAGAAGCTGGGCGCGCTGAAGCGCAACGACCGCGTGGTGACGGGCGGCGGCATGATCGGCGTGGTGCAGCGCACGGTGGAGGGCAGCAACGAGATCGAGGTGGAGATCGCGCCCAACGTGAAGGTGAAGGTGCTGCGCGAGACGATCACCGCGGTGCTGGGCGAGCCGAAGCCGGCCAACGACGCCAAGCCGGCGGAGAAGAGCTGAGCCGGCGCGGTGCCCACCGTTCTCAGGATCGATGGGCATCGCTTCTTCTTCTACAGCCTGGAAGGCCACGAGCCGGTGGCCCTGCGGATTCCAGCGGTTTCCGTTCGCACGCGCTGACCAGGCTGCGTATGCTGGTGCAGGAGCACCGTGCGAGCTTCCTGGAGGCGTGGGATGAGCATTTCGGCCGTCAGCCTTGATCCCGTCGCGGTCGATGTGGAAGTGACCGGCGCGGCGCTGCGGGTGGTGCTGGCCGATGGGCGGGAGGTGTCGGCGCCGCTCGAATGGTTTCCGCGGCTGCGCGATGCGGCGCCGGCGGCGCGGGCGAACTGGCGGCTGATCGGGCGCGGCAAGGGCATCCACTGGCCGGATCTGGACGAGGACGTGTCGGTGCGGGGGCTGCTGGGCGGGCCTTCCTAGGCGGCGGACGATTCAGGACAGGGAGGCGACGATGTCGCACGCGGGCGCGGGGCAGTGGCACTACGCCGACCAGGGCAGCCAGAAGGGCCCGTTCTCGGTGGAGCAGATGGCGGCGCTGGTGCGGGCCGGCGCGGTGCGCGGCGACACGATGGTGTGGAGCGCGGGCATGGCCGCCTGGGAGCCCTTGTCGCGCTCGCCGCTGGCGCCGCAGCTGGGCGTGCCGCCGGCGCCGGCGGGGGCTTCGGGCCCGGCGAACCCCGACACGTTCGTGGGGGCGATCCAGACCTGCTTCGCGAAATACGCCACCTTTAGCGGGCGGGCGCGGCGGCCGGAATTCTGGTGGTTCATGCTGTTCGGCCTGCTGGGCGGGCTGGCGGCGGGGATCGTGGACCTGATCCTGTTCGGCATGGCGGACATGAGCCCGGTCAACAACCTGTTCACCCTGGCGCTGCTGGTGCCGTCGCTGGCGGTGGGGGCGCGGCGGCTGCACGACATCGGCCGCAGCGGGTGGTGGCAGCTGATCCACCTGGTGCCTCTGGTGGGGCAGGTCGTGCTGATCGTGTTCTGGTGCCAGCGCGGCACCGAGGGGCCGAACCGGTTCGGGTGATGCCACGAAAAAGGGCCCCTTGCGGGGCCCTTTCCGTGTCCGGGCTGTGGAGCCTCAGAGGGTGATGCCCTCGTAGTTGGCCAGGTTGTCCAGCCAGTTGGTGACGTAGTCCGGGCGGCGGTTGCGGAAATCCAGGTAGTAGCTGTGCTCCCACACGTCGCAGCCGAGCAGGGCGCGGCCCTCGCCGGTGGCGAGCGGGTTGCTGCCGTTCGGGGTCTTGGTGCACTTCAGCTTGCCGTCGGTGCCCAGGATCAGCCAGGCCCAGCCGCTGCCGAACTGGGTGGTGGCGGCGGTCTTGAAGGCATCCTTGAAGGCCTGGACGCTGCCGAAATCCTCGACCAGCTTCTTTTCCAGCGCGCCCGGAATGCCGCCGCCGGTGGCGGACATGTTCTGCCAGAACAGGATGTGGTTCCAATGCTGGCCGGCATTGTTGAACACGCCGGCCATGGCGGCGTTGTTGTGCGACATCTTGACGATCTCATCGAGGGACTTGCCCTGCAGCGAGGCGTCCTTCTCGACGAAGCCGTTCAGGGCCGTGACATAGGCCTGGTGGTGCTTGCCGTGATGCAGCTCCAGGGTTTCCTGGCACATGCCCTTCGCCGCGAGGGCGGAGGTGGTGTAGGGGAGGGCGGGGAGTGTGAAGGCCATGAAGCCGTTCTCCGGGAATGTTTTGCGGATGAGGACGCCCTGCGTAGCTATGGCCGGGCTCCCCCCAGGTCAAGCTTGCCCGGGCGACAATGTGGCGGCAGGTGAGGGGGCATGAGCGACTCCCCTGCCCTTTCCCCCTGCGCGGCCCTGGTGCGGCGGCATGATCCGGACCGGTTCCTGGCCGCGCTGTTCGCCCCCGCGGCGCGGCGGGAGGCGCTGTTCACGCTGTATGCGTTCAACCACGAGCTGGCCCGGGCGCGCGAGGTGACGCGCGAGCCCACCCTGGCGCTGATCCGGCTGCAATGGTGGCGCGAGGTGGTGGAGGGGGTGCGCAAGAAGCACGAGGTGGCCACCCCGCTGGCCGACGCGATCGCCCAGGGGCTGCTGGTGCCGGATGACCTGCTGGGCATGATCGAGGGGCGCGAGGCGGAGGCGGAGCCCGCGATTCCCGACCTTGCGGCGTGGCGCGCCTATCTGGCGGCGACGGCGGGCGGGGTGATGGCGGCGGCGGGGCGGGCGCTGGGGGCCGACGGGGCGCTGCTGGCGCGGCTGCGGGTGCTGGGAA
>CANHCJ010000162.1 GCA_947458025.1 Rhodospirillales bacterium | reverse complement strand
GGCCCTCGTTGTTCCGTTATCGAAATTAACATCACCTTCCCCTGCCCACCCCCCGCCTCTACCCTCCCCGCAGGAGGACGTCCCATGCCGCGCCATCTCGCCGCTCTGGCCCTTGCCATCGCCCTCGCCTGGCCCGCCCACGCCGCCCCCCCGCCCGGCGTCACGCCGAGCCCGGAGGTCAAGAAGTGGTTCGACGACCTGCGCAGCCGCGACGGCTGGTCCTGCTGCGACTTCGCCCATTGCCGCCAGACCGCCGTCATCCCCAACGATGACGGCCGCATCCTCGCCTACATCGACAAGGAAACCTTCGGCCCCGAGGCTCCCAACGTCTGGCTCGAGGTCCCCGCCCACGAACTCCGCAGCCGCGGCAACCGCCCCCCGGGCGTCCGCGGCGCCATCATCTGCTTCGGCGACAACCGCGTCACCTGCGCCGACCTCGAAAGCGCCACATGAGCCGCCACGCCGCCATCGCCCGCGCCCAGTCCTACTTCGACGACGGCTCCTACCTCGCCCGCCTGCGCGCCCTCGTCGCCGTCCCCACCCAAAGCCACCCGCCCGACCACAAGCCGGACCTGGAGCGCTACTGCCACCACGTCCTCGGCCCCATGGCCGCCGAACTGGGCTTCACCCCCCAGGTGCTGGACAACCCTCTGCCCCAGCACGGCCCCGTCCTCCTCGCCACCCGCATCGAGGACCCGGCGAAGCCCACGGTCCTGCTCTACGGCCACGGCGACGTCGTCCGGCCGATGCCAGAACGCTGGCGCAAGGGGCTGGACCCCTGGCAGGTCACCGTCGAGGGCGACCGCATCTACGGCCGCGGCGTGGTGGACAACAAGGGCCAGCACCTCCTGGCGCTGGATGCCCTGCGCGCCGTCATCGCCGAACGCGGAACCCTCGGCTTCAACGTCAAGCTCATGGTCGAAACCGGCGAGGAAGCCGGCTCCCCGGGGCTGGACGAATTCCTCCGCCGCCACCGCGCCCTCTGCACGGCGGATGTCTTCATCGCGCTCGATGGCCCCCGCACCAGCCTCACCATCCCCGATGTCACGCTCGGCACCCGCGCCGGCGTCGCCTTCGACCTCGTGGTGAACCTGCGCGAGGGCAGCCACCATTCCGGCCACTGGGGCGGCCTGCTGATCGATCCCGGCGTGCTGCTCTCCTACGCCATCACCAGCATCTTCAGCCGCGACGGCCGCATCCTGGTCGATGGCTGGACCCCGAAGCACGTGCCCGACGCCGTCACCCAGGCCGCCCGCGCCGTGGTGATCGAGGACCAGCCCGGCGCCCCCACCCCGGATCTCGGCTGGGGCGAACCCAACCTCACCCGCGCCGAGCGCATCTACGCCTGGACCAGCGCCGTCGTGCTCGCCAGCATCAGCGGCCAGCCGGAATCCCCCGTGAACGCCGTCGGCGGCACCGCCCGCGCCCGCCTGCAGGTGCGCCACACAGTCGACGTGCAAAGCGAAGCCATCATCCCCAGCCTGCGCGCCCATCTCGACCGCGAGGGCTTCCAGAACGTCGGCATCGAGCCGGTGCTGGAGCGCGATTTCTTCCCCGCCTCGCGCACCGACCCCGACGACCCCTGGGTGCAGAAGGTCGTCGCCTCCATGGCCCGCACCGCGGGGCGGCCGCCCAACGTCATCCCCACCATCGGCGCCTCCGGCCCCTCGGAATACTTCCGCGAGATCCTCGGCACCCCCGTCATCTGGATCCCGCACTCCTACGGCGGCTGCGGCCAGCACGGCCCCAACGAGCACGGCCTCGGCTCCCTGTTCCGCGAGGGCCTCGGCCTGATGGCGGGCATCTGGTGGGATATCGGCGAAGGCGCCTGATACCCATCGGCGCAATGGCCGACTCTTCCGGCCATTGCGCCGATGGGTATCGCGCGCGGGGCTGGCCGGCGGCCGCGCGCAAAACAAAGACTCCCTCTCGATCAGCGCCGCCGGCGCGTCGGGTCCAGCGCCTGGCGCAGCGCCTCGCCCAGCGTGTTGAACGCCAGCGCGGTCAGCAGGATGGCGATGCCCGGCGCATACATCTGCTCCGGCGCCAGCTCCATGTAGTTGTAGGCCCGCGCCAGCATCCCGCCCCAGCTCGGCTGCGGCGGCTGCACGCCCAGGCCCAGGAACGACAGGCTCGCCTCCGCCAGCAGCGCCACCGCCAGCAGCAGCGTCACCTGCACGATCACCGGCTGGATCGCATTCGGCATCACGTGCCGCAGCAGGATGCGCCACAGGCTGGCCCCGAAGCAGCGCGAGGCATCCACGTACAGCTCCTGCTTCACCACCAGCGTCTGCGCCCGCATCAGCCGCGCCAGGCCGGGCGCGAACACGATCCCCACCGCCAGCATGGCGTTGGTCAGCCCAATGCCCAGCGCGCCGGTCACCCCGATCGCCAGCACGATCCCGGGGAAGGACAGCAGCGTGTCGATCACCCGGCTGATCGCATCGTCCACCCATCCGCCCATGAACCCGGCCAGCAGCCCCACCGGCACCCCGATGGCGGCGGCCACCCCCACGGCCAGGAAGCTCGCGAACAGGGAGGCCGGCGCGCCATGGATCAGCCGGCTCAGCACGTCGCGGCCCAAATCGTCGGTGCCCATCCAGTGCTGCCAGCTCGGCTCGGCCAGCGTGTTGCCCAGGTTCTGCGCCGTCGGCCCATAGGGCGCCACCAGCGGCGCCGCCAGCGCCAGCGCGAACAACGCCACCAGGAAGAACAGCGCCAGCACCGCGGCCGTGTTCCCACCAAGCCAATCCCGAAGCGCCCTCATTTCAGCGCCACCCGCGGATCGACGATGGTGTAGAGCAGGTCGATCACCAGGTTGATGGCGATCACCAGGATCACCATGGTGAACACCACCCCCTGCACCACCGGGAAATCCTTCACGATCGCCGCCCGCACCACCATGCTGCCCATGCCGGGAATGGCGAACACCGCCTCGATCACCACCGCCCCGCCCAGCAGCCGGCTCGCCAGCAGCCCGATCACCGTCAGCAGCGTGACGGCCACGTTCTTCAGCCCGTGCTTCCACAGGATGGCCGAGGGCGACAGCCCCTTGGCATACAGCGTGCGCACATACTGCGAGGACAGGATCTCGATCAGCGCCGAGCGCAGCTGCCGCACCACCTCGGCAATCCCGCCCGCGGCCAGCGCGATGGAGGGCAGCACCGCATGCCAGATCGCCCCCTGCGGATCGGCAGAGAAGCGCACCGCCCCGGTGGCCGGAAACCAGCCCCACGACAGCGAGAAGGTCGCCACCAGGATCATCGCCAGCCAGAAATTCGGCAGCGCCACCCCGAAGGAGGAAAGCGAGGTCACCGCCACGTCCAGCCGCGAGCCGGCATTGGTCGCCGCCAGGATGCCCAGCGGCACGCCCACGGCCAGCGAGATCAGCAGCGCGCCGGCCACCAGCAGCATCGTGGTCGGGAACCGGTGCAGGATCTGGTCCAGCACCGGCTCGTTGGACTGGAAGGAGCGCGAGAGATCCAGCTGCACCGCGTTCCACAGCCAGCGCCCGTACTGCACCAGGAACGGGTCGTTCAGCCCATAGTCCTGGCGGATCTGGGCGATGCGTTCCTCGGTGGCGTACTCGCCGGCCAGCGTGGCCGCGAGGTCGCCGGGCACCAGCTTCAGCAGCCCGAACACCACGAAGGTGGCCAGCACGATCACCGGCACGAACTGCACCAGCCGGCGCCCCACCAGCCGCAGCCGGGGGGCATTCGCGAGCATGGCGCCTAGCCCTCCAGCCACACGTCCTCGAACTTCGGCTTGCCCAGCAGGTTCGGCTTGTACCCCTTCACCTTCGCGCTGTAGGCGGTCAGCTCCGGGCGGAACAGCAGCGGCAGGTGCAGCGCGTTGTCGGTGATGATCTGCTGCAGCTTGCGGAACGCCTCCTTGCGCACGGCCAGGTCATCGGAGCTGCGCGTGGCCAGCAGCGCCTCGGTCAGCCCCGGCGCACCCTCGCCGCGCCCGGCGTTGAAGTAGCTGCCGGCACCGAACACCAGCTGGTAGGTCAGGCTCGGGTCCGGCCGCCCGGTCCAGGGGGCCAGCAGCAGGTCGCCCTTCTTCTCCGCGAAGAACGCCGCCGGTGTCGGCGGGCCGGTGTAGCGCTCCCAGCGCATGCGGATCCCGGCGCGGCGCATCTGCTCCATCAGCACTTCCTGCTGCTGCACCTGCAGCTGCTCGGCATAGCCGATGCCCAGGATGTCGATGCCGTTCGGGTACCCGCCCTCGGCCAGCAGCTTGCGCGCCCGGTCGGGGTCGTAGCTGAAATGGCCGGACAGCTCGGTGGCGCAGGCCCAGTGCGCGCGGGGCAGGATGGTGGAGGTGGTCTCCGCGATGCCGCCATGGGTCGCCTTGTTGAACTCCTCGCGGTCCACCGCCCAGTTCAGCGCCTGGCGCACCTTCACGTTGTCCAGCGGCGCGCGGCCGTAGTTGAAGTAGGCATGCACGCACAGCAGCGACGGGCCCACGGCGGAGCCCAGGTTGCGCGCCCGGTCGATCAGCTGCTTCTGCTGCGGTACCAGGTAGTACACGAGGTCGTTCTGTCCCGCGGTCACGCTGCGCAGCCCGGTCGGCAGCTCCGGGATCACCTGGAACACCATGCCGTCCTGCAGCGGGCGGTCCTTCTTCCAGTAGCTGTCGTTCTTCACCATCACCACGCGCTCGTTGTCCGCCCAGGACACGAAGCGCATCGCCCCGGTGCCCACCGGCCGGCGATCGTAGTCGCGGCCGTGCTCCTCCATCGCCTTGGGCGAGGAGATCATGCCGGCGCGGTCCGAAAGGATCAGCGGCAGCGCGGAATCCGGCTGCTTCAGCTTCAGCGTCACGGTCTGGCCGGCGGCGGTGATGTCGGCCACGGTGCCGAGGTCGGACTTCACGTTCGATCGCTCGTGCCGCATCGCCCGCAGCAGGTTGTAGCGCACCGCCTCGCCATCGCACTTGGTGCCGTCGTGGAAGGTGATGCCGTCGCGGATGGTCATCACCAGCGTGGTCGGGTCGGGGTAGGTCCATTTCTCCGCCAGGCCCGGCTTGGCCTGCAGGGTGGCGTAGTCCCATTCCACCAGCGAATCATAGAGCGGATACAGGATCACGTGGTCGGAGCCGGAATTGCCGGTCTGCGGATCGAGGCTGGAGGGATTGCTCTGCGCCGAAAGCCGCAGCGTGCCGCCGCGCTTCTGGGCATGGGCCTGCCCTCCGGCCGCCACGGCCGCGCCGGTGAGCGCCAGGAAGGTCCGCCGGTCGATCCGGCCGCTGGGCAGCTTGATGGGCGCGTTCATGCGGTCGCCTCCTGGGTCGTGGTTGGGTCGATGGGGTGGCCGGTCGCCTCGCCGGCGAAGTGGCAGGCCACGAACCGCCCGGGGGCGGCCTCGCGCCAGGCCGGCATCTCGCTGGCGCAGACCGCCTGGGCATGCGGGCAGCGGGTGCGGAAGCGGCAGCCGCTGGGCGGGTTGGTGGGGCTCGGGATCTCGCCCTGCAGGATGATCCGCCGCGTGGCGCGCATGGAAGACGGCAGCGGGATCGGCTCGGCCGAGAGCAGCGCCTGGGTGTAGGGGTGCAGCGGCCGCTCGGCGATCTCGTCGGCCGGGCCCATCTCCATGAACTTGCCCAGGTACATCACGGCAATGCGGGAGCTGACATGGCTCACCACGCCGAGGTCGTGGGTGATGAACAGGTAGGTGAGGCCGAACTCGCGCTGCAGCTCGGCGAACAGGTTCAGGATGTCGGCGCGGATCGAAACGTCGAGCGCGGCCACCACCTCGTCGCACACGATCACGCTGGGGCGCACGGTCAGCACGCGGGCGATGTTGATGCGCTGCTTCTGCCCGCCGGAAAGCTCATGCGGGTAGCGCTGGCCGAATTCGGGGCGCAGGCCGACGCGCTCCAGCATCTCCCGGGCGATGCGGGTGCGGCTGTCGCGGCTGCCCTCGCCGATGATGTCCAGCGGCTCGCGGATGGAATCGATCACGCTCATGCGCGGGTTGAGCGCGGCGTTGGGGTCCTGGAAGATGATCTGGAAGGCCCGCCGCCGGCGGCGCAGCTCGGCCGATGGCAGCGAATAGGGGTCGATGCCGCCCAGCCGCACCTGGCCCTCGGTGGGCTTCAGCAGGCACACCACGGCACGGCCCAGCGTGGACTTGCCGGAGCCGCTTTCGCCGATGATGCCGAAGGTCTCGCCGGGCATCACGTCGAAGCTGACGCCGTCCACCGCCTTCACCGTCTCGCGGCGGTCCTGGGTGGGGAAGCGGATGCGCAGCTCGTCCACGCTGACGATAGGCGCGGTCATGCCGCGGCCTCGCGGTCGGTGAGCGCGCCTGGCAGCACCAGCTCGCCCTGGCGCCAGCAGCGCACCTGGTGGGCGCCTTCCTGCTCGATCGCCTGCGGGGCGGCACAGGCCTCCTGCCGGTGGGCGCAGCGTTCGGCGAAGCGGCAGCCGGTGGGCATGTCGCGCAGGGTGGGCACGCGCCCGGCGATGGAGGGCAGCATCGCGCCGCGGGCCGACAGGCGCGGCAGGGAGCGCAGCAGGCCGGAGGTGTAGGGGTGGCGCGGGCGGACCAGGGCGCTGTCTACCGGCGCGTCCTCCACCACCTGGCCGGCGTACATGGTGATCATGCGGGTGCAGGTCTCGGCGATCACGCCGAGGTCGTGGGTGATGAACAGCAGCGCGGTGCCCTGCCGGGCGGAGAGGTCCAGCAGCAGGTCGATGATCTGGGCCTGGATGGTGACATCGAGCGCCGTGGTGGGCTCGTCGGCGATCAGCAGGCGGGGCTCGCAGACCAGGGCGATGGCGATCATGGCGCGCTGGCGCATGCCGCCGGAGAGCTGGTGCGGGTAGCTGTCGTGCACCCGGGCGGGGCTGGGGATGCCCACGCTGGCCAGCGCCTCGATGGCGCGTTCGCGGGCCTGCTTCTTGTCCACCTTGAAGTGGGTGCGGATGGTCTCGCCGATCTGCTGGCCGATGGTGAAGACCGGGTCGAGCGCGCTCATCGGTTCCTGGAAGATCATGCTGATCTTGCGGCCGCGCACATGGCGCATGCGCGAGAGCGGCAGGCCGACCAGGTTCTCGCCCTCGAACATCGCCTGGCCGACGACGCGGGTGGTGGCGGCGGGGAGGAGGCCGAGCAGGGAGAGGCCGGTGATGGTCTTGCCGCAGCCGCTTTCGCCGACGATGCCCACGCGCTCCCCGGGCTGGACGGCGAAGCTGACATCCTGGGTGGCGTGGACGCTGCCGCCGCCGATCAGGAAGGAGATGCCGAGGCCGCGGACATCGAGCAGGGGGGCATCGCTCATCGCGCGACCTGTTCGCGTTGCACCGCCGGCCGGCCTTTCCCTTGCGGACGCATTGGCTTGTCTTCCCGGACGCTTCGTGGAAGGTGCCTTGCGGCCCTTCCTCCCCCGGGGCGAGGTTACCGACCGTTCACTCGCCGTGGCAACCCCGTTGTCGACAATGATGGGCGGATCAGCAGACCCACTGGAAGCCGTCGATCACGAAGGACTGGCCGGTGATGAAGTTGGGTTCCACCGTGGCGAGGAAGGCGACCAGCTGGGCGACGTCCTGCGGGGTGCCGAGGCGGCCGAGGGCGATGCCTTTCATGAGTTCGGGGCCGCGGGCCTTGGTGAGGGAGTTGCCGAGTTCGGTTTCGATCACGCCCGGGCAGATGGCGTTGATGGCGATGCTGGGGCCGAGTTCCTTGGCCAGCGCGCGGGTCATGCCCAGGATGCCGGCCTTGGCGGCGGCGTAGCTGAACTTCGAGACGGCGCTGGTGACGCCGCCGGAGAAGGCGTTCAGCGAGGACATCGAGACGATGCGCCCGCCGCCGCCCGCCTGGATGTGGGGCACGGCGGCGTGGATGTAGTTGAAGCAGCTTTTCAGGTTCACCGCGATGGTGCGGTCGAACTCCGCCTCGGTGATCTCGGTGATGCCCTTGGGGTTGCCGCGGCCGGCGTTGTTCACCAGCACGTCGATGCGGCCATGGGCGGCCATGACCTCGGCGATGACGGCGGCGGCGCGGGCGAAATCGGATACGTCGGCCTCGTGGCAGGTGACGGTGGCGCCGAGGGCTTCGAGTTCGGCTTTCGTGCGGTCCATCTCGGGGGCGAGCAGGTCGACCAGGGCGAGGTCGAGGCCCTTCTCGGCCAGGGCGTGGGCGCAGCCGCGGCCGATGCCGCGGGCACCTCCCGTGATGATGGCTAGCTTGCGGGGCATGGCGATCCTCCTGCCAAAGCGGCAGGATGGCGGGGGCGGGCCGCGCCGGCCAAGCCCCGGAGTGACGAGCGATGCCGAGCGATCCCCTGGCCGATGTGCTTTCGCTGGTGCCGGTTTCGGACGGGGCCAAGGCGGAGCTTCGCGGGCTGCTGGCGGGGGCGGACCGGCATTATCACGGGACGGGGCATGTGGCGCTGCTGTGGGAGCGGCATTTGCGGTTCGGGGCCGGGGTGGTGCGGGAGGCGCCCTGGCACCAGTGGCTGGCCTGCGCGATCGCGTATCACGATGCGATCTATGACGCCGCGCGCAAGGACAACGAGGCGCGGTCGGCTTCGCTGTGGGAGGCGGCGGGGGCGGGGTTGCCGGCGGAGGGGATTGCCTGGGTGACGGGGACGATCCTGGCCACGGCGAACCACCTGGCCGCGGGGCCGGAGGCGGGGATGGGCGAGGCGGCGTGGGCGGCGCGGGTGTGGATGCTGGACCTGGACCTGACGCCGCTGGGGGAGGCGCCGGCGGTGTTCGATGCCAATACGGCGGCGCTGCGGCTTGAGTTCGCGCATCTTTCGGACGAGGCCTGGGAGGCGGGGCGGGGGGCGTTCCTGCGCGGGATTTCCAAGGCGGAGCGGCTGTTCCGGACGCCGGTGCTGCATGGGG
>CANHCJ010000161.1 GCA_947458025.1 Rhodospirillales bacterium | reverse complement strand
GGCGGCGGCGGGGGAGAGGGCCAGCAGGGCGGCGAGGGGAAGGGCCAGGAGCAGGGGGCGCATCGGGCGGGCTCTCCGGCCCGCGGAATGGCGGGCCTGGGCGCAGCATGAAGGGGCTTCATGGCAGGACGTGGGCGCGGCCATCCATCGGGTTGCCGCATTCGACGCGCAGGACTGATGCCTCCAGCGGAGCGACCAGCCATGCAGCCGGCCCGAATTCTCCCCGCCCTTGCCGCGCTGATGCTGCTGGCCCTGGGCGGCTGCGTGGCCTACCCGGCGGAGGGCTACTACGCCGCGCCGGCGCCGGTGTATGCGCCGCCGCCGACGATCTATTTCGGCGGCAGCTTCGGGCCGACCTACCGGCCGCATTACGGGCATCGGCCGTGGCGCGGGCACGGGCATGGGAACTGGCACGGGCGCGGGCATTGGCGCTGAGCGGGGCGCGCCCAGGCTGCAGGCGTGCGTGATCGCCGCCGTAAGCGGGGTTTTGGCGACGGATTCAGGGTGATTTCGGGCGTGGGCCGGCTATGGCGGCGCGCGGGCGGACTGCGCCGGGCAGAGTCCGGGCGCGCGGTTGCCTGAAAGGGTCATGCCGCGATTGCGGGTGCCGCGCATGAGCCAGCCGATGAGGGCGCGGAGCTGGAGGAGGCGGCGGAGGGTGTACGGGTTTTGGGCCGAGTCCAGGTCGTCTGCGAGGTCGGCGTGGGTGGAGAAGAGCCAGTCCTGGCGCAGGGCGCGCAGCGTGCGGGCGGCGGGGCTCGCCTTCGAGAAGGCGGCGAGCAGGGCCAGCAGCAGGAGCTTGAGAACCGCCGGAATCCGGGCGTGCAGGGTGGCCCGCGCCCAGGGGCGCGGTGCGTCGGCTTCGACCGGTGCGGCGGTTGATGTGGTCATCACCGGGACTAAGAGCACAGGCAAGGCCGGTGAAACAGAAAAAAATCTTAGCTTGTGGGAAATTTTCGGTTTGACAGGGGAGGCGGGCGCCGGAGGATGTGCGCATGGCCGGAGGTTTGGTCCGGTCGGTCCGCCGGCAAGGGTTTCACATGGAGACCGCGAGACGGAGAGAGGACAGGGGGAGTGGGGTTCTCTTCGTCTTCGCGGGTGGGTGGGGTGGAGGAGGTGGCGGGTCCGCTTCGCGACCCGCCCTACGAGGGGGGGAGGTGGGGCAAAGGGAGAAAAGTTTTTTGGTTCTTTTTTTCAAAAAAGAACCGCTTGCTTGCCTAATGCCCGAGGGATTGGACAATTTCCTCGGTCATCTTCTTCGCGTCGCCGAAGAGCATCATGGTGTTGGTGCGGAAGAAGAGTTCGTTGTCCACGCCGGCGTAGCCGCTGGCCATGGAGCGTTTGACGAAGAGGACGGTGCCGGCCTTGTCCACTTCCAGGATGGGCATGCCGTAGATCGGGGACTGGGGGTCGGTTTTGGCGGCGGGGT
This sequence comes from Rhodospirillales bacterium, assembly GCA_947458025.1. Lineage (GTDB taxonomy): Bacteria > Pseudomonadota > Alphaproteobacteria > Acetobacterales > Acetobacteraceae > CAMDGX01. Next base: position 7,463 of record CANHCJ010000161.1, on the reverse strand, counting down.
TGGTGACGTCGTTGGCGCCGATGACGTAGACGACGTCCGCGCTGGAGAATTCGCTGTTGATCTCCTCCAGTTCGAAGACTTCGTCGTAGGGCACGTTGGCTTCGGCGAGCAGGACGTTCATGTGGCCGGGCATGCGGCCGGCGACGGGGTGGATGGCGTATTTCACCGTGACGCCCTCTTTCTTCAGCGTGTCGGCCATTTCGCGCAGGGCGTGCTGGGCCTGGGCGACGGCCATGCCGTAGCCGGGGACGATGATGACCTTGGAGGCGTTCTTCATGATGAAGGCGGCGTCCTCGGCGGCGCCCGCCTTCACGGTGCGGTCGCCGCCCGCGGCCGGGCCTGAGGCGGTGCCGCCGTCCGTCCCGAAGCCGCCCAGCAGCACGTTGATGATGCTGCGGTTCATGCCCTTGCACATGATGTAGGACAGGATCGCGCCGGAGGCGCCGACCAGGGCGCCGGTGATGATGAGGGCGAGGTTGCCGATGGTGAAGCCGATGCCGGCGGCGGCCCAGCCGGAGTAGGAGTTCAGCATCGAGACGACCACCGGCATGTCCGCCCCGCCGATGGGGATGATGAGCAGGAAGCCGAGCGCGATGGCCAGGATGGCGATGAGCCAGAACAGCACCGCGTTGCCGCCGGTGGCGACGAAGGCGATGACCAGGGCGAGGATGACCAGCGCGATGCCCAGGTTGATCTGGTGCTGCATCGGGAAGGTGATCGGGTTGCCCTTCATGAGCGCCTGGAGCTTGGCGAAGGCGATCAGCGAGCCGGAGAAGGTGATGCCGCCGATGGCCAGGCCCAGGGACATCTCCACCAGGCTTTGGGCGTGGAGGTCGCCGGGGCGGCCGATGCCGAAGCTTTCCGGCGCGTAGAGGGCGGCGGCGGCGACGAAGACGGCGGCGAGGCCGACCAGGGAGTGGAAGGCGGCGACGAGCTGGGGCAGCGCCGTCATCTGGATGCGCAGGGCGACCAGCGTGCCGATGCCGCCGCCGATGGCCAGCGCCAGCAGGATGAGGCCGAAGCCGGAGGCGGACATGCCCTGTTGCAGCAGCGTGGCGCCGATGGCGATGGCCATGCCGATCATGCCCATCCGGTTGCCCTGGCGGGAGGTTTCCGGATGGGACAGGCCGCGGAGCGCGAGGATGAAGAGGACGGCAGCGACCAGGTAGATGGCCGAGGTGAGGCTGGCGGACATGAGCTCAGCCCTTCTTCTTGAACATCGAGAGCATGCGCTGGGTGACGACGAAGCCGCCGAAGATGTTCACGGCGGCGAGCATGACGGCGATGAAGCCGAAGGTGCGGGCCCAGCCGCTTTCGGCCAGGCCCGTGGCCAGCATGGCACCGACGACGATGACCGAGGAGATGGCGTTGGTGACGCCCATGAGCGGGGAGTGGAGCGCGGGGGTGACGTTCCAGACCACGTAGTAGCCGACGAAGCAGGCCATGAGGAAAATGGCGAGCAGGAAGACGAAGGGCTGCACCGCCTCGGCCACCGGGCCGGCGGCATCCGCATAGGTGCGCAGGTTGTGGGCCAACGCGGCGGCCTGGTCGGCCAGTTGGGCGGGGGTCATCGGTCGTTCTCCGGTGGGTCGGATGCCGAGCGGGTCAGGCGGCCGCTTTCGGTGCGAACTGGGCGTGCACCACGGCGCCGGCGCGGGTGAGGAGGGTGCCGCGGACGATCTCGTCGGTTTCGGGCAGCCTGGGCGCGCGGGCCTCCTTGTCCCAGAAGGCGGTGAGGAAGGTGAGGAGGTTGCGGGCGTAGAGCGCGGAGGAGGCGACGGCGATGCGGCCGGGCCAGTTGCGGTAGCCCAGCACCTTCACGCCGCCGGGGGTGGTGATGGCCTCGCCGGGGATGGTGAGCGCGCAGTTGCCGCCGGCATCGGCGGCGAGGTCGATGACCACGCTGCCGGGCTTCATGGTGTGGACCATGGCTTCGGTGAGGAGCGTGGGGGCGCGGCGGCCCATGACCAGCGCCGTGCAGACGACGATGTCGTTCTTGGCGACCGTGGCGGCGACCAGCTCGGCCTGCTTCTTCAGGAAGGCCTCGCTCATCTGGCCGGCATAGGCGCCCTTCTGGGCGGCGGTTTCCTCGTCCTCCACGCCGACGAAGCTGGCGCCGAGGGATTTGATCTCCTCCTTGGCGGCCGGGCGGACATCCGTTGCCGAGACGATGGCGCCGAGGCGGCGGGCGGTGGCGATGGCCTGGAGGCCCGCGACGCCGGCGCCGATGACGAAGACGCGGGCGGGCGGGACGGTGCCGGCGGCGGTCATCATCATGGGGAAGCCGCGTTCGAAGGCGGTGGCGGATTCGACGATGGCGCGGTAGCCGGCGAGGTTGGCCTGGCTGGAGAGCACGTCCATCGACTGGGCGCGGGTGATGCGGGGGAGGAGTTCCATGGCGACCGCATCGATGCCGGCGGCGGCGAGCGCGGGCACCACCTCCGGCGTGGCGAAGGCGTTGGCGATGCAGACCAGCAGGGCGCCGCGCGGGATGAGAGCGCGCTCCGCCTCGCCCGGCATCTGCACGGCGAAGACGATGGCGGCGCCGGCGAGGGCGGCGGCGGGATCGGGGGCGATTTCGGCGCCGGCTTCACGGAACTGGTCGTCGCTGATGGCCGAGGCGAGGCCGGCGCCGGCCTCCACGGCGACCGTGAGGCCGAGGGCGGCGAGTTTCTTCGCGGTTTCCGGCGTGGCGGCCACGCGCGTTTCGGACGCGGCCCTTTCCTTGAGGATCGCCAGGCGCATGCACTCTTCCTTTCGACATCAGTCTTCCGGGGTCGGCGCGCGGGTCCGGTCGGCGAGGCGCCGGCGAGAGTGTGGGCAGATTGCCTTCGACCGCACCTGGCCACAAGGGGACGGGCCCGCTTCAGGGTCCTAGCATCGCGGGGGCGGTGCGACCATTGATTCAGGTCATTCGGCCTTGGGTTCGGCTTGCCGTGCGGCGGGTGGGACCGTAGAAGCGTGGGCCTGCATCGTCACCGTCATGGGGGGAGCTCACGATGAGCAAGATCATCCGCACTGAACCGAACGCCATTCTTTCGAAGGCGGTCGAGTACCACGGCTTCGTCTATGTCCAGGGCTGCACGGCCAAGGACACGAGCAAGGACGTGAAGGGCCAGACCAAGGAGATCCTGGACCAGATCGACGCGATCCTGGAGACGCACGGGACCGACAAGACCCGGCTGCTGCAGGCGCAGATCTGGGTGAAGGACATCCGCGACCGCGACGCCATGAACGAGATCTGGACGGCGTGGCTGCCGAAGGGCGGCGCGCCGGCGCGGGCCTGCGTGGAGGCCAACATGGCCGATCCGCGCCTGCTGGTGGAGATCATGGTCACCGCCTGCAAGTAACTAAGTCACTAACTATTGCTCATTATGTCACGGCGCGTTGGGGACCCCGGCGCGCCGTGATTGATTCTGCGGATCGATCGCTTGCCCCGCGGCACGGCGGGAACGCCACGGGAGCCTTTCCAAAGGCGTGGTATTTCGGCAACAAGCAATAAGCATCTTTGCAACAGCCGAATTCACTTTGTGGTGAATAGGACGTGCGTCCTGAAAGTGGCAGTTATCCACAGGGGCATCCGACGAAATTGCATGTCTGTCCTGCGACTCATGCGTTCTGTGGTTGCCAGGCACGTAACGCGCTTGTTAGCCGAAGCCCATGCGCATCCACCACCACAGGAGCCGACGCATGCGATTCTACGGACGCCTTCTCGCCACCTGCTCTGCCGCGGCCTTCGCCGCCCTCTGCACGATGGCTGTCGGCGTGCCCGAAGCGCAGGCGTCCCGTCCGCAGGGCCAGGAGGCCCGGCCCGTGCGCGCTTCCGCGCCGCAGGCGATTCCGCCGCGGGCCGGGATGCCGCAGCCGGGCTCGCGCCTGCAGGCGGCCCAGAGCTCGGCACAGAAGCAGCGCGTGCAGGCGGGCCAGACGCTGAAGGCGGCGAACAACCCGAAGGCGCAGAAGGCGCGGCTGGCGGCGCGGCAGGCGGCGTCGGTGAACGTTTCCCACTGGGGCGGGATCAGCTGCGTGCCGTTCGCGCGCGCGGCGACCGGGATGACGGTGAAGGGCAATGCGCATGCGTGGTGGGGCTCGGCTGCCGGCACCTATGAGCGCGGGTTTCGGCCGGAGGCGGGCAGCATCCTGAATTTCCGCTCCACGCAGCGCATGCGGCTGGGCCACGTGGCCGTGGTGTCGCGGGTGATCGACAGCCGCACGGTGGAAGTGGACCACGCCAACTGGGCCGGGCCGGGCGGCCAGGGCAAGGGGCGCGTGGCGCGGGCCGTGCCGGTGATCGACGTGTCGGAGCGCAACGACTGGTCGGCGGTGCAGGTGGGGTTGCCGGGCGGCGGGTTCGGCAGCGTGTATCCGACCTTCGGCTTCATCTACGACCGGCCGGACCGGGGCGTGATGGTGGCCAACAACCTCGCCCGCCCGCGGGGCGAGCAGGGGACGCCGCGCTACTCCGAGGTGGCGGATGCGTGGAGCACCCGGGTGCTGCCGGCTGGCAGCACGACCATGGTGGACGCCCCGCAGCGTTCGCTGCGCTAAAGCAGACCGGCGGCGCCGAGGGTGGCGCCGGCGCCCAGAACCCAGAGCGGATGCAGCCGGGTCGCCGTGAGCAGCACGGCGGCCGTGGCGGTGAGCAGGGCGTGGCCGGCGGAGAGCGCCGTGGCCTCCGACAGCACGATGGCCGCGGCGACCACGAGGCCGGCGGTGACGGGCATCAGCCCGGCCTGGACCAGCAGGCGCCAGGGGCGGTCGCGGAAGCGGTGCCAGGCGCCGGCGACCAGCCAGGTGAGCACGGCGCAGGGGCCGACCAGGGCGGCGGTGGCGGCCAGGGCGCCGGCCAGGCCCGCGACGTGCCAGCCGATCAGGGTGGAGACCAGCATGTTCGGGCCCGGGGCGGCCTGGGCGAGGGCGAAGAGGGCGGCGAAGTCGCCTTCGGTCATCCAGCCGTGGCGGTCCACCACCTGGCGCTGCAGCTCCGGCAGGACGGTGTTGATGCCGCCGATGGAGACGAGCGAGAGCTGGCCGAAGACGCCGGCGAGTTCCAGGGCGGTGCCGCCTGCCCCGTCACTCATTGGGGGGCGCTCATGCGCGGCGGGTCCAGGCGTGCAGCAGGATGGAGAGCGGGGCCATCGCCAGCATGGTGGGCACCAGGGGCAGGCGCAGCAGGGCGATGGCGGCGATGACCAGCAGGGCGATGCCGATGCCGAGCCATTGGCCGCGCAGCGGGGAGGCGATCTTGAGGGCGGTGGCGACGACGAGGCCGGAGGCGGCGGCGGCCAGACCCTCTGCCCCGCGGGCCACCACGGGGTGGTCGCTCCAGGCGGCATAGACGGCGCCGAGGGCCATCACGATCACCATCGGCAGGGAGATCAGGCCCACCAGGGCGGCGGCGGCGCCGGGGATGCCGCGGAAGCGGCTGCCGAGGGCAACCGAGAGGTTGACGATGTTGGGGCCGGGGAGGAACTGGCAGAGGCCGAGCAGGTCGGTGAACTCGGCCGGGGTGAGCCAGCGCCGCTGTTCCACCATCATGCGCCTGGCCCAGGGCAGCACGCCGCCGAAGCCGATCACGCCGATGGAGGCGAAACCCCAGAACAGGGCGGCGACCGTGGGGGGCTCGCGCGGCGGGGTCGGCTCAGACAAAGGGCGCCCCCTTGCAGGAGCGCCCCGTAGCCGGTTGATCCTGAAGGATCAACTTCAGGCGGTCAGGCTGGCCATGGCGGCATCGACGCCGCCCGGGGTGTGCGGGACGCCGTTGATCTTGAGCGCCATTTCCACCGCGGCCAGCGTGCCGAGCACCATCGGCTCGTTGAGGTCGCCGAGATGGCCGATGCGGAAGACCTTGCCGTTCAGCTTGGAGAGCCCGCCGCCGAGGGAGACGTTGAAGCGGCTCATGGTCGTCTTGCGGATCGCCTCGGCGTCGAAGCCCTCCGGCATCAGCACGGCGGTGACGCTGTCGGACTCGCGGGCGGGGTTGGCGCAGAAGAGCTGCGGGCCGTTGTTGCCGGACCAGTGCTGCACGCAGGCGCGCACGGCGCGGGCCAGGCGGGTGTGGCGGGCGAAGACGTTGTCCAGGCCCTCGGCCTCGATCAGGCGGATGGATTCACGCAGGCCGTAGAACTGGTTGGTGGGCACGGTGCCGATGAAGCTGCGCTGCTTGCGCGCGGCCATCGCCTTCCAGTTGAGGTAGTGCTTGGGCATGGTGGAGGCCTCGGCGGCCTTCATCGCCTTGTCGGAGACGCCGGTGAAGGCCATGCCGGTGGGGAGCATCAGGCCCTTCTGGCTGCCGCCGACGACGACATCGAGCTTCCACTCGTCCATGCGCAGGTCCATGCAGCCGAGCGAGGAGATGGTGTCGACCATCAGCAGGGCATCGTGGCCGGCGGCATCCATGGCGGCGCGTACCTGGTCGATCGGCAGGTGCATGCCGGTGGAGGTTTCGTTCTGCACGGCGCAGACGGCCTTGATCTTGCCGGCGGTGTCCGCCTTCAGGGCGGCGGTGATGGCGGCGAAATCGACGCCCTGGCGCCAGTCGCACTCCACCTTCTGCACGATGATGCCGAGGTCGGCGGCCATGCTGCCCCAGGAGAGCGAGAAGGCGCCGGTTTCCGGGATCAGCACCGTGTCGCCGGGGGAGAGGGTGTTCACCAGGGCGGCTTCCCAGGCGGCGTGGCCGGAGCCGGTGTACATGAACATGTGCTGGGTGGTCTTCATGATGCGGAGGATCCCCTCCCAGCACTCGTCGTACATCTTCATGAAGGTGGGGTCGTGGAAGTCCACCGCCACGTGGCCGATGGCGTGCAGGATGGAATCCGGGATGTTGGTGGGGCCAGGATTGGCGAAGAACATGCGGCCGACGGGGCGGCCCTTCGCGGCTGGGGTGGCATCCATGGCGGTCTCCATCGTCGGTGTTGGGGACGCGGAGTCGCGCCCTGGTCCAGAGGGGGGCAATCTAGCGGCGCGCGGGCGGGGGCGGAACCCGCAGGGGCGGAATGGGAGGGGTTCAGCCGAAGCGGGCGGCGTAGGCCTCCGGCTTGAAGCCGACCAGCAGGGCGCCGTGGCCCTCCAGCACCGGGCGCTTGATCATGCCGGGCTGGGCGAGCATGAGGGCGATGGCCTTCGCTTCGGTGAGGCCTTCCTTCTGCGCGTCCGGCAGCTTGCGGAAGGTGGTGCCGGCGCGGTTGATCAGCGTCTCCCAGCCGACTTCCTTCGCCCAGGCCTTGAGCTTGGCTTCGGTGATGCCGGCGGTCTTGTAGTCGTGGAAGGCATGGGGGATGGCGCGTTCCTCCAGCCAGGCGCGGGCCTTCTTCATGGTGTCGCAGTTCTTGATGCCGTGGATGGTGACCTGGCTGGCCATGGCGCGGCTCCGACTCGGGGGTGGTTGCGCAGCGTAGCGCAGGCGGGGTTCGGGGCGTCAGGCCAGGAAGGGGCGGCCCTGCAGCGCCTGGGCGAAGGTG
>CANHCJ010000160.1 GCA_947458025.1 Rhodospirillales bacterium | reverse complement strand
CCGGCAGCGAGAAGGCGGCGGAAGACGTGGGCTTCTACTATGCGGCCAATGCCGCCGGGCGGTGCCTGGGCATCCTGCTCTCCGGCCTGCTCTACGGGCTCGGCGGCATGGCGGCGTGCCTCGCGGGTGCCGCGGCGATGCTGGCGGCCTGCTGGGCGGTGACGCTGCTGCTGCCGCTGCGGGCGCCCGGGGCGGCGCGCATTGACGGGGGCGCCGCCGCGCGCTGATCTGGCGGCCCGTTTCGGGAGTCCGCGTGTCCGCACCTCCGTCCCGTCCGCTGGCCGGCATCGCGCTGATGCTCGGCTTCGCCACCATGGCGAGCCTGCTCGATGCGATCACCAAGGGGCTGACCGCGAGCTACACGGTGCCGATGCTGCTCTGGCTGCGCTTCCTGGGCCAGACCGGATCGCTGCTGCTGCTGCTGCCCTGGATCGGCTGGTCGGGGCTGGCTGCCACCTCCGCGCCGCGCGTGCAGCTGGGGCGTGGCGTGGCGCTGACGGTCTCGGCCGGGGCCTTCGTGTTCGCGCTGAGCTACCTGCCCTTCGCCACCGCCAAGGTGCTGTCCTTCACCTCGCCGCTGCTGGTCACGCTGCTGTCCCTGCCGCTGCTGGGGGAGCGGGTGGGCTGGCGCCGCGCGCTGGCCGTGGCGGTGGGGTTCCTGGGCGTGGTGGCGGTGATCCGGCCCGGCTTCGGCACGGATGGGGCGACGGCGCTGGACTGGGCAATCGCGCTGCCGCTGCTCTCGGCCGCGGCCTATGCTTGCTACCAGCTGCTGACACGCCGGGTGGCGCAGCGCGACGGACCGGTGGCGAGCCTGTTCTACGTCTCGGTGGTGGGGTTGGTGGCGTCCAGCCTGCTGGTGCCGTTCCACTTTGTGGCGGTGCCGCCCTGGCTGGTGGCGTTCCTGCTGGTGCACGGTGCGCTGGTGGGGGTGGGGCATTTCCTGCAGATCCGCGCGCTGGCCCTCGCCCCCGCCTCGCTGCTGGCGCCGTTCGGCTATGCCTCGCTGCTCTGGGCGGTGCTGATCGGCGCCACCGTGTTCGGCGAGGCGATCGGGGTGTTCACCATCCTGGGCGCGCTGACCATCGCGGGCAGCGGGCTCTACCTGTTCCGCAGCGCGGCCTCGGGCAAGTAGGGTCTATCGGGTGCCGGTGCTGCCGAAGCCGCCGGTGCCGCGCTGAGTCTCGTCCAGCTCGGCCACCTCGGTCCAGGCCACGCGGACCACCGGCGCCAGCACCGCCTGGGCGATGCGCATCCCGCGCTCGATGGTGAACGGCTCCGTGCTCGCGTTCATCACGATCACCTGCAACTCGCCGCGGTAGTCCTCGTCGACCGTGCCGGGGCTGTTGGGCAGCACGATGCCGTTCTTGAGCGCGAGGCCGGAGCGCGGCCGCACCTGCAGCTCGAAGCCCGGCGGCAGGGCGATGGCGAGCCCCGTGGGCACCAGGGTGCGGGCACCGGGCTGGAGCACCAGCGGCGTCTGCACGGCCGCGAGCAGGTCCATGCCGGCGGCCCCCGGCGTGGCATAGCCGGGCAGCTTCAGGCCCTCGCTGTGCGGCAGGCGCTTCACCTGAACGGGGACGGTCATGCCAGGGCCTTCGCGATGCGGTCGGCGAGCCGGGCGGCCACCTCGTCCTTGCCGAGGCGCGGCCAGGGTTCGATGCCGGCCTCGCTGACCAGGTGAACTTCGTTCTCGGTGCCGCCCATGATGCCGGTGGCCGGCGAGACGTCGTTGGCCACGATCCAGTCGGCATTCTTGCGCCGGCGCTTGTCCTGCGCGTGAACCAGCATGTCGTGCGTCTCGGCGGCGAAGCCGACCACAAGGCGCGGGCGGGCGGGACCGGCGGCGGCGATGGTGGCCAGGATATCCGGGTTTGGTGTCAGCGCGAGCGCCGGCGGCGCGCCGCCGGGGGTCTTCTTCAGCTTCTGGTCGGTCTCGCTGGCTACGCGCCAGTCGGCCACCGCGGCGCAGAACACGGCGGCATCGGCCGGCAGCGCGGCCTGGCAGGCCTCCAGCATCTGCCGCGCCGTCTCCACGCGGCGGATTGCCACGCCGGACGGGTCTGGCACCGAAACCGGGCCGCTCACCAGCGTCACGCGCGCACCAAGCCCGGCCAAAGCCGCGGCGATGGCGTGGCCCTGCCGCCCGGAGGAACGGTTGGCGATGTAGCGCACCGGGTCGATCGGCTCGTGCGTGGGCCCGCTGGTGACCAGCACGTGCCGTCCGGCCAGCGGCTGCGGGCGCGACAGCAGCGCCTCGATGGCGGCCAGGATGGCAGGCGGCTCGGCGAGGCGCCCGGGGCCGAACTCGCCGCAGGCCATGCTGCCCTCGTCCGGGCCGACGACGGCGACGCCGCGTGCGCGCAGCGTGGCCATGTTGGCCTGGGTCGCCGGGTGTTCCCACATGCGCACGTTCATCGCCGGTGCCACCAGCACCCGCTTGTCGGTGGCCAGCAGCACGGTGGAGGCGAGGTCGTCAGCCATTCCGTGCGCCATCTTGGCCAGCAGGTCCGCCGTGGCCGGCGCCACCACCACGAGGTCGGCTGCGCGGGAGAGCTGGATGTGGCCCATCTCGTTCTCGTCGGACAGCGAGAAGATGTCCTCGAACACCTTGTTCTCGCTGATCGCCTGCAGCGTCAGCGGCGTCACGAACTGGGCGCCCCCCTTCGTCAGCACGCAGGTCACCTGCCCGCCCGCCTTGCGGATCAGGCGCAGCAGCTCGATCGCCTTGTAGGCGGCAATGCCGCCGGCGACGATGAGGAGAACCTGCTTGCCGATCACAGGCGCCAGCCGCTGTGGATGGCCGCGATGCCGCCGGCGAGGTTCTGCACCCGCACCTGCCCGAACCCGGCCGCGCGCATCATGGTCGCCAGCGTCTCCTGGTCCGGGTGCATGCGGATGCTCTCGGCGAGGTACTGGTAGCTCTCGGCATCCTGCGCGATCGCCTGGCCGAGCCGCGGCAGGACCTGGAACGACCAGGCATCGTAGACCGGCGCCAGCGCGGCCACCTGCACCTTGGAGAATTCCAGGCACAGGAAGCGCCCGCCGGGCTTCAGCACGCGCCGCGCCTCGGCCAGCACGGCGTCCTTGTCGGTGCAGTTGCGCAGGCCGAAGGCCATGCTGACGGTATCCACCGCGCGATCCGGCAGCGGCAGCGCCTCGGCGTCGGCCACCAGGAAGGACAGGCCGGCGGCGTGGCCGCGCCCCAGCAGCCGGTCGCGCCCCACCGTCAGCATGCTCTCGTTGATGTCCGAAAGAATGGCCGGCCCGCCGCCCGCCTCCAGCCAGCGCAGCGTGATGTCCCCGGTGCCGCCGGCGAGATCCAGCAGGGTGCGGTGCGGGCGCGGATCCAGCCGCGTGGTGAGGATGGATTTCCAGGCGCGGTGGATGCCGAGCGACATCAGGTCGTTCATCACGTCGTATTTGCGCGCCACGCTGTCGAACACGGCGCGCACCATGGGCTTCTTGTCGGCGACGGGCACGTCGCGAAAGCCGAAATGGGTGGTCTCGTCGGGATTGCCGCTCATGCGCTTGAGTGTATAGCGTCCAGCCCCATGCCGGAACTCCCCGAGGTCGAGACCGTGATGCGCGGGCTGCGCGCCCAGCTGGAGGGCCGGCGGATCAGCCGCGCCCTGGTGCACAGGCCCGACATGCGCTTCGCCTTTCCCGCCGGGTTGGCGCAGACGATGACGGGCGCGGTGGTGACCTCATTCCGGCGCCGGGCGAAATACATCCTGATGCGGCTCGACCGCGGCCACTCCGTGCTGATCCATCTCGGCATGTCCGGCCGCATGCTGATCGAGCGCGTGGGCCGCAACGCGGTGCCGGCGCACGAGCACCTGACGATCGAAACCGAGGACGGGGTGCTGGTGGGCTTCGTCGATCCGCGCCGCTTCGGCTCCGTGGACCTGGTGGCGACAGACGCGGAGGACGCCCACCGCCTGCTGGCCGGGCTGGGGCCGGAGCCGCTGGACGAGGCGTTCAACGCCGCCGTGCTGGGCGCGGCACTGGAGGGGCGACGCACCCCGCTCAAGGCCGCGCTGCTGGACCAGCGCAACGTGGCGGGGCTGGGCAACATCTACGTGTGCGAGGCACTGTTCCGCGCCGGCCTTTCGCCCACCCGCCTCGCCGGCAGCGTCACCCGCCCGCAGGTGAAGCGGCTGGTGGCCGAGATCAAGGCCACGCTGGGCGAGGCGGTGGCGGCCGGCGGCTCCAGCCTGCGCGACTACGTGCAGCCCGATGGCGAACTGGGCTATTTCCAGCACGCCTGGAAGGTCTATGGCCGCGAGGGCGAACCCTGCCCGGCCTGCCCCGGCCCGCCGAAATGCGCGGGCGTGGAGCGCATCGTGCAGTCCGGCCGCAGCACCTTCCATTGCCCTCGGCGGCAGCGTTAGCTAGGACCATCCCAGAACGAGGGAGGCCCCCATGCCCGAGATGATCGAGGTTGAAACGCACGGCCCAGTCGGGCTGATCCGGCTGAACCGGCCCAAGGCCCTGAACGCGCTGTGCGACCAGCTGATGGAGGAGCTGGGCACCCAGCTGCGCGCCTTCGACGCCGATCCCGCCATCGGCGCCATCGTGCTGACCGGCAACGAGCGCGCCTTTGCCGCCGGCGCCGACATCAAGGAGATGCGCGACCGCACCTACCCGGCGGCCTATGGCGACGACTTCATCGGCAAGCGCTGGGAGACGGTGCTGGAGATCAGGAAGCCCGTCATCGCCGCGGTCGCCGGCTTCGCGCTGGGCGGCGGCTGCGAGCTGGCGATGATGTGCGACATCATCCTGGCCGCCGACACCGCCAAGTTCGGCCAGCCGGAGATCAACCTGGGCGTGATCCCGGGTGCGGGCGGCACCCAGCGCCTCACCCGCGCCGTGGGCAAGAGCAAGGCGATGGAGATGATCCTCACCGCCCGCATGATGGACGCCGCCGAGGCCGAGCGCGCCAACCTGGTCAGCCGCGTCGTCCCGGCGGCCGAGCTGATCCCGGAGGCGATCAAGGTTGGCGAGAAGCTCGCCAGCCTCTCCCCGGTGGCCGTCGCCATGGCCAAGGAGTCGGTGAACCGCGCCTTCGAGGTGACGCTGCACGAAGGCGTGCGCTTCGAGCGCCGGCTGTTCCTCTCGCTGTTCGGCACGCCGGACCAGAAGGAAGGGATGGCAGCCTTCGCCGAGAAGCGCCCGGCGCAGTTCAGCCGCGGGTAGGGCGCGCACACGCTTCCTTGACTCGGCCGGGGCGCGGACCTAGAACGCGCCCCTTGCCGCCTGGGTCGATATGCCGCCAAGCTGTCGCCTTCGGCCTTTCTCCATGCCTGCCCCATAACCGAGATCCGATCAGCCCATGGCCAACACCGCCTCCGCCCGCAAGCGCATCCGCCAGATCGAGCGCCGTACCGAGCGCAACAAGGCGCGCATGTCGCGCATGCGCACCTTCATCAAGAAGGTCGAGGCCGCCGTCGCCAGCGGCGACAAGGACGCCGCCGCCGTGGCGCTGCGCGAGGCGCAGCCGGAGATGCAGCGCGCTGCCGGCAAGGGCGTGGTGCACAAGAACACCGTGGCGCGGAAGATGTCGCGCCTGTCGGCCCGGGTGAAGGCGCTGGGCGCCAGCGCCGGCTAGCCTGCCGCGCGGGGCGGTGCTGCATCGCGGCAGCCGCCCCCCGCATGACGGCCCTTCGGGCCGCCTTGCCCGGCCCGCTGCGGCCAGGGATCAAGGGCTTGGCGGGGTGATCTGAGGCGACATAGTATCGCTTCAATAAAACCTCCCACTAATACTTTCTGTATTATTCGAGATTCAGCAAACACACTGGCAGCCGCACTTTGCCGTTGCTTTGAAGCTGCTTTCGGCTTAGTCATTTCTCTGCCAGCGGACTTCGGGCAACCGGGACCGCCTTGGCCGGGAACGGGCTTCGGCCACCCTGTGCGCCCGATGCGGCGGCATGGTGCGGGCCCGGTTCCGGCAACCTGCACACGCCGGGCGCGCGCGAAGGCGGGCGCCGGCCAGGAGGGGCGGATGGAGCGGTTGGTGTTGAACGGCGGCGTCGAGGGGGAGCATTCCGAAGCAATGGACCACCTGCCCCCCGAGCAGCTGGCCGCCCTCTGGGCCCGCGTCCGCGGCCGCCTGCAGCAGGAAGTCGGCGAAGTCGAGTACCGCACCTGGCTGCGCCAGATGACCCTGGTCGGCGTGGACGGCGACGAGATCACCGTGCACCTCCCCACCCGCTTCCTGCGCGACTGGGTGCGCGCCCAGTACGGCGACCGGCTGTCCGCGCTGTGGCAGGAGCAGCTGCCCGCCGTGCGGCGCGTGGAGATCGGCGTGGGCCATGGCGGCGGCACGGGCCTCGCCGAAAGCGTGAGCCCGCCGCCGCGCCCCGCTGCCGGCCCGATCCGCGCCGCGGAGGCCCGGGCAAACGGCGATGCCAGGCCCGCCGCCCAGGCCGACGACCGCGCCGAGGCCAGCGCGCCGCTCGACCCGCGCTTCACCTTCGACAGCTTCGTGGTGGGCAAGCCCAACGAATTCGCCCATGCCTGCGCGCGGCGCGTGGCGGAGAAGCCAGCCAGCCAGGGCTTCAACCCGCTGTTCCTCTATGGCGGCGTGGGCCTGGGCAAGACCCACCTGATGCATGCCATCGCCTGGGAGCTGACCGCGCCGGACCGGCCCGGCGGCCCCGTCTCGGTGGCCTACATGTCGGCCGAGAAGTTCATGTACCGCTTCATCTCGGCCATCCGCAGCCAGGCGACGATCCAGTTCAAGGAGCAGCTGCGCAGCGTCGACGTGCTGATGATCGACGACCTGCAGTTCCTCATCAACAAGGACGCCACGCAGGAGGAGTTCTTCCACACCTTCAACGCCCTGGTGGAAGGCGGCAAGCAGATCGTCGTCTCCGCCGACAAGTCCCCCTCGGACCTGAACGGGCTGGAGGAGCGGGTCCGCACGCGCCTCGGCAGCGGCATGGTCGCCGACCTGCACGCCACCACCTTCGAGCTGCGCGTCTCGATCCTGGAGGCCAAGGTGGCGCGCGCCGGCGTGACCGTGCCGGCCAAGGTGCTGGAGTTCCTGTCGCACAAGATCACCTCCAACATCCGCGAGCTGGAAGGCGCGCTCAACCGCCTCATCGCCCACGCCAACCTGTTCGGCCGCGCCATCACGCTCGAAGCCACCCAGGAGGTGCTGCACGACGTGCTGAAGGCGCACGACAAGCGCGTCACGATCGAGGAGATCCAGAAGCGGGTGGCCGAGCACTGGAACATCCGCCTCACCGACATGTCCTCCGCCCGGCGCGCCCGCGCGGTGGCCCGCCCGCGCCAGGTGGCGATGTACCTGGCCAAGCAGCTCACCAGCCGCTCCCTGCCCGAGATCGGCCGGCGCTTCGGCAACCGCGACCACACCACGGTGATGCACGCCGTCTCCCGCGTCTCGGAGCTGATCGAGCGCGACGCGGCCTTCGCCGAGGATGTGGAGCTGCTGCGGCGTATGCTGGAGAGCTGAATCCCGGCCCGGGATCGCGGAAGGCGGCACGAAAATTGGCATCGTGTTTCACGGTGCGCAAAAGCGCGGTAAACTGGAGGACCGGTTTGCCCGCGAATCGGCCGCCGCCTCAGAGGATCATGCGATGAAGTTCAAGGTCGACCGTGCGACCCTGCTCAAGGCCCTTGCGCACGTGCAGAGCGTGGTCGAGCGCCGGAACACCATCCCCATCCTGGCCAACGTGATGATCGCGGTGCGCGACGGCAAGCTCACGCTCACCGCCACGGACATGGAGATCGCCATCGTCGAGGACGTGGCCGCGGACAGCGTGCGCAACGGCGCCTGCACCGCCCCGGCCGCCACGCTGTACGAGATCGTGCGCAAGCTGCCCGACGGCGCGGTGGTGGAGCTGGACTGCCCCGGCGGCGATGCCCAGCTGGCCCTGCGCGCCGGGCGCTACGCCACCAGCCTGGTGGTGCTGCCCACCGAGGATTTCCCGGCCATGACCGCCGGCACCCTGCCGCACAAATTCGCCCTGCCGGCGCAAACCCTGCGCGGCCTGATCGACCGCACGCGCTTTGCCATCTCCACCGAGGAGACGCGCTACTACCTGAACGGCATCTACATCCACCAGACCGAGGCCGATGGCGCGAAGGTGCTGCGCGCGGTCGCCACCGACGGCCACCGCCTGGCCCGCGTGGAGGAGCCGCTGCCGGAGGGCGCGGGCTCCATGCCCGGCGTGATCGTGCCGCGCAAGACGGTGGGCGAGCTGCGCAAGCTGCTCGACGAAACCTCGGGCGAGGTGGAGGTCGCGCTGTCCGACACCCGCATCCAGTTCCGCGTCGGCACCGTGACGCTGACCAGCAAGCTGATCGACGGCACCTTCCCGGAATACGAGCGCGTGATCCCGCGCGACAACGACAAGGTGCTGCGGGTCAACAAGGGCGACTTCGCCGAGGCCGTGGCCCGCGTGGCCGCGATCTCCTCCGAACGCTCGCGCCCGGTGAAGCTCTCCCTGGCCCGCGACCTGCTGGTGCTGTCCGCCTCCAGCCCGGAGCAAGGGACCGCCAGCGAGGAGCTGGACGGCGACAAGGTGAAATACGAGGCCGGCCCGCTCGAGATCGGCTTCCAGGCGCGCTACCTGAACGACATCACCGACCAGATCAGCAACGTGGTGGAGTTCCGCTTCTCCGACGGTGCGGCGCCGACGGTGGTGCTGGACAGCGCCGACGCCAGCGCCCTCTACGTGCTGATGCCGATGCGCGTCTGACCGCACGCGCCATGATCCCGCGAGGCCGGTGATGCCCGAGCCGCGCTTGCGGCTGTCCCGCCTGTCGCTCACCGGGTTCCGCAGCTACGACGCGCTCACCTGGCGGCCGCAGGGCCGCGCCAGCGTGATCGTGGGCCCGAACGGCAGCGGCAAGACCAACCTGCTGGAGGCGATCTCCCTGCTGGTGCCCGGGCGCGGCCTGCGCGGCGCCAAGGCGGCCGAGCTGCAGCGCCTCGGCGCCCCCGCCTG
>CANHCJ010000159.1 GCA_947458025.1 Rhodospirillales bacterium | reverse complement strand
CCTAGTATGGTGGTGCCAAAGTATTCATCCAGTATGGTGGTCCTGAGATATCAATCAGGCGAATCCGTGGCGCTAGAGCAACAGCCCATCAGACGGAATCGTCTGATGGGCTTAAGTTGCTCGCCAAAACAAGGAGCTAGAGCCATGGCCGGCCGCCTATCAGGTCGGCTATGGCGCTAGAGCGAGCGCTTCGCATTCCTCCTCCAGGCGGAGGAATTCCTCCTTCGTCGCCCCGGGTTTCTCCCGGTCCTGAACGATGGCGCACCCCGGCAACGCCAGGGCCACAAGGAGCATCGCGCCCCGCCTGCAGGTGATCCTGGCGGCGCTTCCTTGGATCGCTATGCGTGCAACGACATTGGGCGAAGCAGCGACGATCAGTCCTCGACGGGCATCCACCCATTGGCCATGTAGCAGGCCCGCCGCTCCTGGTGGCGCGGCCCGGCATGGTCGTCCACCACGCCCAACACCGGCGGCTCCCACCAGCCGCCGTACCAGCTGCAGCGCCCATGCCGGTCGCAGCTGCGCACCGGCGGCACGAAGCGGGCGGGCATCACGATCTCCTGGCGCAGCATCGGCGGCCAGCGGTCGTTGGCCTGGGCGACGCACTGCGCCTCCATGGCGCGGAACTCCGCCTCCGTCGCGCCCGGCTTGGCCCAGCGCTCGGCGCAGCCGGCCAGCGCCAGCATCGCCAGGGCGGCCAGCAGCGCCCTCATGCCGCCTCCGCCAGCACCATCCGCCGCTTCGGCACCGCGCCGGAAGGCACCGCCGCATACATGTCCTTCACCGCCTCCGTGATCGTGACCCCGGCAAAGCCGGGAAGCCAGCGCCGCCCCGTCCGTTCCCACAGCCGCGCCCCGCGCTGCACCAGGCGCAGGTTGGTCGGCGGCAGGAACAGCGCCACGTCCCGCCGCTCCACCCGGAACATCGCCGCGGCCATCAGCCGGCCGACCTGCCCGGGCGAATAGGGCGTGCCATGCCCGAACGGCGTGCTTTCCAGATGCGCCCACATGCCGCTGCGGTTCGGCGCCACCACCAGCAGCCGGCCATCGTCCTTCAGCACCCGCCACGCCTCGCGCAGCAGCCGGCGCGCATTCTCCGCCCCCTCCAGCCCGTGCACCAGCAGCACCCGGTCGAAGCACAAATCGGGGAAGGGCAGCGCATCCTCCTCCGCCGTGCAGGACAGGTTGGCGCTGCCCACCGGCCAGCGCGCCGCCCCCATCTGCGCCGGCGTCAGCGCCACGCACCGCGCCGCCTGCTCGCGCCACAGCCGCAGGTAGGGCGCGGCATACCCCACGCCCAGCACGGCCTGGCCGGGCAGCCGCGGCCAGAACAGCGCCAGCCGCTCGCGCACCAGGTGCGCCGCCAGCGCGCCGCGGCGGGTGGCGTAGAACTGCGCGGCTTCATGGGCATCGGAGACCATGGCCCCTTATAGCAGAACACCGCCGCCGCTTCGCCGTTTGCCTCCACCCCGCCCGGCCGCTAACCTCGCGCTATGATCAAGGCAACCCTCGTTCCCATCCTGCAGGACAACTACGCCTGGCTCCTCCGCGACGAGGAGAGCGGCTGCACCGCCATCGTCGACCCGGCCGAGGTCGATCCCGTGGTGGCCGCCATCGACGCCGCCGGCGGCAAGCTGGACCTCATCCTGCTCACCCACCACCACGGCGACCACATCGCCGGCACCGACGCCATCCGCGCGCGCTACGGCGCGAAGGTGGTGGGCGCCAAGGCCGATGCCCATCGCCTGCCGAAGCTGGATCGCGAGGTGTCGGAGGGCTCGGAGGTCGATCTCGGCGCCAGCACCGCCCGCGTCTTCGAAACCCCCGGCCACACGCGCGGCCACATCAGCTACTACTTCGCCGATGGCCACGTGCTGCTCTGCGGCGACACGCTGTTCAGCCTGGGCTGCGGCCGCCTGCTGGAAGGCACGGCGGCCGAGATGCACAAGAGCCTCGTCCGCTTCGCCGCCCTGCCGGCGGAAACCCTGGTGTGCTGCGGCCACGAATACACCGAAAGCAACGCCCGCTTCGCCCTGCACGCCGACCCCGGCAACACGGATCTCCAGGCCTATGCGGAGCGCGTGAAGCAGCAGCGCGCCGCCGGCCTGCCCACCCTGCCGAGCCTTTTGGCGGACGAACTGGCCTGCAACCCCTTCCTGCGCGCCACCGACGTCGCCACCCTGGCCGACCTGCGCAGCCGCAAGGACAGCTTTAGGTAGGTCTCGCTCAGGGCCAGGCCACCGCCGGCGGCAGGCTCATCAGGATCGCCTCCACGTTGCCCCCGGTCTTGAGGCCGAACAGCGTGCCGCGGTCGTGGATCAGGTTGAACTCCACGTAGCGGCCGCGGCGGACCAGCTGGTGCTGGCGCTCCTCCGCCGTCCAGGGCTCGGCCATGCGGCGGCGGATGATGGCGGGGTAGGCCTCCAGGAAGGCCAGCCCCACGTCGCGGGTGAAGGCCAGGTCGGCCTGCACATCCCCGGTGAAGTGCTGGTCGTAGAAGATGCCGCCCGCCCCGCGCGGCTCGTTGCGGTGCGGCAGGAAGAAGTAGCGGTCGCACCATTCCTTGAACTTCGGATAGTACGCCGGGTTGTGGCGGTCGCAGGCCCCCTGGAAGGCGGCGTGGAACGCGGCGGCGTCCTCCAGCGATTCCGGGCTGTCCAGCCGCATCGGCGTCATGTCGCCGCCGCCGCCGAACCAGCCCTTGGTGGTGACGATCATGCGCGTGTTGAAGTGGGCGGCCGGCACGCGCGGGCTGGCCATGTGGGCCACCAGGCTCACGCCGCTGGCCCAGAAGCGCGGGTCCTCCGCCGCGCCGGGGATCTGGGCGCGGAAATCGGGACTGAACTCCCCCATCACGGTGGAGACGTTCACCCCCACCTTCTCGAACACCCGCCCGCGCATCAGGCTCATCACCCCGCCGCCGCCCTGGGTGCCGTCGGTGGTGGGGCGGCTCCAGGCCTTGCGCTCGAAGCGGCCGGGTGGGGCGGGGCCGTACTGGGCCAGGCCCGCCGCCTCGTGCTCGATCGCCTCGAAGGCGGTGCAGAGCCGGTCGCGCAGCGTCTCGAACCAGGCGCGGGCTTCGTCCTTGAGGGCGGCATGGGGGGGCGGGGTGTCGGTCATGGGCGGCAGAATAGCCACAGTCGGGCGTGTTGCGGAGGGCGTACCCCCGGCATAAGGTGGGCTTGGGTGCGATTTGTCCGCAGCGCCGGGCCGCGAGGCCTTGCCCGCAGGCGCATGTGGGATTAATCGGGCTAGCACCTCCCCGCTGCCGCGGGTTCGGGCGCCATGGCGTGGCGCCCGGCAATGCGGCGCGGCGGGGCGATGGCTGACAACGATCCGTGCCGGGCGACGGCCAGCCGCCCTTCGCGGGTCAGGGACAAGAACGCCCCCTCGCGGGGGCAGGCAACCGAGGTCACGTATGGCTGATAGCGCCGCCGCCCCCCACGCAGCCCCGAACACGGGCGGGGCCGAGGTCACGAAGCGCGACTTCCTGAAACTGGTGACCGCCGCCGGGGCCGCCGTGGGCGTGGGGGCCATCGTCTGGCCGCTGGTCGACAGCATGAACCCCGCCGCCGACGTGCTGGCGCTGTCCTCCACCACGGTGGATCTCGCCCCGGTGCAGGTCGGCCAGGCCATCACCGTGATGTGGCGCGGCAAGCCGGTGTTCGTGCGCCACCGCAGCGCCGAGGAGATCGCCAAGGCCAAGGCCGACGACAAGGGCCGCCTGCCGGACCCGATGACCGATGCGGCGCGCGTGAAGCCGGGCAAGGAGCAGTGGCTGATCGTGGTCGGCATCTGCACGCATCTGGGCTGCGTGCCGATCGGCAACCGCAGCACGGAAGTGCGCGGCGAATACGGCGGCTGGTTCTGCCCCTGCCACGGCAGCCACTACGACACCTCCGGGCGCATCCGCCTGGGGCCGGCACCGGCAAATCTCGCCGTGCCCCCTTACGCCTTCGAGGGCGACACCAAGATCAAGATCGGCTGATCGCCCAGTCGCGCGATCGCAGCCTTCGGAGCACATGCCCATGGCCGGCCTGCACAAGAGCGAGTTCCAGAATCCGGTGATCAACTGGATCGACTCGCGCCTTCCCGTCTTCACCATGCTGCAGAAGGAGTACGGGGTGTTTCCCACCCCGCGCAACTTCAACTACCTGTGGAACTTCGGCGCCCTGGCGATGATCAACCTGGTGATCATGATCGCCACCGGCATCTTCCTGGCGATGAACTACACGCCGCACGCCACGATGGCCTTCGACTCGGTCGAGCGCATCATGCGCGACGTGAACTACGGCTGGCTGCTGCGCTACGTGCACATGAACGGCGCCTCGATGTTCTTCATCGTGGTGTACATCCACATGTTCCGCGGGCTGTACTACGGGTCGTACAAGACCCCGCGCGAGCTGCTGTGGATCCTGGGCGTGATCATCCTGCTGCTGATGATGGCCACCGCGTTCATGGGCTACGTGCTGCCCTGGGGCCAGATGTCGTACTGGGGCGCCACCGTCATCACCAACCTGTTCTCCGCCTTCCCCATCATCGGCGACAGCATCGTCACCTGGCTGTGGGGCGGCTTCTCGGTGGACAACCCCACGCTGAACCGCTTCTTCAGCCTGCACTACCTGCTGCCCTTCGTGCTGGTGGGCGTGGTGTTCCTGCATATCGCGGCGCTGCACATCACCGGCTCCAACAACCCGCTGGGCATCGACGTGAAGGGCCCGCAGGACACGCTGCCGTTCCATCCGTACTACACGATCAAGGACAGCGTTGGCATCTGCGTCTACCTGCTGGTGTTCGCCTGCTTCGTGTTCTTCGCGCCGAACTACCTGGGCCACCCGGACAACTACATCCCGGCCAACCCGCTGGTGACGCCGGCGCACATCGTGCCGGAGTGGTACTTCCTGCCGTTCTACGCCATCCTGCGCTCGGTGCCGGACAAGCTGGGCGGCGTGCTGCTGATGTTCGCCTCGATCGGCGTGCTGGCGCTGCTGCCGTGGCTGGACACCTCGCCGGTGCGCAGCGCGCGCTTCCGCCCGATCTACCGCATCCTGTTCTGGGTGCTGGCGGTGGCCTGCGTGGTGCTGGGCGTGTGCGGCGCCAAGCCGGCCGAGGGCATCTGGGTGGTGCTGTCGCGCATCGCCACGGCCTACTACTTCCTGCACTTCCTGGTGATCCTGCCGGTGCTGGGCAAGTTCGAACGAACCCTGCCGCTGCCGGAAAGCATCAGCCGCGCCGTACTGCCGACAGGCGGGGGCGGGCCGCTGCCCGGGGGCGCCGCCGCCAAGCCGATGGAGAAGGCGTGATGAAGATCCTGCGCAACGCCGCCGCCGCGCTGCTGGCGCTGGTGGTCTCGCACGGGGCGGTGCCCTCCACCGCCGCGGCGGCCGGGAGCGAGATCAAGTTCCCGCCCCAGATCTGGAGCTTCAGCGGCCCCTTCGGCACCTATGACCGGGCCGCCGCCCAGCGCGGCTTCCAGGTCTATGCCGAGGTCTGCGCCGCCTGCCATGCCATGAAGCACTCCTCCTTTCGCAACCTGGCGGGCATCGGCCTGTCGGAGAAGGAGATCGAGGCGCTGGCCGCCGCGGTGATGATCCCGACCATCGGCGATGACGGGCAGCCCACGGAACGCCCGGGCATCCCGGCCGACCGCTTCCGCTCGCCCTTCCCCAACGAGCGCGCCGCGCGGGCCGCCAACAACGGCGCCTATCCGCCCGACCTCAGCGTGATGATCAAGGCCCGCCCCGGCGGCGCCGACCAGATGTACGCCCTGCTGGTGGGCTACACCGACCCGCCGGCCGGCGTGACCGTCGGCGAGGGGATGTACTACAACAAGTACTTCGCCGGGCATCAGATCGCCATGGCCTCCCCGCTCAGCGACGGGCGCGTGACCTATGCCGACGGCACCCGCGCCTCGGTGGAGCAGATGTCGCGCGATGTCACCACCTTCCTGGCCTACATCGCCGAGCCGGAGATGGAGCAGCGCAAGCGCATGGGCGTGAAGGTGGTGCTGTTCCTGATCTTCCTGACCGGCCTGACCTATGCCACCAAGCGCAAGGTGTGGGCCGACGTCCACTGATATCGGCTGTTCGCCGGAATGAACGCCGCCGCGCCCCAGCCGGGCGCGGCGGCTTTCTTTTGAGAGCACCCCAACCGCGAGAGGCGCTGGCATGAGCACCATCCAACCCGTGATCGGCATCATCGGCGGCTCCGGGCTGTACGACATCGACGGGCTGGAACGCACGTCCTGGCACAAGGTGGCCACGCCCTGGGGCGAGCCGTCGGACGAGCTGCTGGAAGGCTGGCTGGGGGACGTGCGCTGCGTGTTCCTGCCGCGCCACGGCCGCGGGCACCCGCTTTCGCCCACCGACCTCAACTACCGCGCCAATATCGATGCGCTGAAGCGCATGGGCTGCACCGACGTGCTCTCCCTCTCGGCGGTCGGCAGCCTGAAGGCGGAACTGCCGCCTGGGCACTTCGTGATCGTGGACCAGTTCATCGACCGCAGCTTCGCGCGCGAGAAAAGCTTCTTCGGGGCCGGGTGCGTGGCGCATGTCTCGGTTGCGCACCCGGTCTGCCCGCGGCTGGGCGATGCGGCGGAAGCGGCGGCGCGGCAGATCGGGCTGCCGGTGACGCGCGGGGGAACCTACCTGGTGATGGAAGGGCCGCAATTCTCGACCAAGGCGGAAAGCGAGCTCTACCGCGCCTGGGGCTGCTCGGTGATCGGGATGACCAACATGCCGGAAGCCAAGCTCGCCCGGGAGGCGGAGCTCTGCTACGCGACCATCGCCATGGTGACCGACTACGACTGCTGGCACCCGGACCATGACCACGTGACGGTGGACGCAGTGGTGAAGGTGCTGCTGGGCAATGCCGAGAAGGCGCGGGAACTGGTGAAGGCGCTGGTGCCCCGGATCGGGGCGGCGCGCGGGCCCTGCCCCGCCGGATGCGACCGGGCGCTGGACCACGCGCTGATCACGGCACCCGGGAAACGGGACCCGGCGGTGATGGAGAAGCTTCGGGCGGTGGCGGGACGGGTGCTGGGGTAAGGAAGCGGTTCTTTTTTGAAAAAAAGAACCAAAAAACTTTTGTCCGCTTGGGTGCGTGCCAGGGGGGCTGGCGCGGGGGAGGTGGCGGGTCCGCTTCGCGACCCGCCCTACGAGGGGGTGCGTTGTTGCCGCCGGACGATGGGCGTGAGTCGTCGCCGCGGGACGCGGGGTTTTCGCGACGGATTCGGGGTGAATGGGGGTTTGCGGGCGCTATGGGGGCGCGCGGGCGGATTGCGGGGGGCAGGGTTCGGGCACGCGGTGGCCGGAGAGGGTCATGCCGCGGTTCGGCTTGCCGCGCATGAGCCAGCCGATGAGGGCGCGGAGCTGGAGGAGGCGGCGGAGGGTGTAGGGATTCCGGGCGGAGTCCAGGTCTTCGGCGAGGTCGGCGTGGGTGGAGAAGAGCCAGTCCTGGCGCAGGGCGCGCAGCGTGCGGGCGGAGGGGCTCGCCTTCGAGAAGGCGGCGAGCAGGGCCAGCAACAGGAGCTTCAGGGCCGCCGGAATCCGGGCGTGCAGGATGGACCGCACCCAGGGGTGCGGTGCGTCGGCTTCGACCGGAGCGGCGGGTTGATGTGGCATCACCGGTGAGTATGCCGGGTGCAACATCGGAGAAATAGGAAAATTTTATCTGCTGTGGCGAATTAACGCCGGCTGACGGAGATTTATGCTAACTGAAACCGGTGTGGCGTGTGAGTGCCCAAAGATGGCGGAACCGCTTCGCGTTCCGCCCTACGTGGGGCGGCGAAGGCGCGGCGTGGAAAGTCTTTTTGCTTCTTTTTCTTCAGAAAAAGAAGACTCTTCCTAACACCCAGGCTTAGGCAGGGTGAGTTCCGTCAGTCTTCCCGCCAGCACGTAGTCGCCGAAATCCATGCTGAGCTGGTCGGCGACGCCGTTTTCCCAGTATCGCATGCCGACTTCGTATTCCGGTTGTTGGTTGCTGCCGTCGCGTTCGAAGAAGGCGATGCGGGTGCGGACGCTGGAGAGGGGGCTGAGGGCGGGCCAGCGGTTGGGGGTGGGGGCGGTCCAGGCGGCGATGGCGGCGGTGCTGTCTTGGGCGCCTTCGGCGCTGGTGCCGTCGAACAGCGGCATGGCGATGAAGCGTTTGCCTTCCTTGGCTGCGGCCAGGATGGCTTCGGTATGGGCGGTGGGGAAGAGGGTTCCCGGGGGCAGGTCGCGCGTGGTGTCGGGCGGTTGGGTGTAGGTGGCGCGGCCGGGGCCGCCGGTGCGGTCCAGCGTGGCGGCGCCGGCGATGTCGGTGACGATCGTGTCTTCGGTGGTTTGGCGCAGGCGGAAGCGCAGGCGCAGGCCGTCCTTGCTTTCCCAGGTGGTGTAGTCGGAGGTGATGTCCACTTCGCTGCCGTCGCGGCTGGTGACGGTGATGGCCAGGCGTTGGCGGACGGCCCAGGCGTCGCAGGCGTCGATCACTTCGAAGCCCATGGTTCCGCTGGCGCCGACGATGTCGCCGCGGGCGGCTTCCAGCGAGAGGGTGTAGAGGGCCCGGTGCCCGGCCAGTTCCACCGCGGCGGCGGCCATCGGCGCCAGCAAGGCGGCGGCGCACAGGGCGGCGACGCTGCGCGGGATGGCAGGCCGAAGGAAGGCGGGCAGGCGCATGCGGGCAACTCCGGGAACGTGGCGCCACAATAGGTAGGCAGGCGCCGACGCGCCAGCGCGTGTTAGCCGGTGAAGCGCACGACCACGCCACTGGCCTGGCCGAGCACCAGTGCGCCGGGGGGCTGGCCGAGCCGTGCGGCGATGGCGGCGTTGCCATCCCCGGTGCGCACCGAGATCCCCAGGATGGCCGGCAGGGCCGGCAGGTTGGTGGTGGGGAGGAGGCGGCGCGCGGCGTCGGGGGGGAGGATGCGCACCGTGCCGTGCGGCAGGCGCAGGGCGAGGCCGCCTTCGGGGTCTGGCACCACGGGGCGGCCGGCGGCGCGGGAGAGGCGG
>CANHCJ010000158.1 GCA_947458025.1 Rhodospirillales bacterium | reverse complement strand
GCCGCCGATGGCGGCGCGCGGGCCGTACGGACAGGGCAAGGGTCGGGCGCGCGGTGGCCGGACAGGCGCATGCCGCGGCCGCGACGGCCGCGCATGATCCAGCCGATCCGGGCGCGCTGCCGGCGCAGGCGGCGCAGGGCGCGCGGATGGAGTACGGGCGCGAGGTCGTCGATGGTTTCGCCGGAGGGGGAGAACTGCCAGTCGCTGCGCGGGGTGCGCCAGGTGCGGCCCGTGGCGTGGGAGAGCCCGGGCGTGGCGATCCGGGCCAGGAAGGACCGGTTCCCGGTGAGGAACGCCAGCAAGAGGAGCAGCAGGTGCAGGAGGGTCGCCGGAATATGGACGCGATTCGCCGCCCCCGCCATGCGGCGGAGGGCGTCGGCTTCGCTCGGAGCGGCGACGGTGTTTGGCATCACCGATAACTGTTGCACACGCAACATCGGTGGAAAAGGTTTTTTATCCCGTACGTACTCGCGGATTGGGTAGTTCAGATACCTCAGGTGATGGCTGGGCAATCGATAATGGGTCGGCTTCCTTGATGGATTGACCCCTCACCCAACCCTCTCCCCCAAGGGGAGAGGGCTCTTCATCAATGGTGACTTCGGGGTGCACAGGTCATGGGGTCTGGGGCCTAAGGCCCCAGCGGGTGCAGGGCGGAGCCCTGGCCTTTCTTATGAGTTCGCCCGAATTGCCGCCGAGAGTCTTCGGGCTGCGTCGCCGGCCATGGCCATGGGGCAGGTGGCGAAGCCGATGACCAGGCCGGTGAGGTGTGGGGTTTCGGAGTAGTAGGCGCCGAGCGGGGCGATGGAGAGGCCGCGGTCGCGGGCGGCTTCGGCGATGCGGCGTTCGTTTTGGTTGGGGGGGAGTTCGACCACGAGGTGCAGGCCGCCGGGGGCGGGGCGTGGGGTGGCTTGGGGGCAGTGGCGGCGCAGGGCTTCGAGCAGGGCGGTTCGGCGGCGGGCGTATTCGGTGCGGACGCGGCGGATATGGGGGGCGAGGAGGCCGGCGTGCATGAAGCCGGCGAGGACGGCTTGTTGCAGGGTGGCGGGGCCGCGGTCTGTCAGCGCGCGGACGCGGACGAAGGCGGCGGTGAGCGGGGCGGGGACCACGGCGAAGCCGAGGCGCAGGGCGGGGGCGAGGGTTTTGCTGAAGGTGCCGCAGTAGATGACGCGGCCGGTGCGGCCGTGGCCGGCATCGAGCGAGGCCAGGGGCGGGAGGGGTTTGCCGGACCAGCGGTATTCGCTGTCGCAGTCGTCTTCCAGGACCCAGGCGTTGGCCTGGGCGGCCCAGTCGAGCAGGGCGAGGCGTCGGCCGATGGTGAGTGCGCCGCCGAGGGGGGTGGCGTGGGAGGGGGCGACGAGGGCCAGGCGGGCTTCCGGTGCGCGGCGGATGGCTTCGGTGACGTCCAGCCCGTCGGCGTCGGAGGGGATGGGGACGGGGCGGACGCCGGAGGCGATGAGGGCGCCGCGGCCGGCGATGTAGCCGGGTTCCTCCACCCAGGCGGGTTCGCCGGGGTCGAGGACGAGGTCGGCGGCGACGCGCAGGGCCTGTTGGGTGCCGGTGGTGATGACGATCTGGCCGGGGTGGGCGATGAGGCCGCGGGTGGCGGCGAGGTGGGCAGCGATTTCGGTGCGCAGCTCGGGCAGGCCCTGGGGGTCGGGGTAGCCGAGCAGGCTGGCGGGCAGGGTGCGCAGGGCGCGGGCGGTTTCGCGGGCCCAGGCGGCGGTGGGGAAAAGGTCGTTGGCGGGCACGCCGGGGGCGAGCAGGGTGATGTCCGCGGCGCCGGGGGGGAGGGCGTTCATGGGGGTGGCGGCGATGGCGGCGCCGCGGCGGGAGAGGATCTGGCCGGGCTGGTCGGCGGCGCGGGCGGGGGCGGGGGCGGCATCGGGCAGGTCGGTGGCGACGTAGGTTCCGCTGCCCATGCGGGCGCGGACGTAGCCTTCGGCGGCCAGGCGTTCATAGGCCAGGACGACGGTTTGGCGGGCGACGCCGAGTTCCTCGGCGAGGTGGCGGGTGGCGGGGAGGCGGGCGCCGGGGGGAAGGGTTCCGGCGAGGATGCCGTGGCGCAGCCGTTCGAACACCGCGGTTTGGCGGGAGTGGTCTGATGCAGTGGGCGGTTCGGGACTGTCCATGACAGTCCAATGCTAGATCAGGAACGTTGGCGGCGGGTAGTGCGGCGTGCGGTTGGGGCGAGGCGGATTTGCTTTTGACCGGCGGGCGGTGTCGGCGCCGGCAAGCGAAGGGGTCACAGAGGACACGGAGGGCCACGGAGAGCACAGAGAAGAAGGAAGTTGCCGGCGGAGCATACCTCTCGGTGTCGGATCGGACTCCTCTGTGATCTCTGTGGCCCTCCGTGGTCTCTGTGACCGCTTGGCTTGGGATGGCGCCGCGCGGAGGAGGTGGGGCGAGGGTACATACGAGCGGGCAGCGGCGCTTGGTGCGCGGCTGCCCGAAAACTCGCATCGGATCGGCAGGAAGATGCCGGGGCGCGGAGCGGGGGCTCCGCGCGGTGTTTCAGAAGCCCTCGCGCTCCAGGCGCTTGCGCTCCATCTTGCGGGCGCGGCGGACGGCCTCGGCGGCCTCGCGGGCGCGGCGCTCGGACGGCTTCTCGAAATGGCGGCGCAGCTTCATCTCGCGAAAGATTCCTTCGCGCTGCATCTTCTTCTTCAGCGCCTTCAGCGCCTGGTCGACGTTGTTGTCGCGGACGAGAACCTGCACTTGGCCGCCTGCTCCTTCATGCGCGCCTTCCCGCAGGCCCCCATGGCCGGCGTGGACGACGAAAATCGTCCCGGAGGCAGTGGCCTGCCCGGGAAGGAGCGCGCTATATCACGCACGGAGGGGCTGGCAAACGGTTTTCGCCGCCCATCTGAACATCGCGGCGGAGGATTGAACGCATGGCCATCCTGAAGATCGCCCGCATGGGCCATCCGGTGCTGCTGCAGACGGCCGCGCCGGTGGCCGATCCGACGGCGCCGGAGATCCGCAAGCTGGTGGCGGACATGTTCGAGACGCTGGACGATATCCAGGGCGCGGGGCTGGCGGCGCCGCAGGTGCATGTGCCGCTGCGGCTGTTCATCTTCCGGGTGCGGGCGGAGCGGTCGGGCGGCGACAAGGATGATCGGCCGATCGGGAATACCGTGGTGATCAACCCGGTGCTGAGCTTCCTGGGCGAGGAGCGGCAGATCGGCTGGGAGGGGTGCCTTTCCATCCCGGGGCTGCGCGCCGCGGTGCCGCGCGCCTGGCGCATCCGCTACGAGGGGGTGGATACCGAGGGCAAGCCCGTGGTGGGCGAGGCGACCGGGGCGCATGCGGCGATCGTGCAGCATGAGTACGACCATCTGGACGGGATTCTCTATCCGATGCGGATGGTGGGGAAGGATTTCGTGAATTTCGGCTTCACCGAGGATCTGGCCAAGGCGGGGGTGCCGGAGTTCCGCCGGGCCGCGCCGCTGTGATGGACTGCGCCGCCCCGCCGGAGCGTTCGGTGGAGCGCGACGCGGCGCTGGCGCTGGCGTTGCCGCAGGTGCCGGCGCTGGGCTGGGGCTGGCGGGCGGTGGAGGAAGGGCTGCGCGGGGCCGGGCGCGCGGAGGGGGCGCGGGAGGAGGCGGAGCTGCTGTTCCCCGGCGGGGCGGTGGACATGGTGGAGGCGTTCATCGACCGGGCGGACCGGGCGATGGAGGCGATTGCGGCCGGGACGGACTTCGCGGAATTGCGGACCACGGGCAAGGTGAAGGCGCTGGTGCTGGGGCGGCTGGCGCTGCTGGGGCCGCACCGGGAGGCGGTGCGGCGCAGCGTGGCGGTGCTGGCGATGCCGCTTCATGCGCGGGTGGCCGCGGGCACGCTGGCGCGGACGGTGGACGGGATCTGGCATCTGGCGGGGGACCAGTCGGCCGATTTCAGCTGGTACACCAAGCGGGCGATCCTGGCCGGGGTGTATTCGGCGACGCTGCTGTACTGGCTGCGCGAGGAGGATGACGCGGCGGTGGCGGCGTTCCTGGACCGGCGGCTGCAGGGGGTGGGGCGGATCGGCAAGCTGCGCGGGCGGGTGGAGGCGGCGCTGGCGGGGGTGTGCGGCGCAGGCTGAGGGCGGGGATGTCGGGAAGTTTTACAGATTGACACCGAGCCTGCGGGCGGCGGCGCGGGGCGAGGCTTCGGCGGTATCGACCAAGTGGCTGTGATATAAGTCGATTTTTCCGACGTGGTGCCGGAAGGCATGGACCTGTGCTGCGTTGCGCGGCAGGCCGGCCGTGTCGGTACATTTTACAGTCGATCCGGTTCAGGTTGCCGCGGATTGGGCTATGCCATTGGAAAACAGGCATTTCCAGGCGTGGCATCGAATTTGCGAGAAATCTCACGATTTGGGATTTTGGACCTCATTGGAGATTTTTTATGCGATCGTTGCTGTTTTCCGCTCTTGTTGCTTCCACAGCGCTGTTCGGGGTGGCGCATGCCGCCACGGTGGTGGGGAACTACGGCACCCTGGGTGCGAATGGCGTTGTCACGGCACCGCCTTCCGGGTCGACCTATGGCTTCGTTTCCACGAATGGCGGCGTGAGCGGGGGCGGGCAGATCAGCGGGGTGGGCGGGACGACCGGATCGTCGTTCCAGTCTGATCCGTTTGCCGCGGGCGTGGGTGACACGCTGAGCTTCTTCTTCAACTACGTGACCTCCGACGGTGCCGGGTTCTCCGATTACGGATGGGCCGAGCTGCGGCGGGCGGGCGACAACTCGCATGTGGCGTGGCTGTTCACCGGCCGGACGCAGGCGAGCGGCAACATTGCGCCGGGGTTCGGCCTGCCCGCGCTGGACGCGACGCTGGTGCCCGCGACCTCGCCGATCATCCCGGGCGCGCCGGCTTGGTCGCCGCTGGGAGGGGACTCTGGCGGGTGCTTCGACTCAGGCTGCGGCTACACCGGATGGATCGAATCCACCTACAACATCCTGGTGGCCGACACGTACACGCTGAACTTCGGCGTCTCCAACTGGATAGACAGCGGCTTCGATTCCGGCCTCGCGTTCGCCGGGGCGCGGATCGGCAATACCCAGATCGACGTGGGCGATACCATTCCCGAGCCGGCGTCGCTGGCGGTGCTGGGGGTGGGCCTGCTGGGGCTGGCGCTGCGCCGGCGCCGCCGCGCCTGAGGCCTTCCGCCGCTCTGGCCTGACCGAAAGCCCCATGGCGCGCGCCATGGGGTTTTTCGTTGCCGGCGGGCGTGTGCCCGATTTTTGTGCATTTCGGCCCGGGACGCGCCTTGCGTTGACCTGGGTCATTTCCCATGTCGAACCCAGTGATAGCGTCGGCGTTGCCTCCGGGAGGGGCGCGGACGTGGGTGGCCCCCGAGGGGGCGCCCGGGTTGGGATTGTCGCCTCATGAGGGACAAGGACGGACATGGACATCGAGAAATTCACCGATCGCGCACGCGGTTTCCTGCAGGCGGCGAGCACCATCGCCATCCGCGAATTCCACCAGCAGCTGACGCCGGAGCACCTGCTGAAGGCGCTGCTGGACGATGAGGAGGGCGCGGCGGCGGGGCTGATCCGCGCCGCCGGGGGCGATGACAAGGCGGCGCGGGCGGCTGTGGAGGCCGAGCTGGCCCGGCAGCCGAAGGTGCAGGGCGGCGGGGCCGAGCAGCCGCAGATCACGCCCGCGCTGGTGCGGGTGCTGGATGGGGCGCAGCAGGCCGCGCAGAAGGCCGGCGACGAATACGTGGCGCAGGACCGGCTGCTGGTGGCGCTGGCGGCCAGCGACACGCCG
This sequence comes from Rhodospirillales bacterium, assembly GCA_947458025.1. GTDB lineage: Bacteria > Pseudomonadota > Alphaproteobacteria > Acetobacterales > Acetobacteraceae > CAMDGX01. Next base: position 3,349 of record CANHCJ010000158.1, on the reverse strand, counting down.
GCGGCGAAGGCGCTGCGTTCGGCCGGGGCGACTCCGCAGGCGCTGGACAAAGCGGTGGCGGATATCCGCAAGGGCCGCAAGGTGGACAGCCAGAATGCCGAATCGAACTTCGAGGCGCTAAAGAAATATGCGCGCGACGTGACCGCGCTGGCGCGCGAGGGCAAGCTCGACCCGGTGATCGGGCGCGACGAGGAGATCCGCCGGGCGATCCAGGTGCTGGCGCGGCGGACCAAGAACAACCCGGTGCTGATCGGCGAGCCCGGCGTGGGCAAGACGGCGATCGTGGAAGGGCTCGCGCTGCGCATCGTGAACGGGGACGTGCCGGAGGCGCTGAAGAACAAGAAGCTGCTGGCGCTGGACCTGGGCGCGATGGTGGCGGGTGCCAAGTATCGCGGCGAGTTCGAGGAGCGGCTGAAGGCGGTGCTGAAGGAGATCGAATCCGCCGAGGGCGAGATCATCCTGTTCATCGACGAGATGCACACGCTGGTGGGCGCGGGCAAGGCGGATGGCGCCATGGATGCCTCCAACCTGATCAAGCCGGAGCTGGCGCGCGGGGCGTTGCACTGCGTGGGGGCGACCACGCTCGACGAATACCGCAAGCACGTGGAGAAGGATGCCGCCCTGGCGCGGCGGTTCCAGCCGGTGTTCGTGGGCGAGCCCTCCGTGGAGGACACGATCTCCATCCTGCGCGGGATCAAGGAGAAGTATGAGCTGCACCATGGGGTGCGGATCACCGACGGGGCGCTGGTGGCGGCGGCGACGCTTTCGAACCGCTACATCACCGACCGGTTCCTGCCGGACAAGGCGATCGACCTGATGGACGAGGCGGCGAGCCGGCTGCGCATGCAGGTGGACAGCAAGCCGGAGGAGCTGGACGAGCTGGACCGGCGGCTGATGCAGCTGAAGATCGAGCGCGAGGCGCTGAAGCGGGAGACCGACCCGGCCAGCCGCGACCGGCTGGGCAAGCTGGAGCAGGAGCTGGCGGGGCTGCAGGAGAAGTCCGATGCGATGTCGGCCGCGTGGAAGGCCGAGAAGGAGAAGCTGGCCGGCGGGCAGAAGCTGAAGGAACGGCTGGAGGCGGCGCGCAGCGAGGTGGAGGTGGCGCAGCGCCGCGGCGACCTGGCGCGGGCCAGCCAGCTGCTCTACGGCGAGATCCCGGAGCTGGAGAAGCAGATCGCCGCCAACCAGGATGGCGGGCGCCTGGTGAACGAGAGCGTGACCGAGGAGGGCATCGCCGCCATCGTCTCGCGCTGGACCGGCGTGCCGGTGGACAAGATGCTGGAAGGCGAGCGGGCCAAGCTGCTGCGCATGGAGGACGAGCTGCGCAAGCGGGTTGTCGGCCAGGAGGATGCGCTGAAGGCGGTGTCCGACGCGGTGCGGCGGGCGCGGGCGGGGTTGCAGGACCCGAACCGGCCGATCGGGTCGTTCCTGTTCCTGGGCCCCACCGGCGTGGGCAAGACGGAGCTGACCAAGGCGTTGGCCTCGTTCCTGTTCGACGACGACCGGGCGATGGTGCGGATCGACATGAGCGAGTTCATGGAGAAGCACGCCGTGAGCCGGCTGATCGGGGCGCCGCCGGGTTATGTGGGCTATGACGAAGGCGGCGTGCTGACCGAGGCGGTGCGGCGGCGGCCGTACCAGGTGATCCTGTTCGACGAGGTGGAGAAGGCGCACGAGGACGTGTTCAACGTGCTGCTGCAGGTGCTGGATGACGGGCGCCTGACCGACGGGCAGGGCCGCACGGTGGACTTCAGGAACACCATCATCGTGCTGACCAGCAACCTGGGCAGCGAGATCCTGGCCGCCCAGCCAGACGGGGCCGACCTGTCGATGGCCTACAAGGGGGTGATGGACGTGGTGCGCGGGCATTTCCGCCCGGAGTTCCTGAACCGGCTGGACGAGACGGTGCTGTTCCGGCGGCTGCAGCGCAGCGACATGGCTTCCATTGTGGATATCCAGCTGGTGCGGCTGCGGGCGCTGCTGGCGGACCGGAAGATCACGCTGGAGCTGGACCGCATGGCGATGGAGTGGCTGGCCAACGAGGGCTACGACCCCGTGTATGGGGCGCGGCCGCTGAAGCGGGTGATCCAGCGCAGCCTGCAGAACCCGCTGGCCGGCGCCATCCTGGAAGGCCGGGTGAAGGACGGCGAGACGGTGCAGGTAACGGTCGGGCTGGACGGGCTGGAGATCGGCGCAGGGATGGCCGAGGCGGCCTGATCCTGGGGCGTGTGATGGGCCGCCGGTGCCTTGTGGGGCGCCGGCGGCCTATGCGCGCCTAGAGCAAAAGCCGACCTGATGGACGGTCGACTTTTGCTCTAGCTCTTTGTTTTAGCGAGGAACTTAAGCCCATCAGGCGATTCCGCCTGATGGGCTGTTGCTTTAGCGCCCCGGCGGCGGGGGTGTGGCGGCGCCATCGCCCAGCGGCAGGGTCATGAGCACGGAATCGACCCAGCGCTCGTGCTTCCAGCCGACATTGGGCAGCAGGCCGGCATGCTTGAAGCCGCAGGCGGCGTGCAGGCCGATGCTGGCGGCGTTCGCGGAATCGCCGATCACCGCCACGATCAGGCGGTAGCCTTCCGCGGTGCAGCGCGTGATGAGCGCCTGGAGCAGAGTGCGGCCGACGCCCTTTCCCTTGGCCTCCGGCGCCACGTAGATCGAGTTCTCGACCGTGAAGCGGTAGGCCTGGCGCGGGCGATAGGCGCTGGCATAGGCGTAGCCGAGCACCTGGCCCGATGCGTCCGCGGCGACGAGGTAGGGGTAGCCGGCGCCGAGCACGCCATCGCGCCTGCGGGCCATCTCTGTCGTGTCGGGCGGGTCGTATTCGAAGCTGGCCAGGCCGTGGCGCACGGCGTCGCCGTAGATGGCGGTGAGGGCGGGGATGTCGCCGGGGAGGCTGTCGCGGATCGTGAGGGTCATGGCGGCGATGGTGCCGCGCGGGCGGCGGAGGGACAAGGCAACGCGGGTGGAGGGGCGTAAATGCATGCGTCCTGCGCATAGCTTCGCTGCATGGCGGCAAGTTTCGTGTGCATTGTCGCTGCCGGCGTGCGGGAGTTTAGGAAACTCCTTAATTCATCAAGGAGTTTCCGGAATCGGGCGTGTTGTGGGGCCCGATGAAATCCGTTTGACACGGGAGGGGGGCACGAGTAGAACGCCGCTCCCGACGACGACGAACCCCTGGCGGTTCGAAGAGATCGGGACGCTCTTTCAAAGTTGAATCAGGAATAGGAAGGGATACGTTGGCGGCGCCCTTATAGTTGTGCCTTTCGGGGCATGGCGGTTTGGTTTGGGATATTGGGGTTTTCGGACCTTGGTTTCTTGGGCTGATTTGGGTGTTTGTTGATGTGTCTTG
>CANHCJ010000157.1 GCA_947458025.1 Rhodospirillales bacterium | reverse complement strand
CGGCACCCGCCTGGCGCGCGGCACCCGCAGCGTGGCGCTGCGCGGCGCGGCCTGGGGCAGCGCCGTGGGCGTGGCGCGCGTGGACGTGTCGGTGGATGCCGGGCAGACCTGGCAGGCCACCACCATGGCCGCCCCGCGCAACCCGTTCGACTGGACGCGCTGGACCCACACGCTGGCCCTGCCGAGCGACGGGTATTTCGAGGTCTGGGTGCGCGCCACCGACCGCACCGGCGCGGCCCAGCCACTGGTGGCGACCAACTGGAACCCGCAAGGCTACGGCGCCAACCCGATCAACCGCGTCGCGGTGCTGGTCGGGTGATCCGGCTCGCTTTGGCGCTGGGGGCCGCCCTCGCGGCGGCTCCCGTGCTGGCCCAGGGCGTGGCACCGAGCGACCCCGCCGACTATCCCGATGCGCCAGGGCGGGAGGAGGCGGTGGCGTTTTGCGGCGCCTGCCACAGCTTCCGCATCGTGGCCCAGCAGCGCCTCACGCGCGCGCAGTGGGACGAATCGATGAAGTGGATGGTCCAGCGCCACAACATGCCGGAGCTCGACAAGGAGGATATGGACCTGATCCTCGGCTACATCGAGAAGGCCTTCCCCGCCGCCCCGGCCGGCGGCCGCCCGGGCTGGCGCACCCCCTTCGCGCCCCAAAGGTAGCTTGCCGCCGGGCGCGGCTGCTGTACGCTTCGGGAAAATCCCGAGGAACGCGCCATGATCGAAAACCCCCCGATGCTGACCATCCACCGCGGCTGGACCCGGCCCGACCCGGCGCTGGTGGCGGCCTTCCGCGGCGCGCAAACCTCCCACGTCTGCGACGCGATGGAGGGGCGCGGCGCGGTGGACTGGCAGATCAAGCCGCTCGATCCCGGCAACGGCGTGTTCTGCGGCCCGGCGCTGCCCGCCTGGGCCTATCCCGCCGACATCGCCGCCATGTTCGGCGCCCTGGCCGAGGCGCAGCCCGGCGACGTGATCATGCTGGCCTGCGACAGCTTCACCGCCACCGCCGTGATCGGCGACCTCGCCGCCGGGATGATGCGCAACAAGGGCGTGGCCGCCTTCGTCACCGACGGGCTGGCCCGCGACCGCGCCGGGATCATCGCCACCGGCCTGCCGCTGTTCGCGCGCGGCATCGTGCCCAACTCGCCCGCCCTCAACGGCCCCGGCACGGTGGGCGCGCCGGTGGTGCTGGGCGGGGTCCACGTGAACCCGGGCGACATCGTGGTGGGCGACGCCGACGGGGTGGTGGTGGTGCCGCAGGCGCGCGCGCAGGAGGTGCTGGAGGCGCTGGGGCGCATCCGCGCCGCCGAGGCGAAGATGGAAGCGCAGGTGAAGGCCGGGCTGACCATGAGCGGCAAGGCCGAAGCCATGGTGGCGGCGGCGAGGATCATCCAGGGATAAGGAGTCTTCTTTTTCTGAAGAAAAAGAAGCAAAAAGACTTTCCGACCTTGCACCCGCGCCAGCCGGTCAGCAAAGTCGGAAAAGTTTTTTGGTTCTTTTTTTCAAAAAAGAACATGCTTCCTTAAATCAACCGCGCCAACCCATCAAACTCCGCCACCGACAACGTCTCCGCCCGCCGTTCCCCCGCGATCCCGGCCCGGGCCAGCAGCGCCTCCCCCCCCAGCGGCTTCAGCGCCCCGCGCAGCATCTTGCGGCGCTGGCCGAAGGCCGCGGCGGTCAGGCGTTCCATCGCCGCGAACAGCGCCGGCGGCGGCTGCTCGGCATGGGGCGTCAGCACCACCACGGCGGACCACACCTTGGGCGGCGGCAGGAAGGCGGCGGGCGGGATGCGCAGGCGCAGCTCCACCCGGCACAGCCACTGGGCCAGCACCGAGAGCCGGCCATAGGCATCGCTGCCCGGGGGCGCGGCGATGCGCTCGGCCACTTCCTGCTGGAACATCAGCGTCAGCCGTTCCCACTGCGCGGCCTGCTTCAGCCAGCCGACCAGCAGGGGGGAGCCGATGTTGTAGGGCAGGTTGGCCACGATCTGGCGCGGGGCCGGCACCAGGGTGGCGAGATCCAGCGCCAGGGCGTCCGCCTCCACCAGGCGCAGCCGGGCCGGGAAGGCCCCGGCCAGCTCGCGGATCGCACCGGCGGCGCGGGCATCCACCTCCACGGCCACAACCTGCTCGGCGGCCGTCTCCAGCAGGGCGCGGGTCAGGCCGCCGGGGCCGGGCCCCACCTCCACCACGTGCCGGCCGGCCAGCTCCCCGGCCTGGCGGGCGATGCGCGCCACCAGCTGCGGGTCGAGCAGGAAGTGCTGGCCCAGGCTGCGGCGGGCATCCAGCCCGTGGCGGGCGATGACCTCGCGCAGCGGCGGGAGCGAAGCGCCGCTCAGGAGCGAATATCGATGGTGGCGCGGCGCTGCAGGTCGCGCATCAGCTGCCGGCCGGTGAGCTCCACACGCTCGGAGAGGATGCGCTGGCCCAGCTCGCGCTGGGAAGGCACGCCGAGGTTCTTGGTCTCGCGCGTGCACACCATCAGCACGGCGATGCCGTCCTCGGCGATCAGCGGCTGGCTGGCGCGGCCCGGCGGCAGGTTGGCGACCATGTCGCGCAGCGCGGGGTTACCGATGGCGTCCACGCGCAGCTCGCCGGGGTCGGCCGGGCGGCCACCGCCGGCGGCGGTGTTGGCGCGCTCGATATCCTCGCAGCTGCGCGCGTTGGCCGCGGCGGCGCGCGCCCGGTCCAGCATGGCGCGCTGCGCTTCCGTGGGCGCGGCGGGGTTCAGCGGGGTGGTGAAGGGGAAGAAGGCCTGGCGCACGCTGGCGATGGTGGCATTGTCGCTGCCGATCACCCGCTTGGCCCGCAGGGTGACGATGGAAAGCCCGCCGGGCACGCGGATGGGGTTGCTGACGGCGCCGGCGGGCATGATCTGCACCACGCGCAGCACCTCGGGGTCGAGCTGGTTGGCCTGCACCCAGCCGAGGTCGCCGCCCTGCAGCGCGGTCTGGCTCTGGCTGAACTGGGCCGCGACCACGCCGAAATTCGCCCCGGCACGCAGCTGGGCGATGATCGTGTCGGCGAAGCGCTGGGCATCGGCCACCTGGCGGGCCTCGCCGATCGGCACGAAGATCTCGGCCACGCGCCATTCCGGCTGGCCCACCTGGGTGCGCAGCGCGGCCTCCAGCTCGGTCACCTCGGCGGGGGAGACCTCGGCATTGCGGCCGAGGATGCCGCGCAGCAGCCGGCTCCAGCCGATCTGCACGCGCAGCTGGTCGATCATGGTGCGCAGATCCACCCCGGCGAAGGCGAGGCGCTGGCGCAGCATGCCGCGCGGCAGGCCGTTGGCGCCCTCGATCTCCGCGATGGCATCGGCGATGTCCTTGTCGGACACCACGATGCCGCGGCGCTGCAGCTCCTGCAGGCGCAGGCGCTCGTCGATCAGCTGGCGGCGCACCTGCGGCACCAGCCGCTCCAGCACGTCGGGGGAGACGGGCAGGCCGGTGGAAAGGGCAAACAGCCGGGCGCGGTTGTCCACGTCGCCGATGCTGATCACGTCGCCGTTCACCACGGCGGCGATGGCCGCGCCCTGTTCGGGGCTGATGCGGGCGGGGCGGGCCGGGGCGCCGGCCGGCTGGGCCCACGCCGTGGCGCATGGCAGGGCAGCCAGGGCACCGAGCAGGAGGGCGAAGACGGGGGTCAGGACACGCATCGACGCAGCAGGCTCCTCAATGCCGGGGCGGCACCGGCCCGGACAGCGCGCCGGCAGGGGGCGCACCGCGGCCGCCTGCGTGCAAAGCACGCCAAGGCAGGCGCCGCAAGTGCGCCGGTGCCGGCCGCACGGCTACATCGCGTTGAAGCCGAACTGCCCGACCGTCTTGAAGGTCAGCTGGAACAGCACGATGGAGGCGCCGCGGTCGCCGTTCACGGAGGTGTGGCGGCGGGAGAAGCTGGCATCGAAGATGAAGCACTCGTCCTCGTAGGTCAGGCGCAGCCCGTCGGTCACGCCCTTGCCGGTGCGGATGTCGCGGCGGGCGAAGGCCCCCACGCGCCAGGCCTCGGTCACGCGGGTGGAGAGGTTGGCCGTGGCCTCGTGCCGCGGCTTGGTCGGCGCATCGAAGCTGGCGGCCGACTCGTACAGCAGGAACGGGTTGGTGGTGGTGTACACATAGCCGCCGCTCAAGCGCAGCCGGTCGTTGCCCACGGTGCCCAGCGCATCGACGAAGCGCGGCTGCCAGGTCCGGCGGTCCCAGCGCTGGCGGGAGGTGAAGTCGAGCCAGGCATTGGGCTGCAGCGTGGCGCGGCTCACCACGTCGGACGCGGTGTCGCGCAGGCCGGAGCGGGCGGGGAAGGCATTGTCGCGCTGCACCCGCCACGACTGCCCGACCAGCCCCTCCAGCTTGGCGCCGGAGCGCAGGGTCCAGGCGCCGCGCAGCGCGCCGGCGGCGCGCATCCCGCCCTCCAGCCGGTCCACGCCGGGGAAGCGGTTGAGCGAGAAAAGATTCGCATCGGAGAACTCGAGGTCGAGGCTGTCCTCGTTCGGGATGCGCGTGCGGCCGCGCAGGTAGGTGGCGCTGCGCGGCCCGGCCATCAGCTGCACCACCGGCTCCACCACCTGCGCGCCCCAGTCGCCGGCATCGCGCAGCAGCGGGAAGCGCCAGTTGATCGCCACCGTCGGCATCCCGTGGGAGGCGTTGGTGCGGCGCAGCGCGCCATAGTTGGGCAGCTGGTCGAACTGGTTGGCGGCATAGGCGGCGCTGTCCATGCGCAGCATCAGGTTCCACAGCCCGCCCAGCCGGTCGATCTCCGGCCGCTCCCAGCCCAGGGAGAGCCGGGCGCGGCGGGTGGTGGTGCCCTCGGTGCGCAGGATGTTCAGCATGTCGAAATCGAGGCCCACGCGCCCGCCCAGCCGGTCCGGCTCGCCGGCGAAGCTGTACTGGTAGTAGGGCGCGATCATCGGCAGGCGCCGGGCGATCACGGTGCTGGCCAGCCCCTGGTAGGTGCGCGCATCAAGCCGCGTGTAGGACCCCTGGCCAAACCCCTCCAGGTAGATCGTGGAGGCAAGCACGGGCCGCCAGTTCTGCACCCGGAAGTCGCGCATGTAGCGCAGCGAGGAAGCGCGGTTGAGGTCGAAGCCCCAGCGCCAGGTGTCGTCGATGGCGAACAGGCCGCTGGCGAAGATGTGCCCGGCCGCGCGCGTGCGCCGCGCGCTGTCCTCATAGCGGGCGATCGAGCTGTCGATGGTGATGCGGCCGTTGTTGAAGCGGCGGCGGTATTCAAGGTCCAGCGCCGGGCCGTTGCGGGTGGCCAGCATCGGCGTGATGGTGGCGTCGGAGCTCTCGTCGATCGCCCAGAAATACGGCACCGAGAGGAACATGCCGAGGTGGCGGGAATAGCCGAAGCCGGGCACCAGCAGGCCGCTGGCGCGCTTCTCGGTGGGGTCCGGATGGGCAAGGAACGGGGTGTAGGCCACCGGGATGCCCCAGAAATCCAGCACCGCGTCGCGGTATTCGATGCGCTTGTTGTCCTTGTCCTGGATCGCCTCGCGCGCGCGCAGCTGCCACAGCGGTGCGCGGCTGGGGTCGGCGGGGCACAGGTCGCAGGTGGAATAGACGGCCCGGCTCAGCTCGTTCACCCGCCCATCGGTGCGGCGCACGCCATTGGCCGCCAGCCTTCCGCCCTCGGCCAGCAGGGCGCGCAGCCCGGCCATCACGCCGTCCTTCATGCCCTGCGTCAGCTCGGCATACTCGGCGAACACGGTCTGGCCGTCGGGCTCCAGCAGCACCACGTTGCCGATGGCGGCGGCAACCCCGGTGGTGCGGTTGTAGGTGACCTTGTCGGCCATCAGCACGCGCTCGCCCTGCCAGAACTCCACCTTGCCGGTCAGCGTGACAACGCCGCGCTCGCGGTCGTAGTCCACGGTATCGGCCTGATAGTACGCCGGCTGGCCGCCCCCGCCCGGGGTGGCGGCCACGCCCTGGGCCGCGGCGGGGGCGCAGGCCAGCACGGCGGCGAACACCAGCGCCAGCAGCAGGGCGAGCGGGGCGGGGCGCATCAGCCGTCCTCCAGGTGGAGCAGCAGGGAGACGGAGAGCATCAGCCCGGCGGCGATCGGCGCCCAGGCGGCCAGCGCCGGCGGCAGCGTGCCGGTCTGGCCGAACTCCTCGGCGATCTTGGAAATCACGAACAGCGCGAAGCCGGCCGCCACGCCGCTGCCGATCATCTGCGCCACCCCGCCGCGCCGCGTGGCCCGCATCGAAAACCCGGCCGCCAGCAGGCACATCGTGCCGGCCAGCAGCGGCATGGCCAGCAGCGAGTGGAAATGCAGCCGATGCCGGATGGAGGAGAAGCCGGAGCGGTCCAGCAGCTCGATGAAGCCCGGCAGCGCCCACACCGAAAGTGTGTCCGGCGGCGAGAAACTGTCCTGCACCCGATCCACCGTCAGGCCGGTGGGCAAGGCAAGGTCGCGCGCCGGGGTGGGCTGCCGCCCCGGCACGATGGTGCGGGCATCCGAAAGCGCCCAGTGCCCCGGCAGCAGCGTGCCGGCGCGGGCCTCGATGCGCTCCAGCAGCCGGTCGCCGGCATCCAGCCGGAAGATGCTCACCCCCTGCGCCGCCAGCCGCCCGTCGCGCACGATCACGGTGTTGGCGTGCAGCAGCGCCACCCCCTGCGGGTCCAGCCCCTGGTCGGCCTGGCGCAGCCACAACTGGCCGCCGTTCAGCGCCAGCGGCCCGCCGCCGAGCTTGATGTAGGTGCTGTCCAGCGCCTCCGCCCGCGCGCGCATCGCCGCCGAAACCGGCGTCACCACCGTCACCGCGAAGCAGCCCAGCGCCAGCGCGCACAGCGTCGGCCCGGCGAGGAACTGCCAGGCCGACAGGCCGGAGGCGCGCGCCACGATCAGCTCGGAGGAGCGGGTGAGCCGCCAGAACGCCAGGATGCCGCCCAGCAGCACGGCAAACGGCAGGATCTGCATCATCGCCCAGGGCAGCCGCAGCGCGGCGATCTCGGCCACCACGGCGAAGGTCGCCTCGGGCCGGGTCGCGGAGCGGCGCAGCAGCTCGATCAGGTCGAACAGCGCGACGATGCCGGTCAACGCCGCCAGCATGCCCAGCATGTGCAGGGCAAAGACACGCGCGACATACAGGGTGAGGGTGGTGGCGAAGGGCATGCCCGAGGGAGTTTAGCGGCAGGTTCCGGCGGGGCCTAGCGGGGCGCGGAGGCAAGGAAGGGTCTTCTTTTTTCTGAAGAAAAAAGAAGCAAAAAAGACTTCCCGACCTGGCACGCGTGCCGGCCGCCCAGAACGCACTCAAGGTCGAAAAAGTTTTTTGGTTCTTTTTTTCAAAAAAGAACCGCTTCCTTTCCTTACGGCAAAACCTTCCCAGGATTCATGAGCCCCCCCGGATCGATCGCCTGCTTGATCCGCCGCATCAGTTCCAGCTCCGCCCCCCCGCGCCATTCCGGCATCATGTAGGGCTTCAGCAGCCCGATTCCGTGCTCGGCGGAGAAGCTGCCGTCCAGGTCGCGCACCACCTCGCACACCGTGTCCATGATGGCGTGGTCCTGCGCCAGGAACGCCGCGGGGTCCATGCCCTCCGGCTGCTCCAGGTTGAAGTGGATGTTGCCGTCGCCCATGTGGCCGAACGGCACGGCGCGGATGCCCGGCATCAGCCGCTCGCAGGCCGCGGTCGCGCGCCGGATCAGCTCCGGCACCTTGGAGACGGGCACGGAGACGTCGTTCTTCACGCTGGCGCCCTCGCGCTTCTGCGCCTCCGAGTGCTCCTCGCGCAGCTTCCACAGCGCCGCGCGCTGGGCGCCGCTTTCGGCCACCACGGCATCCAGCACCTCGCCCGCCTCCATCGCCGCCTCCAGCACCGATTCCAGCGCCGCGCGCAGCCCGGCCTCGGGCCGCGGCGTGGCCAGCTCGATCAGCGCATAGTGCTCGGCCGGCACCGACAGCGGCAGGGAAACGCCCGGGATATGCTTCAGCACGAAGCGCAGCCCGAGCCCGGACATGTATTCGAACGCCTGGATGCTGGCCGGGTCGTGCGTCTGCACCCGGTTGAACAGGGAGAGCGCCGCCTCGGCGGAGGCCACGGCACACAGCGCCACCTCGGTCTCGCGCGGGCGCGGCACCAGCTTCAGCACGGCGGCGGTGATGATGCCCAGCGTACCCTCCGCCCCCACGAACAGCTGGCGCAGGCAGTAGCCGGTGTTGTCCTTGCGCAGCCGCCGCAGCCCGTTCCACACCTGCCCGTCCGGCAGCACCACCTCCAGCCCCAGCACCATGTCGCGCGCATTGCCATAGCGCACGGTGTTGTTGCCGCCGGCATTGGTGGAAAGGATGCCTCCCACCTGGGCCGTGCCCTCGGAGCCGATGGAAAGCGGCAGCAGGCACCCGGCCTCCTGCGCGGCATTCTGCGCCGCCTTCAGCGTCGCCCCGGCCTCGATGGTCAGCGTCAGGTCCACCGGGTCGATGGCGCGGATGCGGTTCAGGCGCGACAGGCTGAGGATCAGCTCGCTGCCATCCGCGGCCGGCACGGCGCCGCCGACCATGGAGGTGTTGCCGCCCTGCGGCACGATCGCCACGCCGGCCTCGGCACAGGCGGCCACGCAGGCGGCCAGTTCCGCCGTGTCGGCCGGGCGCAGCACCGCGGCGGTGCGCCCGCGATAGAGGCGGCGCCAATCCTCCACATGCGCGGCGGTATCGGCGGGATCGGTCAGCAGCCCGGCGGGCCCGAGGATGGCGCGCAGCCTCTCCAGCAGGGCCCCCGAGGGCGGCGCGGTCGGCGGGGCAGGAACGGCATCGGGCATGCGGGCAACCTCCGCTGCCAGCCTAGCGGGAGCGCGGGCGGCGAACAATCGAGGCACGCCAGGCCGGCGACACACCCGTTTTTGCAACGCACCGTATGAATACCATGTCGGTTTTCTTTACAGTGCCCCTTTTCCGGGCCAGTCAAATCTTTGAAATGTCACACTGGCACGAAGCTTGCAGTATTGACTTCAGCGGGAAAAGGCTCGGCCCGCCGCGAGGATACGCTCATGACGCTGCTGCACCGCCTCCGATGCGTTGCCCTGGCCGTGACGATGATGGCTCCAGCCCTTGCGCTGCCCACGGTCCCGGCGGTTGCGTCCGTGATCCACGGCCCCTCCGGCGCGCGCCCCGCCGGCACCCTGCCCGACCAGGCCTGGACCTCCGCCGCGCTGGGCGCGCCGGCGCTG
>CANHCJ010000156.1 GCA_947458025.1 Rhodospirillales bacterium | reverse complement strand
CCCCACCGGCGCGCCCTGCCGCAGCGTGGCCAGCAGCGAGGCATCGGCCGCCGCCCGGTCCAGCTCCGCAAGCCCCGTGGGCACCAGGGTCAGGTCATAGGCCAGCGGATCGGCCGCGCGCGCCGGCACCACCGCCGCCAGCAGCGCCAGCACCACCCACGCCGCCCGCCGGCCACGCCAGCCCAGGCCCATCCATCCCCCTCCGCGCCATCGCCTCGCACGGGAACGTCGCATCCCGCGCCACGTTTGCGCCAGGGCATGTCACTTTATCTCCGCCCCCTGCCACCCGCACCGGTCGGTTGACAGCCCCGCCGCGGCCCGCCCAGGGTCTGGCGACGTGATCAGGAGGACGGTTCATGGCGCACGATGACTCCGGCGACGACCTGCGGCTGCGCAGCCAGCGGTGGTTCGACAACCCCGGCAACCCTTCGATGACGGCGCTGTACCTGGAGCGGCAGCTGAATTTCGGCCTGACGCGCGAGGAGCTGCAGGCCGGGCGGCCGATCATCGGCATCGCGCAGACCGGCAGCGACATCGCGCCGTGCAACCGCCACCACATCGCGCTGGCCGAGCGCACCAAGGCGGGCATCCGCGACGCCGGCGGCATTCCGCTGGAATTCCCGATCCACCCGATCCAGGAGACGCTGAAGCGGCCGACGGCGGCGCTGGACCGCAACCTCGCCTATCTCAGCCTGGTGGAGGTGCTGCACGGCTATCCGATCGACGGCGTGGTGCTCACCACCGGCTGTGACAAGACCACGCCCGCCTGCCTGATGGGCGCGGCCACCATGAACATCCCCGCCATCGCGCTGTCGGGCGGGCCGATGCTGGACGGGTGGTGGAAGGGCCGGCTCTCCGGCTCCGGCACCATCGTGTGGGAAGGGCGCAAGCTCCATGCCGAGGGCAAGATCGGCTACGAGGAATTCATGGAGATGGTGTGCTCCTCCGCCCCCTCCATCGGCCACTGCAACACCATGGGCACGGCGACCTCGATGAACTCGCTGGCCGAGGCGCTGGGGATGAGCCTGCCCGGCTGCGCAGCGATCCCGGCGCCGTACCGCGAGCGCGGGCAGATGGCCTACTACACCGGCAAGCGCATCGTGGAGATGGTGCGCGAGAAGCTGCGGCCCTCGGACATCATGACCAAGAAGGCGTTCGAGAACGCCGTGGTGGCCGCCGCCGCGCTCGGCGCCAGCAGCAACTGCCCGATCCACATGGTGGCGATCGCGCGCCACATGGGCGTGGAGCACACGCTCGACGACTGGCAGCGCCTGGGCCCGGAAATTCCGCTGCTGGTCGACCTCCAGCCGGCCGGGCGCTTCCTGGGCGAGATGTTCTACCGCGCCGGCGGCGTGCCGGCGGTGATGAAGGAGCTGGCCAAGGCCGGCAAGCTGCACCTCGACGTGATGACGGTGAACGGCAAGACGCTGGGCGAGAACCTGGAAAAGGTGCCGGATGGCGACCGCGAGGTGATCCGCAGCTACGGCAAGCCGATGATGGAGCGCGCCGGCTATGTGGTGCTCTCCGGCAACATCTTCGACAGCGCGGTGATGAAGATCAGCGTGATCGACAAGGAGTTCCGCAGCCGCTTCCTCTCCGACCCCACGCGCCCGAACGTGTTCGAGGGCAAGGCGATCGTGTTCGAGGGGCCGGAAGACTACCACGACCGGCTCGACGACCCCGCGCTGGGGATCGAGGAGCAGTCGGTGCTGATCATCCGCAACTGCGGCCCGGTGGGCTACCCCGGCAGCGCCGAGGTGGTGAACATGCAGCCCCCCGCGGCAATGCTGAAGGCCGGTATCAACGCCCTGCCCACCATGGGCGACGGCCGGCAGAGCGGCACCTCGGGCTCGCCCAGCATCCTGAACGTGTCGCCGGAGGCCGCCGTGGGCGGCGGCCTGGCTCTGCTGCAAACCGGCGACCGCATCCGCATCGACCTCAACACGCAGAAGGTGGACGTGCTGCTGCCGGAAGGCGAGATGGAACGCCGTCGCGCCGCCTGGACCCCGCCGCAGCTGGTGCACAAAACGCCGTGGGAGGAGATCTACCGTTCCATGGTGGGGCAGCTGGGCTCGGGCGGATGCCTGGAGCCGGCGACGCTGTACCTGAACATCCTGGAGACGCGCGGGGAGAGCCGGGACAACCACTGAGGGGGTGGGGCGGCGGAGCGGAAAGGATTTCAACGCCAAGACGCCAAGGAAGAGCAGGACAAGGACGCCACGACGGCCCCGGGGTTGAAGCGCCCTGGTGCCCTTGCCTTCCCGACCTTGGCGTCTTGGCGTTGAAGCCTTGCCCACCCCCGCCTCTTGCCCGCCACCCCGGCCCGGCGTACTCCACGCAAAACGCACGAAACGAACCAGGAGCGCCCGATGTCCCTGCGCCTCAAAGGCAAGACCGCCCTCGTCACCGCCGCCGCCCAGGGCATCGGCCGCGCCACCGCGCTCGCCTTCGCCGCCGAGGGCGCGCAGGTCTATGCCACCGACCTCAACGCCGCGAAGCTGGCGGAGATCGTGGGGCCGGGCATCCGCACCATGGCGCTCGACGTGCGCGACACCGCGGCGGTGCAGGCGGCGGCCGAGGCGATCGGGCCGGTGGACATCCTGTTCAACTGCGCCGGCTTCGTGCACCAGGGCACGGTGCTGGAGGCCACGGAAGCCGAGTGGGACTTCGCCTTCGACCTCAACGTGAAATCCATGCTGCGCACCACGCAGGCCTTCCTGCCGGGGATGCTGGCGAAGGGCGGCGGCAGCGTGATCAACATGGCCAGCGTGGCCAGCTCGGTGAAGGGCATCGTCAACCGCGCCATCTACGGCGCCAGCAAGGCCGCGGTGATCGGCCTCACGAAATCCATCGCGGCCGACTACGCCACCCGCGGCGTGCGCTGCAACGCGATCTGCCCGGGCACGGTGCAGTCCCCGAGCCTCGATGACCGCATCGCCGCCAACGCCGCCGCCGCCGGATCGCTCGAAGCCGCCCGCGCCGCCTTCATCGCCCGCCAGCCGATGGGCCGCCTCGGCCGGCCGGACGAGATCGCCGCCCTGGCGGTGTACCTGGCCAGCGAGGACAGCGTCTTCGTCACCGGCCAGGCGCTGGTGATTGACGGCGGCATCTCGCTGTAGTCTCTCGCGCTACTGTTCCGCGGCGATCCGTCGCCGACATCGACCCTTCACGAGGAAACGAAACATGAAGCTCGTTCGCTACGGCGCCCCCGGCGCGGAGAAGCCCGGCGTGCTCGACGCCGACGGCCAGCTGCGCGACCTGTCGGACATCGTGCCCGACATCAACGGCGCCGCCCTGTCGCCCGCCGGCCTGGCCAAGATCGCCGGCGCCAACCCGGCCACGCTGCCGATCGTGCGCAGCAGCCCGCGCATCGGCCCCTGCATCGCCCGCCCGCTGAACTTCGTGTGCATCGGCCTGAACTACGCCGACCACGCCGCCGAAACCGGCGCCACACCGCCCACCGAGCCGATCATCTTCCTGAAGTCGCTCGGCGCCTTCCAGGGCCCGAACGACGACGTGGTGATCCCCAAGGGCTCCACCAAGCCGGACTGGGAAGTGGAGCTGGGCATCGTCATCGGCACCAAGGCCAAGTACGTGTCCGAGGCCGACGCCATGAACCACGTCGCCGGCTACTGCGTGGTGAACGACGTCTCGGAGCGCAACTTCCAGTCCGAGCGCGGCGGCACCTGGGACAAGGGCAAGGGCTGCGACACCTTCGGCCCCACCGGCCCCTGGATGGTCACCAAGGACGAGATCCCCGATCCGCAGGCGCTGGGCATGTGGCTCGACGTGAACGGCGAGCGCATGCAGACCGGCAGCACCAAGACCATGATCTTCAACGTGGTGCAGATCGTCAGCTACGTGAGCCACTTCATCACCCTGCACCCCGGCGACATCATCGCCACCGGCACGCCCCCGGGCGTGGGCATGGGCAAGAAGCCGAACCCGATCTGGCTCAAGGCCGGCGACGTGATGACGCTGGGCATCGACGGGCTGGGCGAGCAGAAGCAGAACGTCCGCGCCGACTGAGTCCCAAGCGAAGAGCGGCCGATGGACCTGCACGTCCTGCTGGTCTTCTGGGCGGGGTTCGCGCTGGCGGTGATGTCGCCGGGCCCGAACTTCGCCATGCTGCTGGGCACCGCGGCGCGCGACGGCCGCGGGCCGGCGGTGCGGGCGGCGGTGGGCATGGCCGTGGGCGAGATCGCCTGGGGCCTGGCCGCCGTATGGGGGGTGGCCACGCTCGCCGCCTCCCACCCCTGGTTCATGACGGCGCTGGCCTGGGGTGGCGGCACTTTCCTGCTCTACCTGGCCATCCAGTGCTGGCGCGCCGCCTGGCGCGGGGCGCCGGTGGAGATCCGCGCCGAGGCGCCCGCCCGCGCAGGCGGCTTCCGGCGTGGGCTGCTGGTGATGCTGCTGAACGCCAAGGCCGGCGCCTTCTGGGCCGCGCTGGCCGGCGTGCTGGTGGCGGCCGGTGCCGGCACCGCCACGCTGCTGGCCGCCATCCTGGGCGCCACGTTGCTCTCCCTGGCCTGGCACGGGCTGCTGGCGGTGGCCCTTTCGGCCGAGGCGGTCACGCGGCTGTATCGCCGCATCCAGCGCGGCTTCGATGCGGTGCTGGGCACGGTCCTGGCCGGGCTGGGCGTGCGCCTGCTCGGCGCCGACTGAGCGTGTCCGCACAACGCTGGCTGGCGCTGCTGATCCTCGGCACCGCCGCCTTCCGCCTGGTGCTGGCCGGCACCACCGGGCTCGGGATCGACGAAAGCTACATGGTGGCCGCCGGGCGCGACCTCGCCTGGGGCTATTTCGACCACCCGCCCGCCTCCTGGTGGCTGTCCTCCGGGGCGGCGAAGCTGCTGGGGACAGAGGCGCCGCTGGCGGTGCGCCTGCCGTTCATAGCGCTGTTCGCATTGACCACCTGGCTGATGTTCCGCCTGACGTCGGAGCTGTTCGGGGAGAAGGCCGGGCTCTGGGCCGCCGTCACGCTCAACATGGCCCCGGTGCTGGGGCTCACCACCGCCACCTGGGTGCTGCCGGACGGGCCGCTGGTGGCCGCCCTGCTGGCATTCGCGCTCGCCTTCCACCGTGCCCTGCGCGACGATTCCTGGCGCGCCTGGCTGGCCGCCGGGCTGTTCGCCGGGCTCGCGCTGCTGGCGAAATACACCGCCGCCCTCACCTTCGCCGGCGCCCTGGTGGCGCTGCTGACGCTGGCACCGCGGCGCCTGGCGAGCCCGCGGCCCTGGGTGGCCGGGCTGGTGGCGCTGACCGCCTTCGCCCCGGTGCTGGCCTGGAACGCCACCAACGGCTGGGCCAGCTTCGCCTTCCAGGGCGCGCGGGCCGGGGTGCGCAAGCTCGCCCCGGGCGCCCCCTTCGCCACCATCGCCGGGGAGGCGCTGTTCCTGCTGCCCTGGATCTGGCTGCCGCTGGTCCTGCTCTGGCTGCGCGCGCTGCGCACCGGGCCGAAGCAGCCGGGCCCCTGGCTGCTGGCCTGGCTCGGCTTCGTGCCGATCACGCTGTTCGTCGCGATCTCCCTTTGGTCGCCGCGCGTGCTCTACCACTGGGCGGCACCGGGCTACCTGTTCGCCTTCCCGCTGCTCGGCGCCTGGGTGGCAGCCAACCTGCACCGCCTCGCCCTGCGCCGCGCCCTGGCCGGCACGGCGGTGTTCCTGGTCGCCGCGCTGTCCCTGGCCGCGGCCGAGATGAATCTCAACCTGCTGCGCCTGCGCGGCGACCCGCTGCGCCAGGGGCTGGACTGGACGCCGCTGCGTGCCGCGCTCCAGGCCCGCGGCCTGCTCGCCCACCCCGTCGCCGCCCCCTCCTGGTCCGATGCCGGCAAGCTCGACTACGCGCTGGGCAACGCCCCGCCGGTGGTCTGCCTCAACGCCGATTGCCGCCAGTTCGCCCACCGCCCCCGCACCGCCGCCGATCTCCTTGGGCAAGATGTGCTGCTGCTCGCCCCCCGCCAGGACGAGGCCCGCATCCGCGCCTCCTACGGCCCCCTGTTCCGCGAGATCGAGGCGCTGCCCCCGGTCACCTTCGCCCTGCCGGGCCGGCCAGAGGTGGCGATCGGCGCCTATCTCGGCCGCGAATTGCGCGCTATCCCCCGCTGACCGCTTGAGGAGACTTGCGCCATGGCCTTCGTGTGCACCATCCCCGCCGTTCCCACCACCATGCGCGACGACGCCGACGTGCGCATCACGCGCTGGGATTTCGCCCCCGGCGCCGTCACCGGCTGGCACCACCATGCCTACCCGTATTTCGTGGTGCTGCTGACCAAGGGGATCATGAAGGTCCACAACGGCAAGGACGTCACCGAAACGCACGTGGATGTCGGCACCGCCTATGGCCGCCCCTTCGGCGCCGAGCACGACGTGATGAACGGCGGCACGGAGCCGCTCGCCTTCATTGAGATCGAGCTGAAGCGGCCCGAGGCCGTGACCTACCCGCCGCCCGGCTGAGGCGCGCGCGGCAGGAACAGTTACAAATTCTCCATCAGTAACGTTCCTTTACCTGCCTGCCTGTAGCCCTGCGCCCCTGTTCCTGGACGGAGGTGCGACATGGGCGTGATGCTGACGAGGCTGCGGATCGGGCTTCAGATCGCCTTGCTGGGGCTGATGGGGCTGGTCGGCATGGCCGGCATCGCCGGCGTCGTCTGGTGGGGCTTCCAGCGCACCGAGGCCAGCGACCGTCTGGTGGAGGAGGCGGCCGATGCCGTGCTGATCCAGGAGACGCTGCAGGCCGAGATGCTGCAGGCGCGACGGCACGAGAAGGACATGCTGCTGGGCCGCGGCGAAGAATCGGTGCGCCGGCACGCACGCGCCATGGAGGAGGTGGCCGAAGACCTGCGGCAGCTCCAGGCCGCCGTGGGCGGGCGCCCGGAGGCGATGCAAGCCCTGGCGCAGGTCACGGCGGGGATCGAGGAATACAAGCAGCGCTTCGGCGTGCTGGTGGCTGCGGTGCGCGAGATCGGCAGCAACGAGAACGAAGGGCTGATGCTGACCCTGCGCGAGGCGATCCGCGAGGTGGAGTCGCGCACCGATCCTCTGGATTCGATGCCGGTGGACCTGGCGATCATGACCCTGCGGCGCCACGAGAAGGACTTCCTGGCGCGCAACAACCCACGCTATGTGGAGCTGTGGAACCAGACCCTGCCTCGGCTGGCCACCGCGCTCGACAACGCCGGGATCACGCCGCAGGAGCGCCAGCTGCTTGACCAGCGCATCCAGACCTATCGCGCCGGGTTCCAGGCCGTGGTGGCGGCGCGCCTGCGCCTCCTGGGGGCGACTGCGGAGGTCACTCGCATCTTCACCTCGCTTGAGCCGAACCTCGACCAGATCCGCGACGTGTTCCAGGGCATCGCCAAGTTAGAGGACGCCCGCGAGGCCCAGCTGACCGCGGACACCATCCGCTACGGCCTGTGGAGCATGGCCGGGCTGGCGCTCATGGTCTCCCTGTTCGCCTGGTTCATCGGGCGCAGCGTCGCCCGGCCGGTGGTGGCGGTCACGCAGGCGATGGACGGGCTGGCCCATGGCCGGCTGGACACCCCCCTGCCCGATGAGCAGCGGCACGACGAGCTCGGCCGCATGATCACCTCCCTGGTGGCCTTCCGCGACAGCCTGGCCGAGGCCGAGCGGCTGCGCCAGCAGCAGGCGCAGGAGCGCGAGGCCGCCACCGCGGAGCGCATCGCCGCGCTGCAGGCCATGGCCGACCAGGTGGAGCGCGACGCGTCGAACGCGGTGATGCGCATCGGCGAGCAGGCCAGCGCGATGAGCCAGATGGCCCAGCGCATGCACACCATCGCCGACCATTCCGGCGGCGCGGCCCGCGCGGCCTCGGCGGCGTCGGACCAGGCGCTGGCCAATGCCCAGACGGTGGCGAGCGCCACGGAGCAGCTCTCGGTCTCGATCCGCGAGATCGGCCAGCAGGTGAGCCAGTCCACCGGGGTGGTGCGCCAGGCCGTGGCCGCCACCGAGGAAACCCGCCAGGTGATTGCCGACCTCACCACCCGCACCGGCGAGATCGGCGCGGTGGTGGACATGATCAGCGCGATCGCCGCCAAGACCAACCTGCTCGCGCTGAACGCCACCATCGAGGCCGCCCGCGCCGGCGAGGCCGGCAAGGGCTTCGCCGTGGTCGCCAGCGAGGTCAAGGCGCTCGCCACCCAAACCGCCCGCTCCACGGAGGAGATCGCCCGCCACATCGGCGGCGTGAAGGGCGCCACCGGCCAGGCGGTGGATGCGATGACGCGCATCGAATCCACCATCGGCGACGTGAACAGCATCGCCACCTCCATCGCCGCCGCGGTGGAACAGCAGGGTGCCGCCACCGCCGAGATCGCCCGCGCGGTGGCCGACACCAGCGCCACCGTCAGCGAGATGGCCGCGCGCAACAGCGACGTGGCGGCCGATGCGGTGCGCACCGGCGAATACGCCCGCGAGGTGCTGGACGGCTCCGACGTGCTCACCGGCGCGCTGCAAGACCTGCGCCGCGCCATGGTCCGCACCGTGCGCACCGCCTCCACCGACGTCGACCGCCGCGCCACGCCGCGCCACGACGTGGACATGGGCGCGCAGCTCGACCTCGGCAGCGGCGGCCGCGCCGTGCGGGTGGTGGAGCTCTCCGAGGGCGGCGCCCGCGTCACCGGCACCGGCGAGGAATCCGCCGGCCGGCGTGGCTCGCTGCGCATCGACGGCCTCGGCGCCTTCCCGGTGGAGACGCAGGGCATGGATGGCGGGCAGCTCCGCCTGGCCATCCGCACCGACGAGGCCGGGCGCGCGCGCCTTGCCACCGCGCTGGAGCGCGCGGGCAGTCGCATGGCGGCCTGACGGGCCGGACGCACGGCACAGGGGCCTCCTCCCGGCAGTACGCCCGCCGGGAGGAGGCCCTTCGGTCGCATCCAGGCACCCTGGTGCGGCCAGCCCCGGCCCATCGACCGATTTCCGCCCGATGGGCTGTTGCTCTAGGCTGCCGGACGGACACGGCAGGGAGCATGGCATGGGCCAGGACACCGACGAGGACGTGATCGACCGCCTGGCCGGGATCGCGCCCGGCTCGCCGCTGGACCAGGTGCGGCGCCAGCGCACGGAGGCGCGGCGCCACGCCCAGGCCAGCTTCGAGGCGCTGTTCCGCCCCCTGGACGAGACGGCGATGGGGCTGCGCGAGCGCGCAGCGGTGGCCCTGTTCGTGGCCGCACTGCATGG
>CANHCJ010000155.1 GCA_947458025.1 Rhodospirillales bacterium | reverse complement strand
TGGGCGTGGCTGGCGGGCTCGGGCAGGGCGGCGCTGGCCAGGGTGGCGCCGGCGGCGTTGTGGGCGGTGAAGCGGGCCTGGGCGCCGAGGCCCTCCACCTGGCCGGCGAAGCGTTCGTGCGGGGTGGCGGATTCGAGCGTGTAGGCGGCGAACTTGAGCGAGGAGGAGCCGGCGTTGAGGACCAGGAGGGCGGGCATCACTCGTCCAGCAGGGCGACGTCGAGCAGGCGTTCGATCACCTCGGCTTCCTGGGCGCCGGCGATGGCGTGGCGGCCGCCGAGGACGAAGCAGGGCACGCCGTTGATGCCGAGGCGGTGGGCGCGCAGGTTCTCGGCGTGGATGGCGTCGAACTCGGCATCGCCTTCGAGGAAGTCGCGGGCGGCGGCCATGTCCAGCCCTGCGGAGCCGGCGAGCGCGGTGAGGACGAAGATGTCGCCGATATCAAGGCCCTCGGTGAAATGGGCGGCGAAGAGGGCCATGGCCATTTCGTCGGCGCGGCCCTCGCGGGCGGCGAAGCGGACGAGGCGGTGGGCATCGACGGAGGAGGGGGTGCGGCGGATGCGCTCGAAGCGGAAGGTGAGGCCCTCGGCGCGGCCGATCTCGGCGATGGAGGCGTAGAGGCGGCGGGCGCGTTCCTCGCCGCCGAACTTGCGCACGACGTAGTCGCTGCGGGCCATGCCGAGGCGGGGCATGTCGGGGTTGAGCAGGAAGGGGTGCCAGGCGAGCGTGGTGGCGATGTCCGGCCTTCGGTGCAGGGTGCGCAGCAGGCGCTGGACGCCGAGGTAGCACCAGGGGCAGACGAGGTCGTGGACGACCTCGATCACCAGGCGGGCCTTGGGCGGGACATGGACGTTCATGGCAGGGAGGCTCGCATCGTGGCGCAGTATCGCGGCGCAGGGGCGGGGGATGCAAGCGGGGGCGGGTGGCGGATTGGAACGGGAGCCGGTGGAACGGGAGCCGGTAAGATGATGAGGGAATATGGTAATAAAGAATCTTCATAAGTGGGATTATGAAGATGAATAGGGAGCGTCGTTCGACATCTTGATAATGAATGCGGATAGTGGTGGCCGACCACATGGAAAAGGGCCCCGCGTTGCCGCGGGGCCCTTCCAGCCGTGGCGTGGGGTGGCTCAGTAGCCGACCGGGTTCGGCTCGGCGAGGGCCCACTTGCCGCCCTTGACGACGGCGATGTAGCTGAGGTTGGAGCCCTGGCGGACGTTCGGGCCGAAGGTCATCGGCGGCGAGCCGAAGATGTCCTTGTAGTCCTTGATCTGCTCCATGCCGGCGATGAAGCTGTCCAACGTGAGGTTCCGGCCAGCCTTCTGCAGGCCCTCCACCAGGGTCATCCCGGCGGTGTAGCCGATCTGGGCGGCGAAGTTGGGGTCGCGGCCGTACTTGGCCCTGTAGTTGCGCAGGAAGGCCTGCACGTCGGGCCGCGGGTCGTCTGCGTTCACGAAGATCACCGAGGTCATGCAGAGCATGCCTTCGGTGGCGCCGCCGGGGACCTCGGCCACCGCGCTGTCATAGGCGGCGACCTGGTTCATGACGGTGACGTCCCAGCCGATCTTGCGGATCGCGGCCATGATCTGGTTGGTGTCGCGCACGATGGTGCCGAGCAGGATGGTGTCGCACCCGGCATCCTTCAGCTTGGCGACCGAGGCGGAGAAGTCGGCGTCGGTGGGCTTGTGCGCGGTCTCGGCGGTGAGCTTCAGCTTCATCGCGTCGAGCTGGGCGCGCACGCCTTCCATGTTGTCGCGGCCGAAATCGGTATCCTGGTACATGGCGCAGAGCGACTTCGCGCCCTTCTTTTCCACCAGGTATTTCACCGCGGCGCGCATCTGGTCGTAGTACGAGGAGGCGAGGCCGAACTTGAGGCGGTGGTAGGGGTCGTACATCGACCGCGCCGAGGTGAGCGGGAACATGTTCGGCACGCCCTTGGCCAGCTGGTCGGGCATGACCGCGTTGTTCATCGGCGTGCCGCCGTTGGCGATCAGCAGGAAGACGTTGTCGCGGTTGATCAGCTTGTTGGCGGCCTGGATCGAGCGCGGCACCTGGTATTGGTTGTCTTCCACGATGTAGCGGATGCGGCGGCCGTGGATGCCGCCCTTGGCGTTCACCTCGTCGAACGCCAGGCGGATGGCGTTGGAGTTGTTCACGCCCCAGGAGACGGTGACGCCCGAGAGGTCGGTGTAGGTGCCGATCACGATTTCCGTGTCGGTGACGCCGCGAACGGCCTGCGCGGCGGCCAGGGATGGCAGCGCCGCGGAGAGCGCAAGTGCGCCCGCAGCGGCAAGGATGTGTCGACGCATTCGTCCCTCCTTCAGCCTCGCCGGAGTGTTTGGGGCGCGTGCCCCGGCCGCGTGCCTGCCGGCGGTTCAGGCGGCGCGGTTGGTCTCCTCGGCCGCCATCGCCTCGGCGAGATGGCGGAAACGGTCCAGCACCACGGTGCGGCGCAGCTTCATCATCGGCGTCAGCTCCGGGTCGTCCGGGGCGAGCGCGCGGTCGAGCAGGCGGAAGCGGGCGATGCGGCGGGCGGCAGGGGCGCGGGCGTTGGCGGCCTCCACGGCCTGGGCGAGGAGGGCCAGGGCCTCCGGCGCGCGCAGCAGGCCCTGGAAGCCGGTGAAGGCGATGCCGTTCTGCTGCGCCCAGCCTTCCAGCGCCTCCTGCTCCACCATCAGCAGGGCCGAAAGCGTGCCGCCCTGCTGGAGCACCAGGGCATCGGCGATGAAGGGGCTGAGGGTGAGCTCGTTCTCGATCGCGGCGGGGCTGAGGCGGCTGCCGTCGGGCAGGGTGAGCACGTCGCTGGTGCGGCCGGTGAGGGTGACCAGCCCGGCTTGCAGCCCGCCGAGGTCGCCGGTGCGCAGCCAGCCATCGGCGAAGGCCGCGCGGGTGGCCGCCTCGTTGCGCCAGTAGCCGGCGCAGACATGGGCGCCGCGCACCAGGATTTCGCCCTGGTCGGAGATGGCGACCTCGCCATGGGCGACGGCGGTGCCGATGCTGCCGTGCACCAGGCGGCCGGCCGGGGTGGCGGTGGCCAGGCCCCCGCATTCGGTGAGGCCGTAGACCTCGCGCAGGTCGATGCCCATGGCGCGGTACCAGCGCAGAAGGGCGGGGGAGACCGGGGCGCCGCCGACCCAGGCGACGCGCAGGCGATCCAGCCCGATGGCCGCGCGCACGCGCTTCAGCACCAGCGCATCGGCCAGGCCCGCGAGCGGGGAGGCTTCGCCGGCGCGGCCGGCCAGCTCGGCATCGACGCCCTTCGCAGCCGTGGCGAAGGCGCATTCGTAGACGGCGCGTTGCAGGCGGGTGGCGCCGGCGGCGGCGACGGCGACGCGGGCGTAGAATTTCTGCCAGACGCGCGGGATGGCGATGAGGACGGTGGGGCGGACCTCGGCGAGGTTCTCCGGCACCGTCTCGGCGTTCTCGACGAGGTTGCTGACGGCGCGGGTGTGGAGCGCGAGGTAGAGGCCGAGGATGCGCTCCGTCACGTGGCAGGGGGGAAGGAAGGCCAGGCGCTCATCGGACGGGCCGAGGCCGGTGATGGCGGCGGCACCTTCCACCTGGGCCATGATGTTGCGGTGGGTGAGCATGACGCCGCGCGGGGCGCCGGTGGTGCCGGAGGTGTAGGCGAGCACGGCGAGGTCATCCGGCGCGATGGCGGCGAGGCCCTGGTCCCACAGCGCCGGCTGGCCGCGGTCCGCCGCTTCGCCGCGGGCGGCGAGGGCGTCGAGGCTTTCGCACATGGGGTCGGCGAAGTCGCGCAGGCCCTTCATGTCCATGATGACGATGCGGCGCAGGGCGGGGCAGGCGGCGCGCAGCTGCAGCACCTTGTCCAGCTGCTCCTCGCCTTCCACGAACAGGGTGGTGCAGCCGGAATCGGCGAGGATGGCGGATACCGCGGCGCCGCCATCGGTGGGGGCGAGGCCGAGGGAGACGGCGCCGATGGAGAGGATGGCGAGGTCGACGGCGATCCAGTCCGGCGTGGCTTCCGAGAGGATGCCGACGACCTCGCCGGGCTGGATGCCGTCGGCGCGCAACGCGCTGCCGATGGCGCGCAGGCGGGCGCCGAGTTCGGACCAGGGGATGGGGCGCCAGATGCCGCGCTCCTTGCGGCGCAGGATGGTTTCCGGCGCGTGGGCGGCGATGCGGGCGGCGAGGAGGGCGGGGAGGGTCATATCTATCGCCAAAGCTTCTTCTTTTTCCAGCGCCGTTGGCCGCGGGCCCCTTCCTCCTTGTGGCCGAGGTAGAACTCGCGGATGTCGTCGCGCTGCATCAGGCTCTGGCAGGTGTCTTCCATGACGATGCGGCCGACCTCCAGCACGTAGCCGTAATCGGCGGTTTGCAGCGCGATGTGGGCGTTCTGCTCCACCAGCAGGATGGCTACGCCGCGCTCGCGGTTGATGCGCTTCACGATCTCGAAGATCTGCAGCGTGAGGATGGGGGAGAGGCCGAGCGAGGGTTCGTCGAGCAGGAGCAGGCGGGGCTTGCCCATCAGCGCGCGGCTGATCGCCAGCATCTGCTGCTCGCCGCCGGAGAGCTGGCCGGCGCGCTGGTCGGCGCGTTCCTTGAGGCGGGGGAAGTAGCCGAAGCACATCTCGAGGTCGCGGGCGACCTCATCCTTGTCGGCGCGGGTGTAGCTGCCCATGCGCAGGTTTTCGGCGACGGTGAGGAAGGGGAAGATCTCCCGCCCCTCCGGCGAGTGGCAGATCCCCGCCCGCATCACGCGGTCGGGCGTGAGGCCCATGATGTCCTGGCCCTGGAAGGCGATCTCGCCGCGGTCGGGATCCAGCACGCCGGAGATGGTGCGCAGGATGGTGGTTTTCCCCGCGCCGTTGGCGCCGAGCACGGTGACGATGCGGCCTTCCGGGACTTCGAGCGAGACGCCGCGGATGGCCTGGATGGGGCCGTAGAAGGTGTCGATGCCGGCGACCTTGAGGAGTGGGGCTGCGCTCATGCCGCGTCCTCCTTCGCGGGCTCGGGGGCGCCGCCGATATAGGCGCGGATCACCTCGGGGTCGGACTGGACCTCGGCGGAGGTGCCGGTGGAGAGGATGCGGCCCTGGTTGAGCGCCAGCACGCGGTCGGAGACGGCGGAGACCAGCTTCATGTCGTGCTCGACCATGATGATGGTGATGCCGAGGTCCTTCTGGATGTCCTGGATCCAGAAGCCCATCTCCTCGGTCTCCTCCACGTTGAGGCCGGAGGAGGGCTCGTCGAGCAGGAGCAGCTTAGGCTCGGTGCAGAGGGCGCGGCCGAGTTCCACCACCTTGCGCACGCCGTAGGGCAGGTTGGCGATGAGCTGGTCGCGGTAGCGCTGCAGGCCGAGGAACTCGATCACCTCCTCGGCGCGGCGGCGGTGTTCGATCTCGGCGCGGCGCACGGAGGGGAGGAAGGCGAGCTGGGAGAGGATGCCGACATGGGAGTGGCAGTGGCGGCCGATCAGCAGGTTCTGCAGCAGGGTGGCGTGGCTGAACAGCTCGATGTTCTGGAAGGTGCGGGCGATGCCCAGGCCCGCGATGCGGTGCGGGGCGATACGGGTGATGTCCTGCCCCTCGAAATGCAGGCTGCCGCCGCTGGGGGTGTAGATGCGGCTGATCATGTTGAAGATGGTGGTCTTGCCGGCGCCGTTGGGGCCGATGATCGAGAAGACCTCGCCCTTCTGCACGTCGAAGGTAACGCCCTCCACGGCGCGGATGCCGCCGAAGCGCATCGAGAGGTCCCGGGCGGAGAAGGTGCCGCTCATCTCAACCTCTCGGACTTGGCGTAGGATTTCTGGCGGCGGAAGGCGGCGCGGCGGTGCAGCGGGAAGTTGCGCGCCCAGGTCTTGAGCTTCTGCCAGCGGCCGTTGATGCCGGCGGGCTCGAACATGATCACCAGCACCAGGATGAGGCCGAACAGGCTGGGCTCCAGCCCCGGCAGGCGGCCGATGCCGAAGGGCAGGTCGTCGCGCACCAGGGCGATGGCCTGGGGCAGCATGGCGACGAAGGCGGCGCCGAACACCGCGCCGTGCAGGGAGCCGAGGCCGCCGATGAAGACGATGGTCACCAGCTGGATGGAAAGCAGGATGCCGAAGGCGTCCGGCGCGAGGTGGCGCACGTAGTGGCCGAACAGGGCGCCGGCGAGGCCGGTGATGCCGGCGGAGATGGCGAAGGCGACGGTTTTGTAGAAGGCGAGGTGGATGCCCATCGACTGGGCGGAGATCTCGCTGTCGCGGATGGCGACCATGGCGCGGCCGAGCGGGGCGCGCAGGATGTTCATCGCCAGCAGCAGCACCAGCACGAGTACGCCGAGGGCCAGGTAGTACACGCCCTCCGGCGCCTCGATGCGCAGGCCGAGCACGGTGGGGGTGGGGACGGGGAAGCCATCGAACCCGCCGGTGAGGGAGTGCCATTTCTCGCCCACCAGGATCACCACCGTGCCGAAGGCGAGCGTGGCGATGGCGAGGTACAGCCCGCTCATGCGCAGGGTGGGGATGCCGATGACCACGCCGGCGAGTGCCGCCATGAGGCCGGCCAGCGGCAGGGAGAGGGCGAAGGGCACGCCCTTGGAGAGCAGGATGGCGTTGCCGTAGGCGCCGATGCCGAGGAAGGCGGCGTGGCCGAGGCTGACCAGCCCGGTGTAGCCGGTGAGCAGCATGAGGCCGACGCCGGCAATGGCGTAGATGAACACGAATGCGATCTCGCCCACGTAGAACTCGCCGGCGACATGCGGCAAGGCGATCAGCACCGCGAGCAGCAGCGCGTACCAGCCGATCGTGGCCCGGCTGCGGGCGAGGGTGAGGTCCTGGGCGTAGCTGGTGCGAAGTGTCATCCGGTTCCCTACACGCGCTTGCGGATGACCTGGCCGAACAGGCCCTGGGGCCAGACGATCAGCACGGCCAGCAGGACGATGTTCGAGGTGAGCTCCATGGAGCCCGCGGGCAGGTAGTAGCCGGCGAGCTGTTCCACGATGCCGACGATGATGCCGCCCACCAGCGCGCCGGGGATGGAGCCGAAGCCGCCCAGCACCGCCGCGGCGAAGGCCTTGATGCCGATGAGGCCCATGTTCACGTCGATCATCTGCACCGGCACCAGCAGCACGGCGGCGACCGCGGCCACGCCGGCGCTGATCGCCCAGATGAGCGAGAACACGGTGCGCACCGGGATGCCCATGTAGTAGGCGGCCAGCTGGTTCTGGGAGCTGGCCTGCATGGCGATGCCCAGGCGGGTGCGGCTGAAGAAGAGGTAGAGCACCAGGCACAGGATCACGGTGCCGATGATGATCGAGACGTTGTCCTGCCCCAGCACCACGCCGCCGCCGAAATTGGCGGTTTTGTTGGTGAAGGGGGTGGTGAAGCCGACCGCGTCGTAGCCCCAGACGGCACCGGCGACGGCGCGGAAGATGAAGGCGAGGCCCAGGGTGAGCATGACGACCGCGAATTGCGGCTGGCCGATCACGCGGCGCAGCACCACGGCATCGAGCGCGTAGCCGAAGGCGGCGGTGGCGGCGATGGCGAGGCCGAAGCCGAGCCAGTAGTTGAGGCCCCAGAGGCCGACGAAGGTGTAGGCGAAGAAGGCCCCGAGCATCATCAGCTCGCCCTGGGCGAAGTTCACCATCTCCGTGGCCTTGTAGATCAGCACGAAGCCGAGCGCGACGAGGCCGTAGATGCAGCCTGCCGCCGTGCCGTTCACGGCCAGTTGCAGCAGGCGAACGAGATCGTCCATCCCCGCGCGTTTCCCCATCGGCGCGGACGTTGTTCCGTCCAGGCGCTTGTTGTGGAGGAACGTTAGGCAGGCGATTCGTTGGCCGTCAATGATCCTTTCCGTATGAGTGCATCTCGGTAATGCATTCCGTTATCCCACCGGATTGCCGGCGCTCAGCGGGCCGGCAGCAGGCGCTCCCCGGTCCAGCGCAGCGACAGGGTGCAGGCCGCCGCGCCGCCGCATTCCGGGCCGCCGGTGGCGATGGACAGGGTGGCCGGGCGGGTGGTGCGGTCCGGCTTCCACTGGCGGGCCTTGTAGCGCTCGGCGATGCCGGACCAGCGCGAGAGATAGACCTGGATGGTGCAGCCCTCGGCCTCGGTGCAGTAGAGCGCGCGCACCGCGGCACAGCCCTTGGCGGCATCCACCACGTGCTCGGGCAGGCCGTCGCCGTCGAGGTCCGGGATTTCCGTGACCAGGGTGGCGATGGACGGCACCGGCTGCTTCTCCTGCCGGCAATCGTGCTGGTAGCCGCTGGCTGGGCCGGCGACGTATTGCGGCGGACCGGCGGCCTGGGCGGGGGCTGCGAGCAGCAGCAGGAGCGCGGCCAGGGCCCTCATGCCGCGCCGTTGATCGGCGGGCGGTGCTGGGCCCAGGGGCGGGCCTGCTCCAGCATGGCGCCGAGGCGCAGGATGTCGGTTTCGCTGCCCCAGGGGCCGACGATCTGCAGCGCGGTCGGCAGGCCATCCGCGCCAAAGCCGGAGGGGATGGTCAGCGCCGGGTGGCCGGTGAGGTTGAAGGGATACTGGTAGGCGGTCCAGCCCTGGCGGGTGATGCCGGTGGGCACGCCCTCCACCATCACCTGGTCGTTGGCGGCGTCGTGGCCGACGGGCAGGGCGGTGCGCGCCATGGTGGGCATCACCAGCAGGTCGTACTTGCCGAAGAGGCCCTGCACGGCGCGGAACAGGGTGGTGCGGGCCCATTCCGCCTCGCGCCATTCCGCCAGGGTGAAGCGGGTGCCGCGCTCGGCGAAGGCCAGGGTGACCGGGTCCATCTGGTCCTGCCATTGCGGCAGGTATTTCGCCATGCCGACGGCGATGCCGGCCTGGTAGAGCACGCGGCCCGGCGGCTCGGCCCAGTCGAAGGCGGCGGTGTGCTCCTCCACCTCCGCGCCCAGCTCCTCCAGCGCCTTCAGCATCGCGTTGGTGTTGGCGGTGACGTCGCGGGCGACCAGCGGGTTGGCGCAGCGCGCGATGTAGCCCAGGCGCAGGCCGTTGGCGCGGGCGCCGATCAGCAGCGGGCGCAGGCGGCCCTGGGGGGCGGGCGTGATGGCCCAGGGGTCCTTGCTGAGCGGGGCGGGGGCGTTATCCCCGGCCAGCACGGCGTGCATGATCGCGGCATCCGTGACGGTGCGGGTGATCGGGCCGGCATAGGTGGTGTTGCCCAGCGCGTCGGCCGGGTCCTCGCGTGGGACCACGCCGAGGGTCTGCTTGAGGCCGACCAGGCCGCAGGCGGCGGCGGGGCCGCGGA
>CANHCJ010000154.1 GCA_947458025.1 Rhodospirillales bacterium | reverse complement strand
CGGCACCAGCCCCGCGGCGCTGCCGCCGGCCTTCGCGGTGGTGACCGCCTGCGGCCTGGTGCCCGCGGCCATCGCCAGCTGGATCGCGCTGCGCCGCCGCACCTGGCCGGCCAGCGAGGCCACGGCGCATTCGCGTTGACAGGCGGCCGAGGCGCCACCTAGCCTTTTTCCCAAGGACACAACGTCCACGAAAAGGGAAACGACATGGCTGCCACGAAGCAGACCGGCCCGATGCCGCTTGCCCGCCGCGCCGTGCTGGGCGGTGCCGCCGGCCTCACGGCCACGCTTGCCGCCCCCAGCCTTTCGAAGGCCCAGCGCCGCGACCCGCGCGTGCTGAAGTTCATCCCCAATACCGGGCTCACGGTGCTGGACCCGGTCTGGACCGCTTCGCTGGTGACGGGCAACCACGGCTACCATGTGTGGGACACGCTGTACGGCACGCGTGGGGACTACACCCCGGCGCCGCAGATGGCCGAGGGCCACACGGTGAACGCCGACTACACCGACTGGAGCATCAAACTCCGCGAGAACCTGTGGTTCCACGACGGCACGCCGGTGCTGGCGCGGGACTGCATCGCCAGCCTGCGCCGCTGGGCCAAGCGGGACAGCTTCGGCGCGGTGATGTGGCCGCAGATCGACGAGATCACCGCGCCGGACGACCGCACCATCCGCATCCGCTTCAAGCGCCGCTTCCCGCGCCTGCTGGAGGCGCTGGGCCGCACCTCCGGCCTGCCGGCCTTCATCATGCCGGAGCGCTTCGGCGACATCGACGCCTTCACCGCCATCAAGGAGGTGGTCGGCTCCGGCCCCTACCGCTTCAAGGCCGACGAGTTCATCGCCGGCACCAACGTGGTCTACACCAAGTTCGACAAATACGTGCCGCGCCAGGACGAGCCGAACCGCACCGCCGGCGCCAAGATCGCCTACATGGACCGGGTGGAATGGATCACCATGTCCGACCACGGCACCGCCATGTCGGCCATGCGCTCCGGCGAGATGGACTGGTGGGAAAGCACGCCGGCGGACCTGCGCGACCTGGTGCGCCGCAGCCGCAACCTGCGGCTTGAGGTGAAGGACGAGTACGGCTGGATGGGCGTGCTGCGCTTCAACTTCCTGCAGCCGCCCTTCAACAACGTGAAGCTGCGCCGCGCCTTCCTGGCCGCGGCCAACCAGCACGACTTCCTGCGCGCCGCCGCCGGCGAGGGCGACAAGGCCTGGCAGGTCTGCCGCGCCTACTTCCCCTGCGGCGCCCCGCACGTGACCGAAACCGCCGGCACCCAGGCGATGCCGATGCCGGAAAACCTCGATGCCGCCCGGCGCGCCATCGCGGAGTCCGGCTACAACGGCGAGAAGGTGGTGCTGCTGGTGCCGACCGACATCCACCACCACAACGCCTTCGGCCAGGTCTCGGGCGACCTGATCCGCCGGCTGGGCATGAACCTCGACTTCCAGGCGATGGACTGGGGCACGATGATCCAGCGCATCACCAACCGCGGCCCGGTGGACAAGGGCGGCTGGAGCCTGTTCCACACTGCCGGCTCCAACGTGTCGATGGCCTCGCCGGCGCTGAACTTCTTCATCCGCGGCGATGGCGGCTGGACCGGGTGGTACGAGAACCCGGAGATCGGCCGCCTGACCCAGGAATGGCGCGATACCGCCCCCGGCCAGGACGTGCAGCCGATTTACGACGCGATCCAGAAGTCGCTGTTCGACGATCCGCCCTTCGTGCCGCTGGGGCAGTACAGCACCTTCACCACCTATGGGCGGGACATCACCGGCGTTCTGCCGGGGATCGGGTCGTATCCGTGGAACATCAGGCGAGTGTAGGAAGAGTCTTCTTTTTCTGAAGAAAAAGAAGCAAAAAGACTTTACCCGCTTGCGCCGGGGCTAGCCTCGGCGCAAGCGGGTAAAAGTTTTTTGGTTCTTTTTTTCAAAAAAGAACCGCTTCCTTCATGAACCCGATGACCGCCGCATTGAAGTCGCGCGGATTCTCATACGGCAGCCCGTGGGTGGCATTCGGCACCACCGCCACCTTCGAGCCGGCGATTGCGCCCGACAGCGCCTCCACGTTGGCCACGAAGGGTGGCTCCGTGTTGGCGCCGTAGAGGAACAGCGTGGGCGTGCGGACCGCCTCGGCCGTGGCGCGGGAGAAGGGGCGCCGGTCTTCGTGGCGCTGGCCCAGCATGGTGCGGGCGTTGGCCCGGCTGAGCGCCTTGCGCGCCTCCGGCCGGCGCTCCCAGGCGCCGGGGCCGCCGGTGTGCTCGGCGACCACGCGCAGGCCGCCTTCCTCGTCGCCGGCGGCGATCAGCTCGGCGGCGCGGGTGAAGGCGGTGGCATTGGCGGCCGCGCCGGGCTTGCCGCCCAGGGTTTCGTCCCGCTCGCCGCCGGGCTCGGCCATGAGCAGTGCGCGCAGCAGGGCGGGATGGCGTTCGGCCACGCGCAGCGCGATGTGCCCGCCGCGGGAATGGCCCAGCAGCGCCACGGGGCCCTGGCCCAGCGCCGTGATGAACGCGGCGACATCGGCCACATGCGTGTCGATGCGGAAGTCGCCGCCTTGCGCCGGCCAGGTTCCGGGCCAGCAATGGCGCAGGGAGAGGGCGATGGCGTGGAAGCCGGCCGCGGCCAGCGGGGCCATCTGGGCGCCGAAGCTGCGCTGGTCGCCGAGCGTGCCGTGCACCATCACCAGTGGCAGCCCGCCGGCGCCGGCCTCCGCATAGTGGATCTCCACCCCGTTCACCTGCAGGCTCGGCATCGTCGTTCCCTTCCCGATGGACTCGTCACCGCCCCAGCGTGAGGCCGCATTCCTGCATAAGCCCGCCGACGTTGCCGCGCGAGGCGTTGGCGACGCGCGCCACCCGTGCGGAATCCTGCGGCGGGAGGGTGCGGATCAGGCAGGCAGACAGGGCGCCCATCTCCTTCGTGCCGCAGGCGAGCGCGGCCTGGCCCACCCGGCCGCAGAAGGCGCGCTTCTGCTCGGGCGTCTGCTCGCCGAAGGCCCCGCGCAGGGCATCCACCGCGCCGCCGCCGGAGCCGCCGAGGCCGGGGATCGAGACACCCTGCCCCCAGGCGGGCGCTGCCGTGAGCAGCAGCGCCGCCAAGGCCGCCACGACGCGCATGCGCTCAGAAATCCCGCGCGAAGCCGGCGATCCAGCCGCCATCCACCGCCAGGATCTGGGCCGTCACGAAGGCGCTGTCGGGATCGGCCAGGAACAGCGCGGCGTGGGCGATCTCCTTCGTTTCCGCGGGGCGGCCCATCGGGATGTGGGACATGAGGCGGGCGTGGAGGTCCTTTTCCTCACTGGTGGCGTCGTTGATCCAGTTGCGCCAGCCGTCGGTGGCGGTGCTGCCCGGGGCGATCGCGTTCACCGTGATGCCGTGCTGGGCGAGTTCGATGGCCATGCCCTTGGTGAGGTTCGCCACACCTGCCTTGGCCGCCACGTAGGCGCTTTGCAGCCGCATCGGCACCAGGCCGAGCACGGAGGAGATGTTGATGATGCGGCCGTACTTGTTGGGGATCATGGCGGCGGAGGCGGCGCGGCTGACCAGGAACACGCCGGTGAGGTCCACGTCGATCAGGCGCTTCCACTGCGCGATGCGCACCTTGTCGATGGTGACGCGGTCGGCCGGGGCGGTGCCGATGCCGGCATTGTTCACGCAGATGTCGAGCTTGCCGTAGCGGGCGATGATGGCGTCGATCGCGCGCTGCACGTCGTCCTCATCCGTGACGTCGAGCTTCAGCGCCATGTGGCGCGGGTCGTTGGCGGCCTCGGTGGGCGCTTCCATGTCGGAATAGACCACGCTCGCGCCCTCGGCCGCGAAGCGGTCGGCGATTGCCCGGCCGATTCCCTTGCCCGAGCCGGTCACCAGGGCCACGCGCCCCGCCAGATCAACGCGCATCGCCGTTTCCCTTCCCTGCCAAGCGGTGCCTTGCCTGCCCGCGCGGTCGTGTTACCCTCAACCTATTATAATCTCTGGCCCGGCGAAGCAACGCGGGGCCGTCGACCGGGAGGGCCGCGCCGCATGGCCACGAAAGCCAAGTCCGTTGCAGGGCTGAACCGTCCGCCGCTGCCCGAGGGGCTCTCGGCGGAGGAGATGGTCCACCTCTATGAGCAGATGGCCATGCTCCGGAAGTTCGAGCTGGCCGCCCAGGTTGCCTGCCGCGCCGGCGAAACGCCGGGCTTCCTGCACCTGTATATCGGCGAGGAGGCCACCGCCGTGGGCGTCTGCGCCCATCTGCGCAAGACAGACTGGATCACCTCCACCCATCGCGGCCACGGCCATGCGCTGGCCAAGGGGATGGACCCGAAGGTTCTGATGGCGGAGCTGTACGGCAAGTCCGGCGGCAGCGTGGGCGGCCGCGGCGGCACCATGCACCTGTATGAGCGCGCGATCGGCCTGTTCGGCACCAATGGCGTGGTGGCCTCCGGCGCGCCGCAGGCCGTGGGGGCCGCGCTGGCCGCCCGGCACATGGGCACCGATGGCGTGGCCGTGGCCTTCTTCGGCGACGGCGCCACCAGCCACGGCGCCTTCCACGAGGCGCTGAACTTCGCCGGCATCCAGCGCGCGCCAGTGATCCTGGTGTGCGAGAACAACCTGTATGCCACGGCCACGCCGCTCAACACCGTGACGCTGAACCCCGAGATCGCCAGCCGTGCGGCGGCCTATGGCATTCCCGGCGTGGCGGTGGACGGCAACGACGTGGTGGCCGTCTGGACCGCGATGAAGCAGGCCGCCGAGCGCGCCCGCCGCGGCGAGGGGCCCACGCTGATCGAATCGAAAACCTACCGCACCGTGGGCCACCACGAGGGGGATACGGTCACCGGCACCTACCGCACCCAGGCCGAGGTGGATGACTGGCTGAAGCGCGACCCGGTGGTGACGTTCCGCCACCGCCTGGTCGAGGAATTCGGCATCACGACGGACAAGACGCTGGGCGCCATCGACAAGCGCATCGACGACGAGGTCGCCGCCTCCGTCGAGTTCGCCCGCGCCTCCGCGGAGCCGGACCCGCGCACCGTATTCCGCCACACCTATGCCGACCCGATCAACCCGCCTGAGGCGCTGGCCGCGCCGCGGCCGAGGAAGACGGTCGAGACCGGGTGGCTCGATGCGGTGCGCGACGGCATCGCCGAGGAGATGCGCGCCAACGCCAACATCATCTATTACGGTGAAGGAACAGGCGAGCGCGGCGGCACCTTCGGCCACACCAAGGGGCTCTACCAGGAGTTCGGCGCCCACCGCATGGTGGATACGCCGATCAGCGAGCTCGGCTTCACGGGTGCCTCCCTGGGCGCCTCGGCCACCGGCGTGCGCTGCATCGCCGACCTGATGTTCGCCGATTTCCTGTTCGAGGCCGCCGGCCAGATCGCGCTGCAGGCCGCCAAGCTGCGCTACATGTCCAACGGCCAGATGAACGCGCCGATGGTGATCCGCGTCGGCGCCGGCACGGTGCGCTCCACCGGCCCGCACCACAGCGGCACCTATCATTCGATCTGGTCGCACATTCCGGGCCTGCTGGTGGCCATGCCGGCCACGCCGGCCGATGCCAAGGGGTTGATGAAGACCGCGCTGCGCGCCGGCGACCCGGTGATCATGCTGGAAACCAAGGCGCTGTTCAGCAGCCGCGGGCCGGTGCCGGAAGGCGACGACCACTACGTTCCGTTCGGCGTCGCCCGCATCGCCCGGCAGGGAAAGCACATCACGCTGGCGGCTGCCGGGCAGATGGTGCAGCGCTCGCTGGAAGCCGCGGAGGCGCTCGCCGCCGAGGGGATCGAGGCCGAGGTGATCGACCTGCGCACGATCCAGCCGCTGGATGTCGATACGGTGGCCGAGAGCGTGCGCAAGACGCACCGGCTGCTGGTGGTGGACGAGGGCTGGCCGATGATGGGGCTCGGCGCCGAGCTGGGCCAGGCGATGAACGAGATCTGCTGGGACGCGCTGGATGCCCCGGTGGCGCGCCTGCACACCGCGCCCGTGACGCACCCGTTCGGCCCCGCGCTGGAACGCGCCATGCTGGTCAACGCCGAGCTCGTCGCCCTGCGCGCCAAGGAGGTGATCGCCGGCACGGCCACCCCGCCCTGGCGCTGGAAGGGCCGCACCGACGGCATGCAGGCGGACATCACCACCCTCTCCGCCCCCGCCGCCGCGAAGCCCGCCGCGGCCGCCGCCGCGCCGGAGCCCAAGGTGGCCGGCGAGCCGATCAAGATGCCCTTCGGCGACCTCACGGTGGATTCGGGTAAGCTCGTGCGCTGGACCGTCGCCCCCGGCGCCCGGGTGAAGAAGGGCGAGACCGTCGCCGAGATCGAAACCGACAAGGCCGTGGTGGAGATCGAAGCCCCGGCCGACGGCAGCGTTCATCAACTCGTCACCGAGCCCGGCACCATCGTAAAGATGGGCGGCACGATCGGAGCCGTTCAATGAAGATCCTCTACCTCAACTACCCGCTGCCCTCCGACGGGCTGGAGCAGGCCACCTTCGGCAGCGGCGCCACGCTCGCCATGTATCCGATCGGCGGCCAGCCCACCGCGCAGGAGATGGCGGAGGCCGACGGGATCATCACCGGCTCGGCCAACCACGATGTCGGCCCGGTCGACCAGTATCCGAACTGCAAGATCATCCTTCGGCTCGGCGTGGGCTACGACAACCTGGACCTGCGCGCCTGGGCCGCGCGGGGCGTGCCGGTGTGCAACGTGCCCGATTACGGCACCTCGGAGGTCGCGGACCATGCCGTGACGCTGATGGTGTCGCTGGCCCGCGGCATCGTGCACTACCAGGAGCGGCTGCGCAGCGACCCCGTGGGCAACTGGGGCTGGTCCCCGGCGCCGCCGCTGATGCGCCGCCTGCGCGACAACACCTTCGGGATCATCGGCTTCGGGCGCATCGGCATGGCCGCCGCCCGCCGCGCCGCCGGGTTCGGCATGGACATCGTGTTCTACGACCCGCATCTGCCCAACGGCGTGGAGCTGGGCTTCGGCTGCCGCCGCGTGCATTCCGTGAACGAACTGATGGCCCAGTCCGACGCCGTCAGCCTGCATGCGCCGAGCACGGAGGAAACCCGCCACATCATCAACGCCCAGAGCCTGGCCGCGGCCAAGCAGGATCTGATCCTCGTCAACACCGCGCGCGGCCCGCTGGTGGATCTCGACGCGCTGCACGACGCGCTGAAGTCCGGCCGCATCGGCGGCGCGGCGCTGGATGTGTTCCCCAGCGAACCACCCACCCCGCTGCCGAAGCTGCTGGCCGCCTGGCGGGACCGCGAGGCCTGGCTGGAGAACCGCCTGCTGGTCACCCCGCACGCGGCGTTCTTCTCGCCGCCGGCCAATCTCGACATCCGCCGCAAGGCGGCAGAGTGCCTGCTCGTCTACCTGCGCGACAACCGCCTGACCAACTGCGTCAACCTCGACCTGCTGAAGCGCAACCGCTGAGGGGGGCACGGCGGACGCAAGGGCATCACGGAGGCAGGCGCTGCCTCCGTGGTGACTTCCCCTACCCCGCCGAGAACGCGTACGACAGCGAGTAGGCATCGCCCCGGTGCCTGGCCACGGTGAACTCGGCCGGCTGGCCTGCCTCGTCCAGGTAGACGATCTCGCTCACCAGCACCGCCGCCCCGGCCTCCACCTCCAGCCGCCGCGCCAGCGCCGCATCGGCCAGCGCCGCGCGCACCGTGACCCGCACGCCGGACAGCCGCAGCCCCAGGTGGCGCTGCACGCTGCGGAACACCACCACGTCGTCGAAATCCCGCCTCGTCAGCCGTGCCCCGATCGCCGGCGGAAAGAAGATCGTCACGTCGCTCATCGGCCGCCCGTCGCGCATCACCCGGCCGCGCAGGCACGGCACCGCCGCCCCGGCCGCCAGCCCGAACAGCTGCTCCGCCGCCGCCGAGCGCGCGCTGCCCCAGTCGGAGATCTCCAGGCTCGCCCCTTCGGTGGCCGCGGCGATGTCGTCCAGCGAGTTCATCCGCCGCGCCGCCGGGCCGCGCGGCTCCGTGCTCACCACCACCGCCGGCTTGGCCGGGCGCTTCTCGATCAGCCCTTCCCCCTCCAGCTCGCGCAGCGCGTGGCGCACCGTGATCAGGCTTACCCCGAACCCGCGCGCCAGCACCGCCTCGGTCGGCAGCTCCGCCCCCAGCCCCAGCCGCCCCTCGGCGATCGACGCGCGCACGCGCGCCGCCACCTGGCGGTAGAGCTTGCCATCGGCGCGGTTCAGCGCCCGGGTCAGGCGGGAAAACGGCATGCCCCATGTCCTGCCCCGTCCCGCGAGTCAGGGCAAGCACCGCGCCCCGCGCATCGCCTCGATGCACCTAACCGCTGGCCTCCGACCGCGGCCGAGGCTAGGCTTCCGCCAACGTGGAAACCGTGCTCGCCATAGACCTGGGGGGGAGTTCGCTGCGGGCTGCCCTGGTGGCCCGTGACGG
The DNA here is from genome assembly GCA_947458025.1 of Rhodospirillales bacterium. GTDB lineage: Bacteria > Pseudomonadota > Alphaproteobacteria > Acetobacterales > Acetobacteraceae > CAMDGX01. The sequence continues at coordinate 826 of CANHCJ010000154.1, read as the reverse complement.
TACCGTCGTCGCCAGTGCCCAGCGCCCCCACCGCATCGGCGAGGAAGCCGACGCCACCGCCTGGTGGGACATGCTGCGCGAGGCCGTGGCCGAGCTGCCGCCGGCCCAGGTTCGCGCCATCATCCCCACCGGCTTCACCCGCAGCCAGGTTCTGGTGGACACCGCCGGCCACCCCGTTCGCCCCGCGCAATGCTTCCCCGACACGCGCGCCGCCGCCGAGGCCGTCGCCCTGGCCGGGGCGGAGAAGGGCACCTGGGTGGAGATGACCGCCTTCCACCCGCTGGCCCGCCTCGCCTGGGCGCGCGCGCAGGACCCCTTCGCCTTCGCCCGCGCCCGCCACCTGCTGCAGCCGAAGGACTACCTCGTCCTCTGCCTCACCGGCCGCCGCGCGGCGGACCGCATCAGCAACGCCTGGGCGCTGGAGCGCCGGACCTCGCGCCGCTCGCTCGCGGTGTTCAACGCCGCGCACATCGATGCCGGCCTGCTGCCCGACCTGCACGACCCGTGGGACATCGTCGGGCGCTGCACCGATGCGCTGCCGGGCTACCAGGGCGTGCCGGTGCTGTGCGGCGCGATGGACACGTGGTGCGCCGCCCTCGGCGCCGGCGCCGCCCGCCCCGGGGACGCCTACCTCATCGCCGGCACCACCGATGCCGGTGGCGTGCTGAGCGACACGCCCACCGACGCCGAAGGGCTCGTGACGCTGCCCTGGGGCATCGGCCTGTTCCACACCGGCGGCCCCAGCGGCGCCGGCGCCGATTGCCTGCAATGGCTCGCCGACCTGCTCGGCCAGCCCGACCCGGCGGCGATCGTCGCCCTGGCCGGG
>CANHCJ010000153.1 GCA_947458025.1 Rhodospirillales bacterium | reverse complement strand
GGGCGCACCGAGCCGGCAATCAGGCCGCCGAACGCCGTGATGCCGAGCGCCACGGCGAGGAACTGGCCATCCAGCCCCATGCCGAGCGGGCCGGCGAGCAGCGCGCCGCCGCCGACCGCGACCGCGATGCGGGTGAGCCCGGCGGTGGCCGGCCAGACCATGCGGCCGGCGCCCATCGAGGCGAAATACAGGCACATGCCGAGGCCGAAGGCGCCGAAGGCCGGGCCGACATAGCCGAGCGCGCGCGCGGCCAGGGCCGCCACCTCCGGATCCGAGGTGAAGAAGCCGGCGAAGCCGTGCGGGAACAGGCCGACCGCCGCGCCGAAGGCGGCGCACACCACGAAGGCGGCGATGCCGCCGACCCAGGCGGTGCGGCGTGCCGTGGCCCAGTCGCCGGCGCCGACGGCGCGGCCGACCAGGGCGGTGAGGGCCGAGCCGACGCCGAAGGCCAGCGGGACCATCAGGAATTCCAGCCGCGCCGAGATGCCGTAGGCCGCCACCGCGGCGGCGCCGTGCACGGCGATGGCGGCGGTGACCAGGATGGTGGTGAGGTTGGCGATGGTGGCCATGGCGCAGGCCACCGCGCCGACCGAGAGGATGCGGCCGAACAGGGCGCGGCGCGGGGCGATGCGCAGCGTGGGCACGAAGCCGGCACCGCCGCGGCCGACCACCACGATCATCGCGATGGCCGCACCCCACTGGCTGAGCGCGAACGCGATGCCGAGCCCGGGCAGGCCGAGGCCGGCGGGTTCCATCAGCGCCCAGGCCAGCGGGGGCTGCACCAGGGCGCTGACCACGGTGATGCGCGCGGCCAGGCCGTGCTTGCCGCCGCCGCGCAGCACCGAGGCCAGCGTGTTGGTGAGCCAGGCCGGCACCGCGCCGGCGCCGAACAGCCAGGCGGAGTAGGCCGCCGCCGCCGCCGCGGCCTCCGCCCCGCCGATGGCGCCGAGCACGGTGCGGGGGAAGACGGCGAGCACCACCACGTAGACCGTGGCGAAGCCGAGCGCGATCAGCACCGCGTGCAGCACCAGGGCCGAGGCATCCTCCCGCCGTCCGGCGCCGAGGCTGCGGGCGATGGCCGAGACCACGCCGCCGCCCATGGCGCCGGCGGACATCTGCTGCATCAGCAGGGTGAAGGGCAGCACCAGCGCCCAGCCGGCCAGCGCCATCGTGCCCTGGCGGGCGGCGAGCACGGTTTCGATCAGCTGGCCGGCGGATTGCAGGATGGCCAGCGCCATGGTGGGGCCGGCCAGGGCGGCGATGCGGCGCGCCACCACGGGAACGGGCGGGGCGGCAGGCGGGGGCGTTTCGGGCGACATCGGCTTCACGCAACGGGGGCGGGCATCGAAGCACCCGCCCCCGTGCCGTGCAACGTGGCCGCGCGGATCAGGCCTTGCGGACGTTGTGGAACATCGGGATGCCGCCCTTCACCATGCCGGTGAGGCTGTTGCGGTAGGCGCTGGCGAAGAAGAAGCCGCCGAGCGGGATGTAGGGCACGTCCTGGAAGGCCTGGAGCTGGATCTGCTCGGCGATGCGCTTCTGCTCGGCGAGGTCGGTGGCGTCGATCCAGGCGGTGCGCAGCTCCTCGATCCTGGGCGATTCCGGCCAGCCGAACAGGGCGTTCTGGCCGGTGCCGCGCAGGAAGCCGTGCGCGGCGGGCGACATCGGCGAGAAGCCCGGCGCGTAGTTGCAGTTGAGGTTCCAGCCGCCCTGCGCCGGCGGGGCCTTGGAGTTGAGGCGGGCGGCGGTGGCGCCCCAATCCATGGTGAGGTAGTCCAGGTTCATGCCGAGCTTGCGGAAGATGTCGCCGGCCACCTCGCTCATGGCATTGATCGCCGGCAGGTCGGTCGGCACCAGCATGTTGAAGCGCTCGTTGCTGTAGCCGGCGGCGGCGAGCGCGCGCTTGACCTGGTCGAGGTTGCGCGGGCTGGTCAGCACCTCGATGCCCGCCTTGTTGGCGAAGGGGGAGGAGGGGGTGAAGAAGCCCACGCCGTCGGTCCACATCTTGCGGTCTTCGCCGGCGACCGCCGTCATCATGTCGGTCTGGCTGAAGGCGCCGAGCAGGGCGCGGCGCACGCCGGGGTTGTTGAACGGCGGGTGCAGGTGGTTGAAGCGCATCACCGCGACGTAGCCGAGCGTATCGAGCACATCGACCACCACGCCCTGGCGGCGGCGCAGCGTGGGCAGGAGGTCGGCCGTGGGCTGTTCCCACCAGTCGATCTCGCCGGCCTGGAGCGCGGCGGCGGCCGTGGCGGGGTCGGGCAGGGTGTGCCACTCGACGCGATCGACATGCACCACCTTGCCGCCGGTGGAGCCGATCGCGGGCTCCTGGCGGGGGACGTAGCCGGGCCACTTCTCATAGACGTTGCGCGAGCCGGGCACGCGCTCGTTCATCACGTAGCGGAACGGGCCGCTGCCGATCACCTCCGCGACCTGCTGCGAGGGCGGGGTGCTGGCCAGGCGCTCCGGCATGATCACCGGGGCGAAGGGGTTCTGCTTGCCCAGCATGTCCGCCAGCAGGCGGAACGGGCGCTTCAGGCGGAACTGGATCACCTTGTCGCTGGGGGCGGACAGCTCCTCCACCTGGCCCCAGACGGAGATGGCATACACGTCGCGCGTGGCCCAGCGCTTGAGGCTGGCGACGCAATCGCGCGCCAGGACGGGGGTGCCGTCGTGGAAGCGCAGGCCGTCCCGCAGGGTGATCTTCCAGGTGAGGCCGTTGTCCTCCACCACGTGGCCGGCGGCCATCTGGGGGTGCGGCCTGGCCTCGTCATCCACGCCATAGAGCGTGTCGTAGACCAGGTAGGCGTGGTTGCGGGTGACCAGGGCAGGGGCGAAATGCGGATCGACCAGCGCAAGGTCGGCCTGCGGGGCGAACCGGATCACCTTGGCCGGTTGCGCCCGCACGGCCGGGGCGGCCAGAGCCGCGGCCGAGGCCGCCAGAAAACCACGACGCTTCATCCTGAGCCTCCAACATAGGGTTGCCGGGATGCTACGCAGGCGCGACAGGGTTTGGCCAGCACGGCTTGACAGGCGGCGCGCGGCGCGGGCGGAGTTGCGGCGGAACGCGCGGAGGAGACGATGAGAAAAGGCTACAAGGCGCTGCTCGCCGAGGCGGAGGCGGAGATCCAGACCGTGCCGGTGGAACAGGCGCTCACGCTGCACGGCGATGAAGGCACGGTGTTCGTGGACCTGCGCGACCCGCGCGAGATCCAGCGCGAAGGACGCATCCCGGGCAGCTTCTCCTGCCCGCGCGGGATGCTGGAATTCTGGATCGACCCCGACAGCCCCTACGCCAAGCCGATCTTCCAGGAAGCCAAACGCTTCGTGTTCTACTGCGCCAGCGGATGGCGCTCCGCCCTGGCCGCCAAGACGGCACAGGACATGGGACTGGACAACGTGGCCCACGTGGGCGGCGGATACACCGCCTGGAAAACCGCCGGCGGACCCACCGAGGTGCCGGCGCCCAGGTGAAGGAAGGCCAGGGGCTCTGCCCCTGGACCCTGGCTTACTGAACAGCCTGACGTTGGGCGCAGGTCCGTACAGCGTCGAGCGACACCGTGCGTGGGGGGTGTCGTCGGCTCCCGGATGGGAGGAGACAAATCTGCCTTCGGATCAGTTGACACCAACCGATGTCAAGGAGGTGGTTGAGTTGCTCGACGTGCAGCGCCCGGCCGTTGGATGGATCGGCCAGGCCCACTGGCGGAAGTCAATTGCTAATGCGACTGAGTCGCATTATGATCTGCTCGACGGACGATGGAGCGAAGCGGTGAGCAAGGTCACGGAGCCACACATCGCCGGCATCGACGAGGGCGAGGCGCAGCAGGAGCTGGTCGTGCCGTCGCTTGCCATTGCCTCAGTTGACCTGCTGCAGGGGCATCGTGAGCTCCTGATCCATCATGCCGGCCAGACATACCGCTTGCGTCTGACGGGCACGAACAAGCTCATCCTGATGAAGTAGGGTCGCCCTGGCGCGGTTCAGGCGAGTGGCAACATCGGCGCAGCGTCGAACAGAGCGCAGAACGATCTCCGCGGCGGCGCCCTCCTGCATGATGCGCCCGTCGCGCATCAGCACTACCGGTTGGCCACCTGTTCCATGGCGGCGACCAATAGGCTGAGCAGCGTGCAGCCCTGCACCATCGGGTAGTCGCGCGCGAAGGTGGTATCGACGAGCAGCCGGCCGAGGCTGGAGGCACCGTCTCCATTGCCGCGATGCCGCCGAGCCGGTTGGCCAGGATGAGGCCGAGCAGCGTCCAGGTTGGCACGAAGACGTTTGGCAGGGCATGGCGCAGCAGCATGCCGCGTTCCGGCACGCCCACTGCGCGGGCAAGGGTGGTGGAGCCAAGCCGCAGCACCTCGATCGTGATGACGCGCGCCAGGAATCTACCCCGAAGAGCACGTAGCCGATGCCCGGTACCCAACCGAGCTGGAGGCCGAATAGCCACAGCAGGAGCAGGCCGCGCCAGACGCTGGGGATCGACAGCAGCCGGGTGGAGATGGCCACCACGGCAGGGTCGGCCGGCGCATCCCGTCGCCAGGCCGCATACAGCCCGGCCGGCACCGCGATCAGCGCGGTGGCGGCCACGGCGACGCGGCCGAGCCAGAGCGCGAACTGCATCGGCAGCGGGGCGTGGAGCCCCATGCGCGCCCGCGCATCGGCCAGCGCATCGCTCGGCATCAGCTTCGCGGAGTCACCGGGCACCAGGTGCAGCAGCACGAATACGGCGAGCGAGACAAGCAGGAGCATCGGCAGTGTCATCAGCAGCCGGCGCGGGATGTCGAGGATCACGCCGGGCGGAGTAGCCGGATGACATCATCCGTTACCCGCCTTCGAAGTGCCGGTCGAACTGCGTCGCTCAGTCCAGCACCTCGATCTCCGCGTTCAGCCCAGCGGCCTGCAACATCGACCGCGCCAGTACGGCGGCGTCGAGCGAGGCGCGTACGGCTTGGCGTATCTTCAGCTCCCGCACCACCGACGCGCAGGCTTGCACCAGGATCGCGCTCATGCCCACAGTCTGGAATTCGGAGAGTGTGACGTCGGGACGCTTGCGCAACTCGATCGCGTCGGCATTGGAGACATAGGGCAGCACGTCCACCGAGCCGGAGAGCAGGGTGGCGCGGGCGCGGCGGAGACGGGGATGATGACGACGTGCACCTGGTGCACCAGCGGCTGCTTGCCGCCGGTGCGCCCGTCGCGCGCGCCGGGGTGGGGCTGGTAGGCGGTGAAGCGGCTCAGCTCGATGTAATCGCCAGTGCAGCGGAAGCCGCTTCTGGTACCCAGGTAGCGTTTCCAGGTCCACGGCACGTCATCGGCGCTGAGTCTGGCGCCGTTGTGGAAGCCAGGTCCTCGCGCAGCACGAAGGTGCAGGTGTGCTCGTCCGACACGGCCGTGCTGTCGGCCAGGAGCGGGCCCATGGAGGCAGCCTCGCGGAAGGCGACGAGGCCTTCGACCATGTGCGGCACCACCGCGTCCGTGTTCTCGTTGCGGTTCACGCCGGGATTGGTGAAGCGGGTGTCGCTGTTGCAGTGGACGCGGGTGGTCATTTCCTGTGCCGCGGCCAAGAGGTCGGCCAGGGTGGCGCTGCCGGCGACCAGGGTGACGAGTGCCGCGCACATCAGCTTGGATGTCATGGCCCAGCCTCTCACTGCGGTATTCCTGTGCAGCTACGCTTGTCGTTTGGGAGGCAAACTCTGAGCGTGGCGAGGATCAGCGCGCCGGGGCTTTCCCACACCCTGCTGGACGAAGATGTGGCCCGGATGATCCTGGAGATCGTGCGGCGCTGCGCCTTCTGGCCGCGCGGGGCGATGTGCAGCCGGCGCCGGGAGGGGCGTCGTACTCGCCCGCCCGGTGGCCGATGCCCCGGCATCCGCGATGCCGCAGCCGATGCGGGGCAGCCGCTGCAGATGGCGATCGCGCGCGACCGGCTGGCCGGCGCGCTCGCTGATGCTGCAGGTGCTGGCGCGGCTGGCCGGGATCGGCGTGGTGGAACGCTGGGCGTGCTACGGCGGGGCCTTCAACGGCGCGATCGACAGCCCCGCGGCGCGGCGCGAGAGCTACGCCTTCCGGTTGCTGGTGGAGCCGGCCTGCCTTGCCCAGCCAGGCTTCGCGCTCGCCCCCGGCTGGTCGGCGGCGATGCGGGCGCGGCACACGGCGGCGCTGCGCTCGCCGTGGCACGACGGCATGGCGGTGGCGTTCTACGACATGAACGCGGCCTTCCATGAGGGGCTGGCCGAGGCCTCCGGCAACCGCTTCCTGCTGGCGTCGGTGCGTCAGCAGAACCGTCTGCGGCGGTTCCTCAACATCCACTGGACCTACGGGCCGGAACGCGTGCGCATCAACTGCACCGAGCACCTGGCGATCCTGGACTGTCTGGACGCGGGCGACCGGCCGGGGGCGGCGGCGCTGATGCGGGCGCATCTGGAAGGTGCGGCGCGGCTGCGCCATGCCGCCTTCCGCGGGCGGGACACCGAGGCTTCGCCGCCATCCTGAAGGCCCGCCGCGGGCCGCCAGTTGAGAAACCTACTTGCGACTAAGTCGCATTAGCGGTATCCGGATCACCATCAGCCAAGTCCGCCAGGGCGCGAAGGCCGCCCCAGCCAGCCAGGCCCCCCCCTTGCTGAAGGTTGTCCTGGCATGGTTCTCCCGCGCCTCTGCGCTGCTGCTCTCCTGGCCACCACCCCGTTCGGCGGCGTGGCGCTCGCCCAGGCCCAGGCCCAGGCCCAGGATCCGACGCCGCTGCCACCGGTCTCCGTCACCGCCACGCGCGGCGCCAAGCCGGCGGACCAGGTGCCGGCCACCGTCAGCGTGATCGAGGCGCAGGAGCTGGAGCGCCGCAGCGCCCTGCGCCCGGCCGATGTCATCCGCTACGAGCCGGGGGTGAGCGTCGGCAACCAGCCCGGCCGCACCGGGCAGACCAACTACGTGATCCGCGGCATCGGCGGGAACCGCGTGCTGGTGCTGCAGGACGGGCTGCGCCTGCAGGACTTCCCGGGCTCCAACCTCGGCGCCGGCACCTACACGCGCGACTACGTCGATCTCGACACAGTGCGCCGCGTGGAGATCGTGCGCGGCCCGGCCAGCGCGCTCTACGGCTCCGATGCGCTCGGCGGGGTGGTGAACTACATCCTGAAGGACCCGGCCGACTACCTGGACACCACCGGGCGCGACGTGTTCACCAGCGGCAAGCTGGGCTACAGCGGCGCCGACCGCTCGGTGTACCTCACCACCACCGGCGCGGTGCGCACCGGGCGGACCGACCTTCTGCTGCTCTACACCCGCCGCGACGGCCAAGAGCCCGGCGCGAACGGCCGCATCAGCCCCAACCCGCAGGTGTCGCACACCAACGCCCTGCTCGCCCGCGGCGTGATCCGCCTGACCGATGCCGACACGCTGCGCATCACCGCCGAGTATTCCGGCCGCGTCACAAGCTCCGAGCTGCGCACCGAGCAGGTGAACACCCGGCCCTCCGGCTTCATCCCCGGGAGCAACGTGCTCTCCTCGCGCGGGCGGGACACCACGCAGCGCGGCGGCATCTCGGTGCAGTGGGCGCACGACGCGCCGTTCCTGTTTGTCGATTCGATCACCGCGCGCGTGGCCTTCTCGCGCCTGGAGCGCCGCGAGCAGACCGACCTGTTCCGCGCCGCCTATGCCGGCCCTGTCGCGCCCAGCGCGGCCAACCGCCGGCGGCTGTCCGATTTCCGCTTCGACCAGAACCTGTACATCGCCGACGTGCAGGCGCGCAGCACGGCGGCCTGGCTGGGCGTGGAGCACCGCCTCACCTATGGCGGCACGCTGGAGGTGACCGAGACCACGCGGCCGCGCGGGCGGGTGGAGGTGAACCTGCTGAACGGCACCCGCACCGCCACGATCGGCGGCGAGACCTTCCCCAACAAGAACTTCCCCGACACGGTGGGCACCCAGGCGGGGCTCTACGTGCAGAACGAGATCACCATCGGCCGGCTGGAACTGACGCCGGCGGTGCGGCTGAACCACTACGGCCTCACCCCGCACCCTGATGCCGCCTCCAACCGCGCCAGCGGCGGGCTGGTGGTGCGCCCGATCAGCGACTTCGCCATCACCCCCAAGCTCGGCGCGGTCTGGCGGCTGGATGGCGCGCACGCCGTGTTCGGCCAGTATGCCCGCGGCTTCCGCGCGCCGCCGTACGACAGCACGAATTTCGGCTTCACCAACCCGCAATCCGGCTACCAGATCCTGCCCAACGCCAACCTGCGCAGCGAAACCTCCGACGGCTTCGAACTGGGGCTGCGCGGCCGCTACGGCACCGCCTCCTGGCAGGTAAGCGCCTTCTACAACCAGTACGACAACTTCATCGACACCCGCGTGGTGGGCCAGATCGGCGCCCTGACGCAGTTCCAGTACCGCAACGTGCCCAGCGTGCGCATCTGGGGGGCGGAGGCGCGCGGCGACTGGCGCTTCGCCCCGGGCTGGACGGCGCGCGGGGCGCTGGCCTGGGCGCGCGGGGAGGACACCGCCACGCGCCGGCCGGTCGACTCCATCGATCCGCTGAAGCTCACTACCGGCCTGTCGTACCAGCACGTCTCCGGCTTCGGCGCGCAGGCCGTGCTGGTGGCGGCGATGCGCCAGGAGCGCGTGAGCAGCGCCACCTACTTCCGCGCGCCGGCCTACGCCACGCTCGACCTGATGACGCATTACGAGGTAAACGAGCGCATCACGCTGAACGCGGGCCTGTTCAACGTGACGAACACGAAATACTTCAACGCGCAGGACGTGGCGGGCCTGTCGCGCACCAGCCCGCTGCGCGACCTCTATGCGCAGACCGGGCGCTACATCGCCGCCAACGCAACCGTGCGCTGGTAGCGCCATGGCGGCGGTGGCCTTTCGGGGCGAGCGGCGATCCGCCTTTGTGCCGCCGCGCTGCGCCCTTGCCTCCGTGCTGCTGCACGGCGCCGCGGCCATGGCCTTCCTGCTGCCGCCGCAACGGGTGCCGCGCCCCGGCGGGAACGAGATCGTGGTCAGCCTCGCCTTCGCCGAGGTGGCCGTGGCGGCTGAAGCTGCCGACGCAGGGCCGGCGATGTCGCTGGAGCCCGCGACACCGGCCGAGCCCATCGAGCCGGCCGTCCCGGTGGCAGCCCTGCACGCGGCGGCCCTGCCGGAGCCCCCGGCCCTCGTGGCCGAGGTGATCCCCGTGCCGCCCGCACCGCCATCGGCCGCAGTCCAGGTCTCCCCAACGCCCGAGCGCCCAGTGGCGGACGCGACGATGCCCGACCCACCGCCGCCGTTGCAGGTGCCGGCCGCC
>CANHCJ010000152.1 GCA_947458025.1 Rhodospirillales bacterium | reverse complement strand
TGGCCGGGCGGGTGGAGGCGTTCGCACGGGATCTCGCGCGCGGGCCGCTGGGCGAGGCGGAGCTGGCGGGGTTCGCCGCCGTGGTGCTGGACCCGCCGCATGCCGGGGCGGCGGCGCAGGTGGCGCGGATCGCGGCGAGCGCGGTGAAGCGGGTGATCTATGTCAGCTGCAACCCGGCGGCGCTGGGGCGTGATGCCGCGGTGCTGCGCGGGGCGGGGTTCCGGCTGCTCTCGGCGGTGCCGATCGACCAGTTCCTGTGGTCGGCGCGGCTGGAGAGCGTGTGCGTGTTCAGCCGGTAGAAAGCCGGGCGGCGGCCTGGGCCACGCAGCGCGCGAAGACCTCCAGCGACTCGAACGGCAGGTCCTGGTCGGGCAGCACCATGGGCAGGCCGCCGGCGGCTTCGAGCGTGCCGGGGATCATGAGGTTGTCGGGCAGGCCGAAGCCGCCGACGGTGAGGCCGGGCATGGGGTCGGGGTTGGCGCGCAGGAAGGCCGCGTTGCGGGCGGCAAACGGCGTGGCGCTGTTGGAGTAGCCGAAGGCGGGCTTGCCGGCGCCGAGGAACCAGCCGAGTTCCACCAGCGTGCCGGCATCGGCCGAGGGGCCGCGGAACGGGGTGAGGTTGGCGATCACCAGGTCCGCCGCCCGCATCATGGCGAGGTCCTTGGCGAAAATCACGCGCCAGGCCTCGTGCTCCGGCATGGCGGCCAGGCTGGCGACATCCTCGTTCAGCGGCGGCAGGGCGTGCAGGCCGTGGCGGGCGCAGATGGCGGCCTTGGCCGCGGCGTGGGCGGGGGCGTTGGGCAGGAAGACGTCGGGGCCCGCCAGGTAGACCTTCCTCACCCGGTGCAGTCGTCCAGCATCTGGTCCATCGTGAGCGCGGCCATGACGGTGCGGCGCTGGCCCACCGGCTGGGCGGGGTTGCCGACCACGGTGGTGTAGGGCTCCACCGCGCGCAGCACCACGCTGCCGGCGCCGACCTTGGCGCCCTCGCCGACCTCGATGTTGCCGAGGATCTTGGCGCCGGCGCCGATCAGCACGCCGCGGCGGATCTTGGGGTGGCGGTCGCCGCTCTGCTTGCCGGTGCCGCCGAGGGTGACGGAATGGAGCATCGAGACGTCGTCCTCCACCACCGCCGTTTCGCCGATGACGATGGCGGTGCCGTGGTCGAACATCAGCCGGCGGCCGAGGCGGGCGGCGGGGTGGATGTCGACGGCGAAGACCTCCGAGGCGCGGCTTTGCAGGAAGCGGGCGATGTGCTGGCGGCCCTGGCGCCAGAGGTGGTGGGCCACGCGGTGCGTCTGGATGGCGTGGTAGCCCTTGAAGTAGAGGAAGGGCGTGAGGAGGTCGGTGATCGAGGGGTCGCGGTCGCGCACGGCCATCAGGTCGTCGGCGCCGGCCTCGGGGATGCCGGGGTCTTCCTCCATCGCCTCCATCAGGAGGGGGGCGAGGCAGCCGAGGCCGATATCGGCATCTTCCAGCTTGTGGGCGAGGCGGTGGGCGAGCGCGTCGGCGAAGTTGGCGTGGGCGAGCAGGCCCTGCTCCAGGGTGCGCAGCAGCATCGGCTCGCGGGCGGCGGCGTCGCGGCCTTCGGCGAGGAGGTGGTCCCACACGGCGGCGCCGGCGGCGGCGCGGTGCTGGCGCAGCGTCATCGCGGCGGCGAGGTCGGCGCAGTCGGTGTCCCACATGGCGGCCATGGCGGGCGGTCTCCGCTTAGGGGTTGCTAGACGTGGAAGCTCTCGCCGCAGCCGCAGCGGCCCTTCTCGTTCGGATTGACGAAGGTGAAGCCGGAGGACAGCGCCTTCACCTCATAATCCATCGTGGTGCCGATCAGGAAAAGTGACGCTTTGCGGTCCACCAGGACCGTCACGCCCTTGTCGGACACGGTCTCGTCGCCGGGGCCGGGGGCGTCGACCCAGGACATGTCGTAGGCCAGGCCCGAGCAGCCCTTGGTGTTGACGGAGATGCGCAGCAGCTTGCCCTGCTGGCCCTTCTCGTAGAGCCCGCGCAGGCGTTCGGCCGCGGCCTCCGACACCTGCATCAGCGGGGGCAGCGCGCGGCGGGGGCGGGCGGTGGGGGTGAGGTTCGCGGACATGATGTCGGGCTCCTCAGTACATGTTCAGGGAAAGACGGGCGTCTTCGCTCATGCGGCTCTGGTCCCAGGGCGGATCCCACACCACGTCGACCTCGCAGGCGGTGACGCCCGGGACGGCGAGGATGGCGTCGCGCACCTGTTCCGGCAATTCCTGCGCGCTGGGGCAGGCCGGGGCGGTGAGGGTCATTTCCACCTTCACGGCGCAGGCATCATCCACGTCGATGGCGTAGATCAGGCCAAGCTCATAGATGTTCACCGGGATCTCGGGGTCGAAGACGCTGGCGCAGGCGGCGATCAGCGCGTCTTCGCTGGGGCGCGGCGGGGTTTCGCCCTCCGGCGTCCAGGTGCCCACGGCGGTGGGCTGCGGTTGGTTGATCGGCCCCTCGTTCATGGCCAGCCCCCGTTATGATTCGCTGGTTGCATTGGCGGCCCCATCGAGCGCGGCGACAAGAGCATGCCACGGAAGCGTCGCGCATTTCACGCGCGACGGGTAGGCGTGGACGGCGGCGAGCGGCTTCAGCGGCTCGAACCCGGCGCAGGCGGGGCATTCGCCGGACTGGGCCATGGCGCGGAAGCGTTCGAACATCGCCTTGGTGTCGGCGGGCGAGCGGCCCTGCACCGCCTCCACCATCAGGTCGGCCGAGGCCTTGCTGATCTCGCAGCCGCGGGCGTCGAATCCGGTTTCGGCGATGGTGCCGCCGGGCGCGAACTTCACCCAGACGGTGACGCGGTCGCCGCACATCGGGTTGTCGCCCTTGGCGGTGGCATCGAAGGCCTGCAGCTTGCCCATGTGGCGCGGGCGGCGGCCGCGCTCGAGGATGGCGGCGTTGTAGAGGTCGCGCACGTCCTCGAACATCAGGCGCGCCCCCCCTGGCCCACCGGCATCACGCAAAGAACTCGCGGATGCGGCCCAGCGTGTCGGCCAGGGCGTCGATCTCCTCGTTCGTCGTGTAGATGCCGAAGCTGGCGCGCGCGGTGCTGTCCAGCCCCAGGCGGCGCATCAGCGGCTCGGCGCAGTGCTGGCCGGCGCGCACGGCGATGCCCTGGCGGTCCAGCAGGGTGGCGACATCGTGGGCGTGGGCGCGGTCGAGCGCGAAGGAGATCACGCCGCCGCGGTCTTGCGCGCGGCCGATGATGGTGATGCCCTCGATGGCCGACAGCTTCGACAGGGCGTGGTCGGTCAGCGCCGCCTCGTGCGCGGCGATGGCGGGGTAGCCGATCGCTTCCACGAACTCGATGGCGGCGTTGAGGCCGATGCCCTCGATGATCGCCGGCGTGCCGGCCTCGAACTTGTGCGGCACGTCGGCCCAGGTGCTGCGCTCGTAGGCGACGGAGGAGATCATGTCGCCGCCGCCGAGGAAGGGGGGCATGGCATCGAGCAACTCGCGGCGGCCCCAGAGCACGCCGATGCCGGTGGGGCCATACAGCTTGTGGCCGGTGAAGCAGTAGAAATCGGCACCCAGCGCCTGCACGTCCACGCGCCGGTGCACCACGGCCTGGCTGCCGTCGAAGAAGATCTTGGCGCCGTACTGGTGGGCGAGGGCCACCAGGCGCTCGGCCGGGGTGTAGGTGCCGAGCACGTTGGACATGTGGGTGATGGCCACCAGGCCCACGCGGCCGTCGGCCAGCAGGGCCTCGGTGCCGGCCATGTCCAGCTCGCCGGCATCGGTGATGGGGGCCACGCGCAGCTCGATGCCGTGGCTGTCGCGCAGCATCTGCCAGGGCACGATGTTGCTGTGGTGCTCCATGCCGGAGATCAGCACGGCCTGGCCGGGCTTGAGGATGCCGCGGCCGTAGGAGTGGGCGAGGAGGTTGATCGCCTCGGTGCTGTTGCGCACGAAGACGATCTCGCTGCGGTCGTTCGCGTTCAGCAGGCGGGCGGCGGCATCGCGCGCCATTTCATAGGCTTCGGTGGTGCGCTCGCTCATCCAGTGCAGGCCGCGGTGGATGTTGGCGTATTGGCGCTCCATGGCATGCACCATGGCATCGATCACCGCGCGCGGCTTCTGGGCGGAGGCGGCGCTGTCCAGGAAGACCAGGTCCTTGCCGCGGATCTTTTCGCCCAGGATGGGAAACTGGGCGCGGATCGCCTTGATATCGAAGGACTGGACGGTGTCGTTCATTCTCGCCGCTCCCACCAGGCCGCAATCGCGGCTTCCATGGCGGCGCGGGCCTCCTCATGGGTGATCGGGTCCAGCGCCTCGGACAGGAAAGCACGAACCAGGATGGCGCGCGCCTCGGCTTCCGGCACGCCTCGGCTGCGCAGGTAGAAGAGCTGGTCGGCATCCAGCGCGCCGACAGTGGCGCCGTGGCTGCACTTCACGTCGTCGGCGTAGATCTGCAGCTGCGGCTTGCTGTCCATCTCCGCCTGCGGGGAGAGCAGCAGGGCCTGGTTCATCTGGTAGCCGTCGGTCTTCTGGGCGATGCGGGCGACCTCGATCTTGCCCTGGAACACGCCGCGGCTCCGCCCGGTGAGCACGTTCTTCACCGTCTGGCGGCTGGCGGTGTTGGGCGCGTCGTGGCGCACGATGGTTGTGAAATCAGCGTGTTGCGACGCGCCGAGCAGCTGGGCGGCGTTCAGGTGGGCGGCGGCATTGGGTCCGGCGAGGCGGGCATGGACCTCCATGCGGGCCAGCTTCCCGCCCAGCGTGAGGGCGAAGCTGTCGTACGTGCCACCCTCGGCCACCTCGGCGTAGACGGTGGAGAGGTGGAAGGCCCCGGCCCCTTCGTCCTGCGTGCGCAGGTGGGTCACGGTGGCGCCTGCGGCGACCTCGAAGGTGAGGACGGGGTTGGAGAGGTACTCGCCGTCGCCCAGGGCGAGGTCGATCAGGGTCAGCGTCGCGCCGGCTTCCAGCACGATGTGGTGGCGCGGGTGGAAGCCCACGGCCGCACCGGTGGCGAGGCTGGCGAGGATGATGGTGCCGGCATCGGTGCCGGCCGGGACGTGGATGGCGGCGCCATCCTCGGCGAGCATGGTGTTCAGCGCCACCAGCTTCTCCTCGGCCGGGCGGGCGAGGTGGCCGAAGGCGGGTTCACCGGTGGTGACGCGGTAGCCTTCCGGCACGCCGGAGAGCTCGGAGTGGAAGCGGCCGTCGACGAACACCAGGCGCGTGCCGGCGATCGCCGGGATGCGGGCGAGCAACGCGGCCGAAGGCTCGGCGCGGCGGGCGGGGGCGAACTGGGCCTCCGCGAAGGGGCGCAGCGGGGTGTAGCGCCAGGCTTCCTCGCGCGGGCCGGGCAGGCCCTGGGTGGCGACCAGCGCGGCGGCCTCGGCGCGGACGTGGCTGTCGCCGGGCAGCGACGTCTTGCGGGCGTGGTAGTCGGCGACGAAGGCGTCCGCCGCCGCCTTCAGGGCCGCCAGCGGGCCGGAGGGGGCGCTCATGCCGCCTCCGGGATCACCGCGGCATAGCCGCCGGCTTCCAGCGCATGGGCCAGCTCCGGGCCGCCGGACTTCACGATGCGGCCATTGGCCAGAACATGCACGCGGTCGGGCACGATATGGTCCAGAAGCCGCTGATAATGCGTGATCACCAGGGCGGAGAAGCCCGGGCCGCGCAGGGCGTTCACGCCCTCGGCGACGATCTTCAGCGCGTCGATGTCCAGGCCCGAATCGGTCTCGTCCAGGATGGCGAGCTTGGGGCGCAGCATGGCCATCTGCAGCACCTCGTTGCGCTTCTTCTCGCCGCCGGAGAAGCCCACGTTCACGTTGCGCTTCAGCATGTCGTCCGGCATCGACAGGCGCTTGGCCTCGGTGCGGGCGAGCTTGAGGAACTGCACGGCATCCAGCTCCCCCTCGCCGCGGGCGCGGCGCTGGGCGTTGAGCGCGGTGCGCAGGAAGTTGGCGTTGTTCACGCCCGGCAGCTCCACCGGATACTGGAAGGCAAGGAACAGGCCGGCGGCGGCGCGCTCCTCCGGCTCCATGGCCAGGATGTCCTGGCCGGCGAAGGTGGCGGTGCCGCCATCCACCTCATAGCCCTCGCGGCCGGAGAGCACGTAGGACAGGGTGGACTTGCCGGAGCCGTTCGGGCCCATGATGGCATGGACCTCGCCCGGGGGGATCACCAGGTCGATCCCGTTCAGGATCGCCTTGCCGTCGATGGAGGCGCGCAGGCCCTTGATTTCGAGCATGAGAAGTGACCTTTAACCAACGGAACCTTCGAGGGAAACGGCGAGAAGCTTCTGCGCTTCCACGGCGAATTCCATCGGCAGTTCCTTCAGAACATCCTTGCAGAAGCCGTTGACGATCAGGCCCACGGCGTCTTCTTCCGACAGGCCGCGCTGGCGGCAGTAGAACAGCTGGTCCTCGGCGATCTTGGACGTGGTCGCCTCGTGCTCCAGCTTGGCGGTGGGGTTGCGGCTTTCGATGTAGGGCACGGTGTGGGCGCCGCACTGGTCGCCGATCAGCAGGCTGTCGCACTGGGTGAAGTTGCGCGCGCCATCCGCCCGGCGGTCGATCCGCACCAGGCCGCGATAGGTGTTGTTGGAGCGGCCGGCGCTGATGCCCTTGGACACGATCGTGCTTTTGGTGCGCTTGCCGATGTGGATCATCTTGGTGCCGGTATCGGCCTGCTGGAAGTTGTTGGTCACAGCAACCGAGTAGAACTCGCCCACGCTGTCGTCGCCCTGCAGCACGCAGGAGGGGTATTTCCACGTGATGGCCGAGCCGGTTTCCACCTGGGTCCAGCTGATCTTGCTGCGCGCACCTCGGCAATGGCCGCGCTTGGTGACGAAGTTGTAGATGCCGCCCTTGCCCTCGCTGTCGCCGGGGTACCAGTTCTGCACCGTGCTGTACTTGATCGTGGCGTCGTCGAAGGCGACCAGCTCCACCACCGCGGCGTGCAGCTGGTTCTCGTCGCGCTGCGGGGCGGTGCAGCCCTCCAGGTAGGAGACGTGGCTGGCCTCCTCGGCGATGATCAGCGTGCGCTCGAACTGGCCGGTGTTGCGGGCGTTGATGCGGAAATAGGTGGAAAGCTCCATCGGGCAGCGCACGCCCTTGGGGATGTAGACGAAGCTGCCATCGGTGAAGACGGCGGAATTGAGCGCGGCGAAGTAGTTGTCGCTGGTCGGCACCACGCTGCCGAGGTATTTGCGCACCAGCTCCGGGTGCTCCTGCACCGCCTCGGAGATCGGGCAGAAGATCACGCCGGACTTGGCCAGCGTGGCCTTGAAGGTGGTGGCCACCGAGACGCTGTCGAACACCGCATCCATCGCCACCTGGGGCATCACGTCGTCCGGCGTTTCCACGCCGGCCAGGATCGCGCGCTCCTTCAAGGGGATGCCGAGCTTCTCGTAGGTGCGCAGCAGCTCCGGATCGACCTCGTCCAGGCTCTTGGGCCCCGCCTTCTTCTTCGGCGCGGCGTAGTAGTGCAGGTCCTGGTAGTCGATGGGCGGGTGGTTCACCATCGCCCAGTCCGGCTCGTCCATCTTGAGCCATACGGCAAAGGCGGCTAAGCGCCAGTCGAGCAGCCATTGCGGCTCGTTCTTGCGCGCGGAGATGAGGCGGATGATGTCCTCGTTCAGGCCCTTGGGGGCCATGTCCATCTCGATATCGGTCGAGAAGCCCCACTTGTAGCCGCCTTCGGTGGCGGCCTGGACGGTTTCGAGGGTTTCGGCGACGGCAGGCATGGCAGGCCCCCCTTGTTACTCGGCAGCGCGGGAGAGAATCGACGGCGCGTCCGCGGGAATGCGGAAGGCCGGCGGGACGGAAGCGGCACGCATGTCGGCCAGGGTGATGCCCGACAGCGATTGCTGGATGGCGTCGTTCACCAGGTCCCACCGCCCCTTGACCGCACACACCGACGACACCTCGCAGCCCAGCGTGGAGCCGTCGACGCAGGCGGTGAGGGCGATCGGCCCGTCGACGGCGCCGATCACGTCGGCCACCGAGACCTGGTCCAGCGGGCGCAGCAGCCGGTAGCCGCCGCGCGCGCCGCGGGTGGAGGCGACGAGGCCGGCGGTGGCCAGCGCCTTCAGAACCTTGGCCACGGTGGGCTCCGGCACGCCGGTGGCCGCGGCCAGGCCCGGCGAGGTCTGAACGCAGACGGCGGTGCCGCGATCCATCGGCGCGCGTTCCCCCTCGGCGAGGCGGATCAGCACGACCACGGCGTAGTCGGTGAGTTTGGACAGGCGCAGCATTGCGGACGTCCCGGAAGCGGATACGGCTAATCGGACCCCGATGGTCCTGATTGACCGGAAATGGCCCAGGGGGCCCGGCACGTCAAGGCCGCGCGGGCGAATTCCGCCCGGTGCGGGCGGGTGGGACGGTTGCGCCCCTGGCAGGGCGGGCGACGCGGCGCCCGCCCCCAGGGGACAATTCAGGCGGTCGGCCGGATCATCTCGAACAGGCTGGAGACCTCGGTGTAGTCGCCGCGATAGCCGCAGCGGGCGATCGGGCGGGCGCCGGCGGTGTCGAAGATGCCGTCCTTCAGCCAGCGATCGTCGATGTGCACGCCCACCACCTCGCCCAGCACCATCCAGCTGTCGAGCTTCTTGCCCTCCACGTCGGTCAGCTGGAGGATCTGCGTCACCTTGCATTCCAGCGCGGCGATCGCCTCGGCGACGCGCGGCGGCTTCACGCGGGTGCTGGGGGCCATCACGAGGCCGGCCAGCTCGAACTCGTTCACGCCATGGGCCACCGGGGCGGAGGTGGTGTTCATGGCGCGCGCCAGGCTGGCGCTGACCAGGGAGCAGGTGAATTCCCGCGTCGCCTCGGCGTTGTCGATGCTGTCCTTGCGGCCTTCGGAGTTGAAATAGACCATCGGCGGGAAGGACGAGACGGCGTTGAAGAAGCTGTAGGGCGCCAGGTTCGGCCGGCCCTGCGCGTCCACGGTGGCCACCCAGCCGATCGGGCGCGGGGCGACGATGGCCTTGAACGGGTCGTGCGGCAGGCCGTGCCCCTTGCGGGGTTCATAGAAATAGTCGCTCACTGTGGGGCCCTCCCGTTCATTCGGGCGGACCATACCGGCAGGTCGGCGGCGCTTCAAATCCAGCTCAGCGCGCAACGCAGAGCGAGAGCGGCCAGAGCTGCTGGGACATCTGGCGGATGTGCATCTCGGCATACACATGGCGGCCGTGGAACAGCACCAGCACCGCCACCGCGGCGGCGGCCACCCCGATCCAGCCGCGGCGCAGCGCCGGGCGGGGGCCGGCGAGCAGGGAGAGCGCCACGGCGCCGGCGGTGCCGATCAACCCGCCGGCCACCACGTCG
>CANHCJ010000151.1 GCA_947458025.1 Rhodospirillales bacterium | reverse complement strand
CTGACTCTTAATCAGCGGGTCCCAGGTTCGAGCCCTGGTGCGCCCACCATCCGCCGAGCCGCCCCGGGGCGGCATTCATTCCGGCAATGTCGCCAGGGACGTCAGTTGGCCGTCTTGGCGGGCGCCCACAGCGCGGTCAGGCCCAGGATTCCGATCGCCCAGAGCGCGGCTGCCGAAAGGCCGCACCAATCCTCCGGCACGCCGACGGCCTGGCAGCCTCCGACAAGCGCGAGGACCATGGGCGCGACCATGATGCCTGTGAGCCAAGTCTTCATGGGACGGAATCTAGCACGCGGCGCCCTGGGTGCAACGAAGGGCCGGCGCTATGCCGCCTGCGGCCGGGCCGGCGTGGCGGCGCGGAGCAACAGCAGCGCCACGAAGGCCGCGAGGCAGCAGCCGGCGGTAAGCCATAGCGCCCAGCCGACGCCGGCGCCTTCCAGGACAAGGCCGAACAGGAACGGCGCGGTGGCCTGCAGCAGGCGCGAGGGGGCCGAGATCAGGCCGGTGCGCGCGCCGTATCCGACCGGGCCGAACACGGCCAGCGGCAGCGTGCCCTTGGCGATGGTCAGCACGCCGTTGCCCATGCCGTGCAGCACCACGAACACCGCCGCCGCCGGCCCGCCGAAGACCGCGAGCACGACGGCGCCGATCGGGTGGCAGAGCGTGGCGAGGCGGGCCGAGACCAGCGGGTGGAAGCGGCGCAGGAAGCCGAATTCCAGCAGCCGCGCGCCGACTTGCGCCGGGCCGATCAGGGCGCCGGCCGCGATCGCCACCGCCGGCGTCGATCCGGCGGCTTCCAGCAGCACGGGCAGGTGCGCGGCCATCGCGCCGGCCACGAACCAGGTGGTGGCGAACACCACGGCCAGCAGCGGCATGGCGAAGCGCGGCGGCGGCGGGCCGTCGGGTTCCGCTGCCGTGGCAGCCTTCTGCGGCGGCGGTGCCTGGGGCACCAGCAGGCGGTTCAGCGGCAGGCCCAGCACCAGGTGCAGCCCGGCCCAGACGAGGCAGGCGCCGCGCCAGCCCACCACCTCCTCCAGCACCGCCGACAGGGGCCAGCCGACCGTGCTGGCGAAGCCCGCGATCAGGGTGATGCCGGTGATCGGCCCGCGCGCCGCGCGGCCATAGAGCCCGGCCAGGGTGGCGAAGGCGGCGTCGTACAGCCCCATCGAGATGCCAAGGCCCATCACCAGCCAGCCCAGCACCATCACCACCGGCTCCTGTGCCGCGGCCAGCAGCGCGAGCCCGGTGGCCAGGACGAGGTTGGAGGCGGTGAGCACCGCGCGGCCGCCCTTCGCATCGATCACCCGCCCCACCCAGGGCGCGACCAGCGCCGACAGCACCAGCGCCGCGGAGAACGCCCCGAACACCCAGCTCGATGCGAGGTCGAGCGAGCGCGCCATCGGCACCGCCAGCACGGCCGGGATGTAGTACGACGAGGCCCAGGCGAGGGTTTGCGTGATCCCCAGCGCCACCACCACCCGCGTGGCGCCTCGGGGCGCGGCCTCGCTCATGGAGGGGGGCTCCGGCGCAGCACGCGTAGGGGGAAACGATCGTCCATGTGCCCGAGCCTAGGGCGGCGGCCGAAGGCGCAGCAAGACGCCGCCGGCGCGCCTGGCTTCAGGCGCCGGAGCCGGATTGCTGGCGCGCGCGCGGGCCCTGGCCGGCCAGGCGTGCGAGCGCCTCCAGCGTCTGGCCGTGCAGGGTGACGAGGTCCATCAGGTCGGTCTGCAGCGCATCCACGCGGGCGCGCAGCACGGCGAGCTCCACGCGCATTTGGGCGGTGTCGTCCATCGCGGTCTCCATGGCGGCCATCCCGCCAGGCCCGGCGCGGGTCTTCATGCGATGGTGCCCGGTCGGCCCGGACTGCGCAATCGCGTCGCCGGGATCGGCGCCGGCCTGCGCCGGGCCATCTGGCCGCGCGGCGCAAGCTGTGGCCTGCTGGCCGGCGCATCCTTCGGACACCCCGCCCCATGCCGCCCGCCTCCCGGCTGCCGCTCTACGGCACGATCGCCGCCCTTGCGCTGACCCGCCTTGCCTTCGGCTTCCAGCTCCAGACCGTCGCCACGCTGGGGCCCGACCTGATGCTGCTGCTGGTGCTGGATTTCGCCGCCCTCGGCGCGCTGATCGGCGCCTACCTCGCGCCCGGCGTCTTCGTGGCCTTGCCGTGCGGCTTCCTGGCGCGGCGCTTCGGCGACCGCACGGTGGCGATCGGCAGCGCCTGGCTGCTGGCCCTGGGCGGCACGGTGGCGGCGCTGGCGGTGCAGGAGGGCTGGGGCAGCCTGCCCATCGCGCTCGGCCGCGCCATCGGCGGCATCGGCGCCGTCGGCATGTCGGTGATGCAGAGCAAGATGGCCGCCGACCGCTTCACCGCCAAGCAGCTGCCGCTGGCCATGGCGGTGCTGCTCGGCACTTTTCCGATCGGCATCGGCCTCGCGCAGGTGATCCTGCCGCCGCTGGCCGCCGCGCACGGCATGGCGGCGGCGTTCTGGCTCGGTGCCATCGCCGCGATCGTGGCCGCGGTGCTGTTCAGCTTCGCCTGGACGGAGGCGACGCACGCCGTGCCGCGCTCGCTCGCCTGGCCCAGCCGGCGGGAGCTGGTGCTGGTGTCGATCGCGGGGCTGATCTGGATGGTCTACAACGCCGGCTGGTTCAACTTCCTCGCCTGGATGCCCTCGCTGCTGGTGGCCCGCGGCCACCCGGCCTGGGTGGCGGACACGGTGCTCTCGGTGTCCACCTGGGCCAACCTGCCGGCGATGCTGGCCGGCGGCTGGGCCGCTGCGCGGTTCGGGCGGCGGCCGGTGTTCGTGGTGGGCACGCTGGTGTGCGCGCTCGCCGTGGCCGCCCCGGCGCTGCACGACATGCCGATCCTGTGGGGCGTGGTGTTCGGCACCGTGGCGGCGATGCACGGGGGCCTCATCGTGGAGCTGGGCGCCCTCTCGTGCCGGCCGGAGAACCGGGCCGTCGGCATGGGGGTGTTCTACGTCACCTACTACGTGGGCGGCGCGGTGATGCCGGCGCTGTGCGGCGCGGCGGCCGACTGGGCGGGTGACCCGGGCGGGGCGCTGGTGTTCGCGGCGGCGGTGTCGCTGCTGGCGCTGCCGCTCTGGGCGCTGCATGCGCGGCTGGCGGCGGCGCCGCGGGGCTGACTTCTACAGCCGCTTGGCCAGGAAGAACCGGCCATGCGGCGCCGGGTAGTCCGGCAGCGCGCCGATCACGCGGTAGCCGTGGCGCTCATAGAACGGCCGCGCCTGGAAACCATAGGTATCGAGCCACACGCCGACGCAGCCGCGCGCCCGCGCCGCTTCCTCCGCCATTGCCAGCATCCGTCCGCCCAGGCCCTGCCGCCGGGCGCCTTCGTCCAGCACGAACAGGTCCAGGAACAGCCAGTCGCGCCGCGCCACCATCCACAGCGCGCCGCGCGGTGCGCCGCCTTCCTCTGCCAGCACCGCCAGCGCCTCGCGTCCGGTCTCGGGCCCGAACAGCCCATCGGCCACCGCCGTCAGCCCGGCGCCCACCACGCGCGCCACCTCGGGGTCGCGCGCCGCGGAGGTGTCCAGCCCGGCCGTGTCGCCCTGCCGCGGCCCCTGGCGCGCCAGCCACCATTTCGGGAAGCCGCGCGGATAGTCCTGCAGCGTCGCGAACACGCCGTAGCCGATCCGCTCATAGAAGCCCCGCGCCGCCGGGCTGCCGGTATCCAGCCACACCCCCCGGCAGCCGCGCCGCACCGCCTCGGCCTCCGCCGCCAGCATCAGCCGCGCCCCGAGCCCCTGCCCGCGCAGGCGCTCCGGCACGAACAGCATCTGCACGATCAGCCAGTCGTAGTAGCTGATCCCCACCAGCCCGCCCTCCACCGCGCCCGCCGCGTCGCGCAGCGCGATCGTAAGGGGCTGGGCCGGCTCGGTGCGCCCGGTGGCGGCGTCGTTGAACGCGTCGATCGCCGCGTCCAGCCGGGCACGGATCGCGGGGTCGGGCGTGCGCAGCAGGGTGAGGTCCATGCCCCGCCTTGCCGCAACCGGGGCCGGCGGGCAAGGTGCCGGCGCACAACGGGGAACGAACCGCCATGTCCAACGCCACCACCGAGCTCGCCCAGAAGCTGCTCGCCGCCCGCGCCAACATGGCCACCGGCCGCATCGCCACCCTGCCGGACAGCCTGAAGCCGGCCAGCATGGAAGCCGCCGTCGCCGTCCAGCAGGAAGTGGCGAAAAGCTTCACCATCGGCGGCTGGAAGGTCGGCGCTCCCGGCGGCACCAAGTGCTGCGGCGCGCTGCCGGCGGCCACCATCCAGCCCACCCCGGCCACCCTCTCCGCCGCCCAGCACCCGCTGCGCATGGTGGAATCCGAGGTCGCCTTCCGCATGAAGGCCGACCTGCCGCCGCGCGCCACCCCCTACACGAAGGAGGAGGTCGCGGCCGCCATCGACACCATGCACCCGGCGATCGAGGTGTGCGAAAGCCGCTTCGTGGAGCCGAAGGACTTCGACCTGTTCACCAACGTGGCCGACACCCAGTCCCATGGCGGCTTCGTCTACGGCCCCGGCACCAAGGACTGGCAGAAGGTCGACCTCTCCGCCCAGGTCTGCCGCCAGTTCGTGAACAGCGCGCTGGATGCCGAGCGCACCGGCTACCCGTTCGGCGACATCATGGACCTGATGGTGTGGCTGGCGAACACCGGCAGCACCTGGGCCGGCGGGCTCAAGGCCGGCCAGTTTGTCACCTGCGGCTCCTGGAGCGGCGCCAACCGCGTGCCGGCCGGCGCCACGGTGCGCGCCGAGTTCCCCGGCCTGGGCGAGGCGAAGATCACCTACGCGGGCTGACGCCGGGGTGGCGGGGGCGCCCTGTGGCCGCCCCCGCCGCGCTCAGTGCCCGATATAGTCCGTGCGCCCGCCATCGGCGGTGAGCACCTGGGCGGTGACGAAGCTGGCCTCCGGCGAGGCGAGGAAGGCGATGGCGGCGGCGATCTCCTCCGGCTCGCCGGGGCGGCCCAGGATGGTGATCTTGGCGAAGCTGTCGCGCACCGTGGCCCATTCCTCCGCGCTGCGCCCGCCCTGGGTCATGTCGGAGCGGGTGAGGCCGGGGGCGACGGCGTTCACGGTGATGCCGTGCGGGCCGAGCTCATAGGCGAAGCGGCGGGTCAGAAGGTTCACCTCGGCCTTGGTCGAGGCATAGAAGTGGTTGCCCACGAAGCCGGTGTTGCCGAAGGACGCCACCGAGGAGATGTTCACGATCCTTCCGTAGCCGCGCGCCTTCATGCCGGCCATCACGGCGCGCACGCCATGGATCACGCCATCGACGTTCACGGCGCGCAGCCGGGCGAAGCCCTGCGGCTCCCAGGATTCCAGCGTGGCAGGCCAGGCGATGCCGGCGTTGTTCACCAGGATGGTGATGGGGCCGAGCTCGGCCTCGGCACGGGCGGCCATGGCCCGCATGGCGGCCTCGTCGGCCACGTCGGCGCCCACGGTGATGGCGCGGCTGCCCGCGGCGCGGAGCTCACCGGCCAGTTCCTCGGCGGCATCCGGGCGGCTGGTGTAGTTGATCGCCACCGCGCAGCCCTGCGCGGCAAGGCGGCGCACGGCGGCCCGGCCGATGCCGCGGGCCCCGCCGGTGACGAGGGCGACCTGGTCCTTCCAGGGTATGGTCATGCCGTCCTGCTCCTGACGTTGCGGTCCGATGATGATCGGGCAGTGTCGGGCGGGGCGGCGGCTGCTGCAATCCCTGTCGTGGCTTGCGGGGGCTCTTGCAGAATGCGACGCAAAACATCGAAGCGGATATTAACGCTTTCTTAATTGCAGAATGCAACGCCGCCGCGCGGCGCCGTTACATTGCCATGGGCCGGGGCAAGACGCTCCTCGATGGCCTGGGCGTGCTCGGCCCACTGCGCCATCAGCGTGGACAGCATGCGCAGTTCGGACATCTGGGCGTCATCCAGGTCGTCGAACTCGCCAAGGTCGATGCGGCAGGCCAGCTCGTCCGCGGCATCGGCGATCTCGCGGCTCAGCACGGCCGGCGGGGTCAGTGCGGAGGTGGGGATATGGCTCATGGATGGGTCCTCCGACGGGTCAAGTGCTTGAATACAGGGCTGTAAAGCGTGAACTGTTGAAAGCGTGCAGGCGGTGGCCGAACAGGGCTTCCGGCGACCAGGGTGCCCCCGGCGGGGACACCCTGGCTTCGCGCGGATCGAACAGGCGGGGCTGAAACGCGGCGAGGAGTTCAAAGGCGGGACAAGGCAAGGCAGGGGGTGGCAAAGGCAGGCAAGCCGGAAAAGGGGCAGGCCAGGCACCGGGATGAAAACCGCCGGCGGTCGAACCTTTGCAAGCGTTATGCCAACGTGACACCCGTGTGATGCTTTCGGCACGGCTGCGTCTACGTACGGAACGGCAATCGCGGCGAGGGCCAAGGCGTGCCGGGGGCGGAACGGCCGCCAACGCGGCAGCGGTCTCGCGCGTTTGCCGCGCGCACGCCGCACAGGACACCTGCCATGACGCGCCCTTCGCCCACGACCTGGCTGCTCGCCCTGGCCGCCGCGATCCTGGCCGCGCCCGCCCTGGCCCAGGGCGCGGCCTGGCAGGACCGCTCGCAGTGGGACTGGGGCCAGCACCGCACCGGCTTCGCGATGGAGCCGGCCGCGGCTCCGGCGCTGCCGGCGACCTACCGGGACGATTGGGATGACCCCGGCGCGCCGGTGCGCGTCGCAGGCCAGGCGCGGCGCGGCTAGGCCCCGCATTGCGGCGCGGGTGGGTTGCGCTACCTTTCGCACGCTCGCGAAAGGATCCCCCGATGCCGCTCGACCTCGCCCAAGTGCGTTCCTGCTTTCCGGCGCTGGCCGACGGCTTCGCCTATTTCGACAATGCCGGCGGCTCCCTCGTGTTGCGCGGCGTGGCGGAGCGGGTGGCGGAGTACATGCTGACCACCAGCGTGCAGACCGGCGCCAGCTATATCCATTCGCAGCGCGCCTCGGCCCGCCTGGCGGAGGCGCGCGCCCGCGTGGCCCTGTGGCTGGGCGCGCGCCGGCCGGAGGAGGTGGTGTTCGGGCCCTCCACCACCGTGCTGGCGCAGTTCCTCGCCAAGGCGATGGCCGGCCGGCTGCGGCCCGGGGACGAGGTGGTGGTGACCGATTTCGACCACGAATCCAACATCGGCCCGTGGCGCGCGCTGGAGAAGGCCGGCGTGGTGCTGCGCGAATGGCGCATCAACCCCGACACCCTGCAGCCGGACCTGGCGGATCTCGACGCCCTGCTGGGCCCGCGCACCCGGCTGGTGGCGGTCACGCACGCCTCCAACATCCTGGGCACCATCATGCCGGTGGCGGAGATCGCCCGCCGCGTGCACGCCACCGGCGCCGAGCTGGTGGTGGATGCGGTGGCCTATGCGCCGCACCGCGCGCTGGATGTCGCGGGCTGGGATGTCGACTACTACATCTTCAGCTTCTACAAGACCTACGGCCCGCATTTCGCGGTGATGTACGGCAAGCACGACAAGCTGCTGGAACTCGACGGGCTGTACCACTGGTTCTACGGCCGCGAGAAGGTGCCGGCGAAGCTGGAACCGGGGAACCCGAGCTACGAGGGCGCCTGGGGCGCGGCGGGGATCGTCGACTACCTGGAATCACTGGGCGGCGGCACCGGCCGCGCGGCCCTGGAGCGCGGCTTCGGCGACATCGCCGCACACGAGGCAGCGCTGGCCGAACGGCTGCTGGGCTTCCTGCGCAGCCGCAACGACATCCGCGTGATCGGCGAACGCACCTCCGATGCCGCGGTGCGGGTGCCCACCATCGCCTTCAAGGTGGCCGGCAAGGACTCCGCGGCGATCGTGGCTTGCGTCGACCGCGACCCGATTGGCATCCGCTTCGGCGATTTCCACTCGCGCCGGCTGGTGGAACGGCTGGGGTTGATGGAGGGCAACGGCGTGGTGCGCGCCTCCATGGTCCAATACAACACGCTGGAGGAAGTGGACCGCCTGGTGGAAAGCCTGCAGCGCGCCCTGGCCTGAACCGGGCACCCCATCGCCCGTGCCGGCCCCGACCGGGCCACCCCCGAAGGGAGGAGACCCGCATGGACCCGATCGACCCCAACGACAGCCCGCAGCTGCGCTCGCCCAGCTACCGGCTGCCGGCGCAGGACACCGACTTCCTGCTGCGCGAGGAAATGCGCGCGATGCGCTTCGCCCTGGAATACGCCAAGGCGGACCTGCTGCTGCGCGACTGGGGCGTGCGCTCCACCATCATCGTCTTCGGCAGCGCCCGCGTGGCCGCGCCGGAGCAGCTGGCCGCCGCCGAGCTGTCGGCCAACACGACAGACCCGCAGACGCTGGCCCGCCTGCGCCGGCAGGTCGCGTGGTACGAAGCCGCGCGCGCCTTCGGCCGCATCGCCTCGGAGCGCGGCGGCGCGCTGGCCCCGCGCAACCGATGGCACGACAACGTGATCGCCACTGGCGGCGGCGGCGGCATCATGGAGGCGGCGAACCGCGGCGCGCAGGAGGCGGGGGCACCGAGCATCGGCTTCAACATCACCCTGCCGATGGAGCAGATGCCAAACCGCTACATCACCCCGCAGCTGGCCTTCCGCTTCCACTACTTCGCCATGCGCAAGATGCACCTGGCGATGCGGGCCAATGCGCTGGTGGTGTTCCCCGGCGGCTTCGGCACCTTCGACGAGCTGTTCGAGATCCTGACCCTGTCGCAAACCCGCAAGATGCCGCCGGTGCCGATCGTGCTGTTCGACGAGACCTACTGGCGCCGGGTGATCAACTTCGACGCGCTGGCGGAGGAAGGGCTGATCAGCCCCGCCGACCTCGCGCTGTTCGATTTCGCCGGCAGCGCGGAGGAGATCTGGACGAAGCTGTTGGCGAAGGGCGTGGGCGCCCCCGCCGGCTGACCGGCCTCAGTGGTCGCGGTGCCGCAGCTCCCCGGCGCGCACCGAGGCGATGGCGTTCTGCAGCACCTGGATCACCGCATCCTCCGACAGCGAGCGCGACAGCATGCCCATGGCCCCGCCGAGAAGGGCAGAGGCGATGGCGAGCGAGCCGATGTTCTGGCTGGTCATGTACTCGATCGCCTTGTCCACCACCGCCCCGGCATGGCTGAGGTCGGCGGGGGCGCCGGATTCGTCGAAGCCATCCTCTTGGTGGGCCATCGTTGGGGGTCTCCTGTCGGGCTTAAGGCAAGGAAGCATGTTCTTTTTTGAAAAAAAGAACCAAAAAACTTTGGGGCTGGCCTAGCTAAGGGTTTCGGGTAGGCCTGTGTCAGCCACTATGTTTGTTAGAGTGTGGATAAGTGGCTTGCCGGAGCGGCCATTCGAAGCCTGGCGCAGGCAAGCCACTT
>CANHCJ010000150.1 GCA_947458025.1 Rhodospirillales bacterium | reverse complement strand
CCTGGCGCGCCGTCCTCGCCGCCCACGAGGCCGCCTGGCAGGCGCGCTGGCAGGAGGCCGAGGTGGCGGTTTCCGGCGACGCGGCGGCAAGCCACGCCCTGCGCTTCGCCGCCTACCACCTCATCAGCACCGCCAACCCGGAAGACCCCGCCGTCTCCATCGGCGCCCGCGCCATGACCGGGGACAGCTATCTCGGCCATGTCTTCTGGGACACCGAGATCTACCTGCTGCCCTTCTACACCCTCACCTGGCCGGAGGCGGCGCGTGCCCTGCTGCTCTACCGCCACCGCACCCTGCCGGCCGCCCGCGCCCGCGCCGCCGCCCTCGGCTATCGCGGCGCCATGTTCGCCTGGGAATCCGCCGACACCGGCGCGGAGGCCACGCCCACCACCATCCTGGGGGCCGACGGCGTGCCCGTGCCCGTCCGCACCGGCATCCAGGAACAGCACATCACCGCCGACATCGCCCACGCCACCTGGAGCCATTTCCTCGCCACCGGTGACATCGGCTTCCTGGCCGAAGCCGGCGCCGAGATCCTCGCCGAATGCGCCCGCTTCTGGGCCAGCCGCGCCGAGCCCGCGCCTGATGGCAGCCTGCACATCACCGGCGTGATCGGGCCGGACGAGTACCACGAGCAGGTGGACGACAACGCCTACACCAACGCCATGGCCGCCCGCTCCCTGCGCACCGCCGCCGAGGCGCTCGCCCTGCTGCGCGCCGAACGCCCCGCCGCCCACGCCGCCCTCGCCGCCCGCCTCACCCTTGCCGAGGCCGAAACTGCCGAGTGGTTGCGCGCCGCCGATGCCATCGTGATCCCGCACAACCCGGCCACCGGCCTCATCGAGCAGTTCCGCGGCTTCTTCGGCCTGCGCCACGTGGACCTGCGCGGCATGCACGGGGCAGAGGCCGCCGCCCTGGTGCGCGGCCGCGCCCAGCACACCCAGATCTCCAAGCAGGCCGACGTGGTCGCCCTGCTTGCCCTGCTGCCCGAGGCCTTCCCGCCCGAGACGGTGCGCGCCAGCTACGCCTACTACGAGCCGCTCAGCACCCATGAAAGCTCGCTCAGCGCCGCCCTGCACGCCGTGGTCGCCGCCCGCCTCGGCCACACCGAACAGGCGCTGCGCCTCTTCCGCCAGGCCTACGCCCTGGACCTCAGCGCCACCCCCGGCAGCAGCGCCGGCGGCGTCCATATCGCGGCCCTCGGCGGCGTCTGGCAGGCCGCCATCCTCGGCTTCGCCGGCGTCAGCTGGGGCACCGGCACGCTGCGCCTCTCCCCGCGCCTGCCGGATGGCTGGCAGGGCCTGGCCTTCGCGCTGCACTGGCGCGGCAGCCACCTGCGCGTGCGGCTCGATGCCGGCGCGGCCACGCTCGCGGTGGAAGGCGGGCCTGGGATCGAGCTTGAGGTGTGCGGGGTGCCGGTGTTCGTGCCGGCGGGCGGGTCGGTGTCGGTGGGGTTGTGTGAGTAAGGAAGCGGTTCTTTTTTGAAAAAAAGAACCAAAAAACTTTTGCCCGTTTGATGCGGAGGGGCCGCATCAAACGGGCAAGGTCTTTTTTGCTTCTTTTTTCTTCAGAAAAAAGAAGACTCTTGCCTAACCGCGCCCCTCGAACGGCATCTTCGCGGCCTTCACCACCACGAACAGCGCGTTCGCATCCGCGTCCAGCTCGGCCATGTAGAGGATGGTCTTGCCCACGTTGCTGGAATCCATCGTCGGCTCCACCCGCGTCGAGCCGTCCGGCTGCGGCACGCCCTTGGCCATGCGCGCCGTCATCGGCGTGGCCGCGTTGCCGATATCGATCTGCCCGCAGGCGATGTCGTACTGCCGCCCATCCAGCGCGATCGACTTCGTAAGCCCGGTGATCGCGTGCTTGGTGGAGGTATAGGCCGCCGAGCCCGGCCGCGGCGTATGCGCGGAGATCGAGCCGTTGTTGATGATCCGCCCGCCCTGCGGCGACTGGTCGCGCATCATCCGGAAGGCCCGGTTGGCGATCAGGAAGCAGCCGTTGAGGTTCACCGCCACCACCTGCGTCCACTGCTCCCAGGTGAAGTCGCCGAAATTGGTGCTCGGCACGTTGCCGCCGGCATTGTTGAACACCAGGTCCAGCCGGCCGTACTTCGCCTGGATCTGGGCGAACAGCGCGTCCACCGCCTCCGGCTGCGTCACGTCGGTCGGCACGCACAGCGTGCGCGCGCCCTGGGTGCCCGCGAGGCTCGCGGTTTCCTGCAGCGCATCGGCGCGCCGCCCGGCCAGCACCACATCCCAGCCCGCGCCCAGCAGCGCCAGCGCCGCCGCGCGGCCCACGCCGCTGCCGCCGCCGGTGACCAGTGCGATCTTGCTCATTCGTCCCGTCTCCTCCGTCTCGATCCGAATACTCTGCCACGGAGGTTGACGCCTGTCGCGTTTCGCGCTGCCGTCGCGCCGTGCCGTTCGTTCCTCCCCGCATGATGGTCCCGCTGGTGGTGGCCTTCGCCTTCTTCCTGGAGGGGCTGGACAGCACCATCATCGCCACCGCCATTCCCGCCATGGCCGAAGGCCTGGGCGAGACGCCGCTGCGGCTCAACCTGGCGCTCACCGCCTACCTGCTCTCGGCCGCCGTGTTCATCCCCGTCTCCGGCTGGGTGGCGGACCGCTTCGGCATGCGCGCCACCTTCACCGCGGCCGTGGGCATCTTCGCGCTCGGCTCGCTCGGCAGTGCGCTCGCGCAGGACTTCACCATGCTGGTCGCCGCCCGCGCGGTGCAGGGCTTCGGCGGCGCGCTGATGGCGCCGGTGGGCCGGCTGATCCTGCTGCGCAGCTTCCCGCGCAGCGAATTCGCCGCGGCCATCAGCTACATGAACATCCCCTCCGTGCTCGGCCCCACCATGGGCCCGCTGCTCGGCGGGCTGATCGTGAGCCACGGCAGCTGGCGCTGGATCTTCGTGGTCAACATCCCGTTCTGCCTGCTCGGCATGTGGCTCGCCTGGCGCCACGTGAAGGAGGTGGAAGGCCCGCCGCCGGCACGCTTCGATGCGCCGGGCTTCGCCATGGTGGGCGTGGCGATGCTGTGCCTGCAAACCGGGCTGTTCGGCCTCGGCCGCGGCTTCCTGCCGATCGCGGTCGATCTCGCCCTGCTCGGCGCCGC
Organism: Rhodospirillales bacterium; assembly: GCA_947458025.1. Taxonomy (GTDB): domain Bacteria; phylum Pseudomonadota; class Alphaproteobacteria; order Acetobacterales; family Acetobacteraceae; genus CAMDGX01. The sequence goes on along the minus strand of CANHCJ010000150.1, from coordinate 6,222 downwards.
CGCCCTGCTGCTGGTCGCCTATGTGCGCTGGAGCCTCTCGCGCCCCAATGCCGCGCTTGATTTCCGCCAGATGCGCGTGCGCACCTTCCGCGTGGCGCTGCTCTGGGGCGGGTTCACGCGCATCGGCATGAACGCGGTGCCGTTCCTGCTGCCGCTGATGCTGCAGCTAGGCTTCGGCATGTCGCCGGTGGTGTCCGGCTCGCTCACCTTCGTCATGTCGCTCGGCACCATCGCCGCGCGCACCATCGCGCTGAAGCTGCTGCGCCGGCTCGGCTTCGCCCGGCTGCTGCTGTGGAACACGCTGGCCAGCAGCGCCGCCACCGCCGGCTTCGCGCTGCTGGACCAGGGCACATCCCATTGGCTGATCGCGGGCTGGGTGCTGGTGTTCGGCATGATCCGCAACATCCAGTTCAACACGCTGCAGACCCTCACCTATGCGGACATGCCGGCCGAGGGGTTGTCCAAGGCCACCAGCCTCGGCGGCGGCATCCAGCAGCTCACCATGGGCCTGGGCATCTCCGCCGGCGCCAGTCTGCTCGCCATCGTGGCCGGCAGCGAGAGCGTGCTGCCGGCGGAGGATTTCCGCACCGTGTTCCTGCTCGCCGCGGCGATCCCGCTGCTGGCGCTGCCCGGCATCCGCACCCTGCGCCCGCAGGATGGCGCGAACGTGTCGGGCGCTACATCGTCCCGCTGAGGATCTCCGCCACCTGCGCGTCGCTCAGCGCATGGCCGAAGATGTCGCGGTAGAAGGCGGCGGTCTCGGCGGCGAGGTCGATGCCGCGCATGCGTTCCGGGTGGAACACGCTGGCCGCCCACAGCACCGTCAGCGGCTGCTCGGCGGTGCGGTTGGACCAGGTGTGGGCCCCCACCGGCACCACCAGCACCCGCCCGGCGCGGGCGGCGCGCAGGCGGGCGAGAACGGTGTGGCGCTGCACGAAGGCCACGTCGCGCGGGTCGGTCACGATCAGGATGTCGGGGTCCCACAGCACCACCTGTTCCAGCGTGAAGCTGCGGCTTTCGCTGCTGCGGCCGTCATCCGTCACGCTGGCGCCGCCGGCGGCGGGGATCCACCATTCGGCGATCAGCCGCGGCTGGGTCAGCGTGTCCGGCTGCAGATACAGCACGCGCGGCCGCGGCGCGCCGGCCACCGCCCGGGCGACGCGGGCGATGGTGCGGTCGAAATAGTCGGTGTAGGCGGCGGCGCGGGCGGGGTTGGCGAACACCTCGCCCAGCACCGCCATGCAGGCCTTCACCTCCTCCGGCCGGCGCCAGGCCAGGAACACCACGGCGATGCCCCGCTTGGCCAGCAGCTCCACGCTCTCGCGGTGCATGGTCAGCACCACGTCGGGCCGGGCGAGCAGGATCGCCTCCACGTTCGGCTCGCGCGTGGGCAGCTGCATGGGCGGCGCGGCGGCCAGCTGCGGGGCGAACACCCCCTGGAACTTCCAGTGCGGCCGGGCGAAGTCGGCCAGCCCGTTCACGATCGTCGCGCCTTCGCCCATGGCATAGACGAAGCTGTTCAGCACCGGCAGCGAGCCCAGCGTCACCACCCGGCCAATGCGCGCCGGCAGCGCCACGCGGCGCCCGGCCATGTCGGTGACGGTGCGGCCCTGCGCCACGGCCGGCACGGGCAGCAGGGCGGCGAGGGCGGCGCGCCGGGTCAGCAAGGCAGCACGGGCACGCACAGCACCTGGCCCTTGGCGCGGCCTTCGGTGAGCGCCACCACCTCGATCGGCGTGCCGTAGAGCCCCTCCAGCGTCGGCGCGGTCAGCAGCTCCGCCGGCGGGGCGGGGCCGAGGAGGCGGCCTTCCTTCAGCAGCGCCGCCTCGCCGCCGAGCAGGAAGGCGTGGTCGGGCAGGTGGGTGGTCAGCAGGATGGCATAGCCCGCCGCGGCCAGGCCGCGCAGCACGGCGATGATGCGCATCTGGTTGGCGAGGTCGAGGCTGGCGCAGGGCTCGTCCAGCACCAGCAGCTTGGCACCCTGGGCGAGGGCCCGGGCCACCAGCACCAGCTGGCGCTCGCCGCCCGACAGCTCGTCGAAGGCGCGGTCGGCGAGATGGGCGATGCCCAGCCGGGCCATGGCGTCCTCGGCGGCGCGATGGTCGGCCGCGGCGGGGCCGGCCATGAAGCCGAGATGCGGGGTGCGGCCCATCAGCACGATATCGGCCACCTTGAAGGCAAAGGCGGTGGCGCTGGCCTGCGGCACATAGGCGACGAGCCGGGCGGCCTCGGTGCGCGATAGGGCGGCGAGGTCCTGGCCCTGCACCGCCACGCGGCCGGATTGCGGGTGTTCGAGGCCGAGCAGGCAGCGCAGCAGCGTGGTCTTGCCGGTGCCGTTGGGGCCGAGCAGCGACAGCGGCACGCCGGCGGCGGCGGTGAAGGAGACGCCCGCCAGCACCGTGCGGCCATTGGGCCAGGCGAAGCGGAGGTTGTGGACCTCCAGCATCAAAACCACTGCCGCCGTGTGCGGGCGAGGACGAGGGCGAAGAACGGCGCGCCGATCAGGCTGGTGAGGATGCCGAGCGGCACCTCCACCGTGCCGGCCATGCGGGCCAGGTTGTCCATGCCCAGCAGGAATCCGCCGCCGAGCAGGGCGGACATCGGCAGCACGATGGCGAAGCAGGGGCCGACCAGCATGCGCACGATGTGCGGGATCAACAGCCCCACCCAGCCGACGATGCCGCACAGGCTGGTGGCCGCCGCCGTCATCAGCGTGGCCGCCACGATCAGCACGATGCGCACCCGGCGGACATTCACGCCCAGCGCGCGCGCCTCGTCCTCGCCGGCGGCCAGGGCATGCACCTGCCAGCGCAGGGCGTGCAGCACCAGGCCCGCGGCGGCGATCGGCACCAGCGCGCCGAGCAGCGTGGCCGGCGTGGTGCGGGTGAGGCCGCCGAGCAGCCAGAAGGTGATCGAGGGCAGCTGGTTCAGCGGGTCGGCGACGATCTTGGTGAGCGAGACCAGCGCCTGGAAGAAGGCCGAGACGACGAGGCCGGCGACCACCAGCACCAGCGTGGCATGCCGGTCGAAGGAGCGGCCGAGCCAGACGGTGAGGCCGACGGCCACCAGGCCCAGGGCGAAGGCCATGCCCTGCACCGCGGCGCCGGGCAGGCCGAGCAGGATGCCGAGTGCCGCCCCGAAGCCGGCGCCGGAGGAGACGCCGAGCACGCCCGGGGAGACCAGCGGGTTGCGGAACAGGTTCTGGTAGGCCGCCCCGGCACAGGCCAGGGCGGCGCCCACCAGCAGGGCGGCGGCGATGCGCGGGGCGCGGACATCGAGCACCACCATCTCCACCGCCTCCGACCAGCCGCGTTCGGCCAGGGAGAGCTGGGCGAGGAAGACGCGCAGCACGGTGGCCGGCGGGATCGGGTAGGGGCCGACCAGGAAGGACAGCAGGAACAGCCCCAGCACGCCGAGCGCCGAGGCGCCGAGCAGCAGGCGCGGGGAGGAGAGGGAAGCATTCATGGCAGGGGTGCGACGGTATCGAAGCACCCCTGCCGTAGCAACTAGACGCGGCGGACGTTCCAGAACTTCGGCACGCCTTCCAGCACGCCATCGAGGTCGGCGCGCCAGGCGGCGGGCTGGTAGGTGACGCCGCAGGGGGCCATCGGCACGCTCTGCACGAACTCGCGCTGGATCTCGGCGGCCAGGCGCTGGCGGGTGGCGGCGTCGGGGCTGAGCATCCATTCGGCGCGCAGGGTTTCGTAGCGCGGGCTGCTGTACCAGCCGGATTCGTTGGCCGCCACGCCGCGGACGCGGGAGTTGACCAGGGGCGAGGCGACCGAGAGGCCGGGCACGTTCAGCATGTGCAGGTGGAAGCCGCCCTCGTGCGGCGTGTCGCGCTTGATGGCGCGGGTGGTCATGGTGGCCCAGTCGGTGGTGACCACGTCCATGTTGAGGCCGATGCGCTTCAGCTGGTCGGCCAGCACCTCGCTGGCGGCCTTGAGGTTGGGGTAGTCGCCGGGGACCATGCAGACGATCTTCTCGCCCTTGTAGCCGGCGGCTTCCAGGGCGGCCTTGGCCTGGGCATCGGTGAAGCGCGGGCGCAGGGATTCCAGCCCGGCATCGGTGTGGTCCGGCGTGCCGGGCGGGAAGAAGGCGCCGGTGGGGGCCTGCAGATCGGGCTCGCCGCCGGCGATGGCGGCGGTGAAATCGGGATGGTTCACGGTGCGCAGGATGATGCGGCGCATCTCCGGATTGTTGAACGGCGGCTGGGTGTGGTTGAAGCGGACGAAGGCGAAGTTGCCGAGCTTCTCCAGCACGCCCGAGCGCAGGTTGCGGTCGCGGCGGACGACCGGCAGGAGGTCCTGGGCGGCGTATTCCCACCAGTCCTGCTCGCCCTTCTGCATGGCCACCAGCGCGGTGCCCTGGTCGGGCATGGTGGTCCAGATGATGCGTTCGAAATGGACGATCTTGGGGCCGCTGTCGCCGTTGGGGGTGCCGCCCTGGCGGGGGACGTAGCCGTGGAACTTCTCATAGACGTTGCGCACGCCCTGCAGGCGCTCGGAGGCGACGTATTTGAACGGGCCGCTGCCGACCATCTCGGTGACCTGGCGGAAGGGGTCGGTCTCGGCGAGGCGGGCGGGCATGATCGCGCTCATGTTCGCGCCGGGCTTGGCCAGGGCCTCGGCGAGCAGGGGGAAGGGGCGCTTGAGGCGGAAGACGATGGTGCGGTCATCCGGCGCGGAGAGTTCGTCGGTGGCGGCCATCAGCTCGATGCCCAGCACGTCGCGGCGGCCCCAGCGGCGCAGGGAGGCCACCGCATCGCGGGCGAGGACGGGTTCGTTGTCGTGGAAGCGCAGGCCCTCGCGCAGCTTGATGGTCCAGCGCAGGCCGTCGTTGTCGATGGTGTGGCCCTCGGCCATCTGGGGGTGGGCGCGCAGCGCGTTGTCGGCGCTGTAGAGGCGGTCGAACACCAGGCCCGCGTGGTTGCGGGTGATGTTGGTCATGGAGAAGACCGGGTCGAGGAAGACGAGGTCGATCTGCGGGATGAAGCGCAGGACGCGCTGGCGCTCCGACTGCGCCAGGGCGGGGGCGGCCAGCGAGGCGGCGGCGGTGGCCATGAGGCCGCGGCGGGTGATCCCGGGCATGTCGTTTCCTCCGTTTGTTGGGGCGGAGTGTCGGCATTGGGGGCGGTGTTGTCCATTGGCTTGACGGGGGGGAGCGGGGTTCGTCAGGCTGGGGGCAACGGATCGGGGAGGATGCGATGGCGGGATCTCTGTCGGCGGGGCAGGTGGCGGCGTACCAGCGGGACGGGATCCTGTTCCCGATCCCGGTGATGTCGGAGGCGGATGCGGCCGAGGCGTTGCGGCAGCTGGAGGTGATGGAGGCGCGCTGGGAGGGGAAGATTCCCAAGCGGCGGAACCAGAAGCTGCACATGCTGGCGCCGTGGCTGAACGAGATCGTGCGTTCGCCGGCGGTGCTGGATGCGGTGGAGAGCCTGATCGGGCCGGACATCATCTGCTGGAACGGCGGGTTCTTCACCAAGGGGGCGGGGGATGGGAGCTTCATCTCCTGGCACCAGGATTCGACCTATTGGGGGTTGTCGCACCCCGACGTGGTGACGGCGTGGATCGCGTTCACGCCGAGCACGCCGGAGAGCGGGTGCATGCAGGTGATCCCGGGGACGCAGACGGCGGACCAGGTGGCGCACAAGGACACGTTCGCGCCGGGGAACCTGCTGAGCCGGGGGCAGGAGATTGCGGTGGAGGTGGACAAGGCGCAGGCGGTGGACGTGGTGCTGCGGCCCGGGGAGATGAGCCTGCACCATGTGCGGATCTTCCATGGCTCCGAGGCGAACCGGTCGGGGCAGCGGCGGATCGGGTATGCGATCCGCTACATCCCGACCTATGTGAAGCAGGTGAGCGGGCCGCGGACCTCGGCGTTCCTGGTGCGCGGGGTGGACCGGTACGGGCATTTCGACGACGAGCCGATTCCTTCGGCGGACTACGCGCCGGAGGCGGTGGCGGCGTACGAGGAGGCGTTGGACCGGCTGGACAAGGTGCTGTACGCCGGGGCGGACCGGTAGTCCGGAATATTCCTATAACGTAATGAATGGGGCGCGCGGAGGCGCGACGCGCAAGGCCGGTTTTTGAAAACTGGCCGGGGCGGGGGAGGCGTGCGCGCGGTACGCGGGGGCGCGGCGCGGGCGTGCGAGGGGGAAGGGGTGCCCGGTACGGGCGGGCGCCGGGCGCATTGCGGCCGGGCTTCGGGCGCGGCTGG
>CANHCJ010000149.1 GCA_947458025.1 Rhodospirillales bacterium | reverse complement strand
TTGACGGGCGCGCGGGCAGCCCGTAAACCCCGGGCCTCGCTGGATGCGGGTGTAGCTCAGTTGGTTAGAGCGCCGGCCTGTCACGCCGGAGGTCGCGGGTTCGAGCCCCGTCACTCGCGCCAGTGTTTCCCCCCCTGCCTTTGGTGAATTTTTCCCCCTGCAAAGGGGCGCGGGCAGGCATATCCGCCATCGGTTCGAATATTGAAATTGGCGTCGCGCACCCTATGGCCGTGGGCATCGGTTGCGGCTAATGTCCGGCCGCGCTTCGCCGCGGCATTTCCCGCCGCGGCGCGTGGTGTTGGCTTGCCGGCGGGAAAGGATGGGGTGTGATGTCTCCGGTGCTGGTCGAATACTTCCCTATCCTGGTGTTCATGGGCATCGCCGCGGTGATCGCCCTGGCCATGGTGGGCGGCTCGTTGCTGGCGGCGCGGCAGAAGCCGTACGCGGAGAAGCTTTCGGCCTATGAGTGCGGGTTCGAGGCGTTCGACGACGCGCGCCGGCGCTTCGACGTGCGGTTCTACCTGGTGGCCATCCTGTTCATCATCTTCGACCTGGAAGTGGCCTTCCTGTTCCCCTGGGCGGTGGCGCTGGGGGATGTCGGGCTGTTCGGCTTCCTGTCGATGCTGGGCTTCCTGGGCGTGCTGACGGTGGGCTTCATCTACGAGTGGCGCAAGGGCGCGCTCGATTGGGAGTGACGGCATGAGTGTCACGCAGATCGGGGGTGGCGGGCTGATTCCGCCGGGCCCCGCGCAGGACGCGGTGATCAAGGGCATCACCGGCGAGATCGAGGACAAGGGCTTCGTGGTGGCCAACCTCGACAAGCTGGTGAACTGGGCGCGCACCGGCAGCCTGTGGCCGATGACCTTCGGCCTGGCCTGCTGCGCGGTGGAGATGATCCACGCCTACATGCCGCGCTACGACCTGGACCGCATGGGCGTGATCCCGCGCGCCTCGCCGCGGCAGAGCGACGTGATGATCGTGGCCGGCACGCTGACCAACAAGATGGCCCCGGCCCTGCGCAAGGTCTACGACCAGATGCCGGAGCCGCGCTGGGTGATCAGCATGGGCAGCTGCGCCAATGGCGGCGGCTACTACCACTATTCCTACTCGGTGGTGCGCGGCTGCGACCGGGTGGTGCCGGTGGACGTGTACGTGCCCGGCTGCCCGCCGACGGCGGAGGCGCTGGTCTACGGCATCATGCAGCTGCAGAAGAAGATCAACCGCACGGGGACCATCCTTCGTGGCTGAAGAGAACCAGGCTGGCGACGTGGCCCCGGTGGCCCCGCCTTCCCCGCAGCAAGTGCTGGCCGAGGCCGTGGGCGGGCTGCCGGGCGTGGCCTCCGTGGCGATCGAGCATGGCGAGGTGGTGGCGCGCGCCCATCGCGATGCGCTGCCGGAGCTGATGACGGCGCTGCGCGACCGCGAGGACTGCGCCTTCGAGCAGGTGATGGACATCTGCGGCGTGGACTGGCCGCAGCGCGCCGAGCGCTTCGACGTGGTGTACAACCTGCTCTCCGTGACGCTGAACCAGCGCATCCGGGTGATCGTGACCACCGACGAGCAGGCGCCGGTGCCTTCCGTGCACACGATCTGGCCGGTGGCGACCTGGTGGGAGCGCGAGGCCTGGGACCTCTATGGCATCGTGTTCTCCGGCCAGCCCGACCTGCGCCGCATCCTGACCGACTACGGCTTCGAGGGGCACCCGCTGCGCAAGGACTTCCCGCTCACCGGCTATGTGGAGGTGCGCTACGACCCCGAGCGCGGCCAGGTGGTGTACGAGCCGGTGAAGCTCACGCAGGATTTCCGCAACTTCGACTTCCTCTCGCCCTGGGAAGCCATGACCACGCTGCCCGGCGACGAGAAGGTGCCGCCGCGCAAGCAGGGAGGCGCGCCGTGAGCCTGAGCACGACCACCGACGAACCGGCGGAAGGCGGCAAGCGCACCGTCGAGATCGACAGCCACGCGATCAATTTCGGGCCGCAGCACCCCGCGGCCCATGGCGTGCTGCGACTGATCCTGGAGATGGACGGCGAGGTGGTGGAGCGCGCCGACCCGCATATCGGCCTGCTGCACCGCGGCACGGAAAAGCTCATCGAATACAAGAGCTACATCCAGGCGATGCCGTATTTCGACCGCCTGGACTACGTGAGCCCGATGAGCCAGGAGCATGCCTTCGCCCTGGCCACCGAGAAGCTGCTGGGGATCGAGGCGCCGGAGCGGGCGAAGTGGATCCGCACGCTGTTCAGCGAGATCACCCGCATCCTGAACCACCTGCTGAACCTCACCACCTACGCGCTCGACGTGGGCGCCATCACGCCGTCGCTCTGGGGCTTCGAGGAGCGCGAGAAGCTGATGGAGTTCTACGAGGCGGCTTCCGGCGCGCGGCTGCATGCCAACTACTTCCGCACCGGCGGCGTGGCCAAGGACCTGCCGGCGGGGCTGGAGGAGCGAATCGGCGAGTGGCTGGAAGGCTTCCCGAAATTCGTCGACGACCTGGAAAGCCTGCTCACCGGCAACCGCATCTGGAAGCAGCGCACGGTGGATATCGGCGTGATGGCGCCGGAGGATGCGCTGGCCTGGGGCTTCAGCGGGCCGTGCCTGCGCGCTTCCGGCGTGCCGTGGGATCTGCGCCGCTCGCAGCCCTACGAGATGTACGACCAGCTGGACTTCATGGTGCCGGTGGGCCGCAACGGCGACTGCTACGACCGTTATCTGGTGCGCGTGGCCGAGATGCGCGAGAGCGCGCGCATCATGCGCCAGTGCCTGGACCGGATGAAGCCCGGGCCGGTGAAGGTGGCGGACAACAAGATCACGCCGCCCTCGCGCGCCGAGATGAAGCGGTCGATGGAAGCGCTGATCCACCACTTCAAGCTGTTCACGGAAGGCTTCCACGTGCCGGCCGGTGCCACCTACACCGCCGTCGAATCGCCCAAGGGCGAGTTCGGCGTGTACCTGGTGGCCGACGGCACCAACCGGCCGTACCGCTGCAAGATCCGCCCCACCGGCTTCGCCCACCTGCAGGCGACCGAGTTCCTTTCCAAGCGGCACATGCTGGCCGACGCGGTGGCGATCATCGGGTCGCTGGACATCGTGTTCGGCGAGATCGACAGGTAACCCAGATGGCCGAAACCGCGCCCGCCGACTTCGTCCAGCCCGACAGCTTCGCCTTCGACGCGGAGAGCCAGGCCGAGATCGCGAAGACCATCGCCAAATACCCGCCGGGCAAGCAGGCCAGCGCCGTGCTGCCGCTGCTGTGGATCGCCCAGCGCCAGATGGGCCGCCAGACCGACAGCGCCTGGGTGCCGACCAAGGCGATGGACGAGATCGCCCGCGTGCTCGATATCGCGCCGATCCGCGTGTACGAGGTGGCGACCTTCTACCTGATGTTCAACACGGCGCCGGTGGGCAAGTTCCACCTGCAGCTGTGCACCACCACGCCGTGCTGGCTGCGCGGCTCCGACCAGGTGGTGGCGGCCTGCCGCGAGGCGACCGGGCTCAAGGGCTGGAAGGAGAACTCGCCGGACGGGCTGTTCACCATGACCGAGGTGGAATGCCTCGGCGCCTGCGTGAACGCGCCGATCCTGCAGGTGAACGACGACTTCTATGAAGACATGGACGCCGAGAAGACCAAGGCGCTGATCGAGGCGCTGCGGCGCGGCGAGATCCCGAAGCCCGGCTCCATGGCCGGCCGGCAGACCTCCGCGCCCGAGGGCGGGCCGATCACGCTGACCACCCTCTCCTTCGAGAAGGCGCAGTAGCCGATGCTGAGCGATCAGGACCGGATCTTCACCAACCTCTACGGCGTGCACGACTGGCGCCTGGCCGGGGCACGGGCGCGCGGGGACTGGGACGGCACGAAAGAGATCATCGCCCGCGGCCGCGATGCGATCATCGAGGAGATGAAGGCCTCCGGCCTGCGCGGGCGCGGCGGGGCAGGGTTCCCCACCGGCATGAAATGGTCGTTCATGCCCAAGGAGATCGGGGCGCGGCCGCATTATCTGGTGGTGAACGCCGACGAGTCGGAGCCCGGCACTTGCAAGGACCGCGACATCCTGCGGCATGACCCGCACAAGCTGGTGGAAGGCTGCCTGCTGGCCAGCTTCGCCATGGGTGCGCATGCCTGCTACATCTACGTGCGCGGCGAATTCACCAACGAAGCCAAGCACCTGCAGCACGCGATCGACGAGGCCTACGCGGCCGGGCTGATCGGCAAGAACGCCAGCGGCTCCGGCTGGGATTTCGACTGCTACGTGCATCGCGGCGCCGGCGCCTATATCTGCGGCGAGGAAACCGCGCTGATCGAGAGCCTGGAAGGCAAGAAGGGCATGCCGCGCCTGAAGCCGCCCTTCCCGGCCGCTGTCGGCCTCTATGGCTGCCCCACCACGGTGAACAACGTGGAGAGCATTGCGGTGGCGCCGACGATCCTGCGGCGCGGGGCGGCGTGGTTCTCCGCGCTGGGCCGGCCCAAGAACGCCGGGACCAAGCTGTTCTGCATCTCCGGCCACGTGAACAAGCCGTGCAACGTGGAAGAGGAACTCGGCATCCCGCTGAAGGAGCTGATCGAGAAATACGCCGGCGGCGTGCGTGGCGGGTGGGACAATTTGCTGGCGGTGATCCCGGGCGGCGCCTCCGTGCCGCTGCTGCCCAAGGCCACCTGCGACACCATCCTGATGGATTTCGACAGCCTGCGCGAAGTGCGCTCGGGCCTGGGCACCGCGGCCGTGATCGTGATGGACAAGTCGACGGACGTGATCCGCGCCATCGCGCGGCTCTCGGCCTTCTACAAGCACGAGAGCTGCGGCCAGTGCACGCCGTGCCGCGAGGGCACCGGCTGGATGATGCGGGTGATGAACCGCATGGTGCAGGGCCGCGCCGAGCCGGACGAGATCGACACGCTGGAGCAGGTGACCAGGCAGGTGGAGGGGCACACGATCTGCGCCCTGGGCGATGCCGCCGCCTGGCCGATCCAGGGGCTGATCCGGCACTTCCGGCCGGTGATGCTGGAGCGCATCGAGCAGTACAAGTCGCGCGGCGCCACGCGCATGGCTGCGGAGTAAGGCACCATGGTGAAGGTCACCGTCGACGGCATCGATGTCGATGTCCCGCCCGGCTCCAACGTGCTGCAGGCCTGCGAGGCCGCCGGCAAGGAAGTGCCGCGCTTCTGCTACCACGAGCGGCTGTCGGTCGCGGGCAATTGCCGCATGTGCCTGGTGGAGATCGAGAAGGCACCGCCGAAGCCCTTCGCCTCCTGCGCCTACCCCGTCGCCGAGGGCATGGTGGTGCACACCGACACGCCGATGGTGGTGAAGGCGCGCCAGGGGGTGATGGAGTTCCTGCTCATCAACCACCCGCTGGATTGCCCGATCTGCGACCAGGGCGGCGAGTGCGACCTGCAGGACCAGGCCGTGGGCTATGGCCGCGACACCTCGCGCTATGACGAGCACAAGCGCGCGGTGAAGGACAAGAACCTCGGCCCGCTGGTGAAGACGGTGATGACGCGCTGCATCCACTGCACGCGCTGCATCCGCTTCTCGGCCGAGATCGCCGGCGTGCCCGAACTGGGCGCCACCGCGCGCGGCGAGACGATGGAGGTGGGCACCTATGTGGAAAAGGCCCTGTCCAGCGAGCTTTCGGGCAACCTGATCGATATCTGCCCGGTGGGCGCGCTGACCTCCAAGCCGTATGCGTTCGTCGCGCGGCCTTGGGAGCTGAACAAGACCGACAGCGTGGACGTGCTGGATGCCGTGGGCGCCTCCATCCGCGTGGATGCGCGCGGGCCCGAGGTGCTGCGCGTGCTGCCGCGCCTCAACGAGGATGTGAACGAGGAGTGGCTGGCCGACAAGTCGCGCTTTGCCGTCGACGGGCTGAAGCGCCGGCGGCTGGACAGCTGCTGGGTGAAGCGCGACGGCCGCATGGTGAAGGCGAGCTGGACCGAGGCCTTCGCCGCCATCGCCGCGAAGCTGAACGGCGTGGCCGGTGAGCGAATCGGCGCCATCGCCGGCAACCTCGCCGATGCCGAGAGCATGCTGGCGCTGAAGGACCTGATGAGCGCGCTGGGCTCGCAGAACCTCGATTGCCGCCAGGACGGCGCCGACACCGACGTGTCGCGGCGCGATTTCTACAGCTTCAACACCTCGATCGCCGGGATCGAGGAGGCGGACGCGATCCTGCTGGTGGGCACCAACCCGCGCACCGAGGCGCCGCTGGTGAATGCCCGCATCCGCAAGCGCTGGCTGGCCGGCGGGCTCACCGTGGCCGCGATCGGGCCCGCGGTGGACCTCACCTACCCGGTGCAGTGGCTGGGCGACGGGCCGGCGCTGCTGGCCGGGCTGCGCAACGGCAACCACCCCTTCGCCGCGGTGCTGAAGGCCGCCAAGAAGCCGATGCTGGTGCTGGGCGCCGGCGCGCTGGCGCGGGCGGACGGGGCTGCGATCCTGGCCGCCTGCTGGGCGCTGGCCGCCGGCAGCAACATGCTGACGCCGGAGTGGCACGGCTTCAACGTGCTGCACAACGCGGCCTCGCGCGTGGGCGGGCTTGATCTCGGCTTCCTGCCGGGTGCGGGCGGCAAGGGCCTGTCCGCCATGCTCGGCGGCGGCGTGGACGTGCTGTGGCTGCTGGGGGCGGACGAGATCGACACCGCGCGCATCGGCGCCGGCACCTTCGTGGTCTACCAGGGCCATCATGGCGACCGCGGTGCGGCGCGGGCGGACGTGATCCTGCCCGGGGCCGCCTATACCGAGAAGAACGGCACCTACGTGAACACCGAGGGGCGCGTGCAGCGCGGCCAGCTCGCCGTGCATCCGCCGGGCGAGGCGCGGCCGGACTGGGCGATCCTGCGCGCGTTCAGCGCCGTGGTGGGCAAGACCCTGCCCTATGACAGCATCGAGGCGCTGCGCGCGCGGCTGGAGCAGACCAACCCGGTGTTCGCCCGCGTGGACATCCTGCCGCGCTTCGGCTGCACCGACCAGGCCGGCCCGGCCGGCAACCCGGACGCGGTGGCCGTTGCGCCCTTCGTGCCCGCCATCGCCAACTACTACCAAACCGACCCGATCAGCCGCGCGAGCCCCACCATGGCCGAATGCACCGAAACCTACGTGGCGCCCACGCGCGCCGCGGCGGCGGAGTAGGCCGCCATGGTCGAGTTCTTCACCACCAACCTGTTCGGCATCCTGATCCTCACGGTGATCAAGTCGCTGGCCATCCTGGCGCCGCTGCTGGTGGCGGTGGCGATGATGACGCTGGCCGAGCGCAAGATCATGGCCGCGATCCAGCTGCGCCGCGGCCCGAACGTGGTGGGCCCGTTCGGCCTGTTCCAGCCGTTTGCCGACGCCATCAAGATGATCATGAAGGAGACGATCATCCCCACCGGGGCGAACCGGATCCTGTTCCTGATGGCGCCGATGCTCACCTTCGCCCTGGCCATGATCGCCTGGGCGGTGATCCCGGTGAACGACGGCTGGGCGATCGCCGACATCAACGTGGGCATCCTGTACCTGTTCGCGGTCTCCTCGCTGGGCGTCTACGGCATCATCATCGCCGGCTGGGCGTCGAACTCGAAGTATCCGTTCCTGGGCGCGCTGCGCTCGGCGGCGCAGATGGTGAGCTACGAGGTCTCGATGGGCTTCGTGATCGTCACCGTGCTGCTCTGCGTCGGCTCGATGAACCTCAATGCCATCGTGATGGCGCAGCAGACGGTCTGGTTCATCATCCCGCTGTTCCCGATGGCGGTGATCTTCTTCATCTCCACGCTGGCCGAGACCAACCGCTCCCCCTTCGACCTGCCGGAAGGCGAGAGCGAGATCGTGGCCGGGTTCTTCGTGGAATACAGCTCCATGTCCTTCGCCCTGTTCTTCCTGGGCGAATACGCGAACATGTTCCTGATGGCGGCGATGACCACCATCCTGTTCCTGGGCGGCTGGCTGCCGCCGTTCGGGATCGAGCCGTTCACCTGGATCCCGGGGCCGGTGTGGTTCATCCTCAAGATCTGCGCCGTGATGTTCGTGTTCGTCTGGGTGCGCGCCACCTTCCCGCGCTACCGCTACGACCAGCTGATGCGCCTGGGCTGGAAGGTGTTCCTGCCGTTCTCGCTGTTCTACCTGGTCCTCGTCGCCGGCGTGCTGCTGGCGATGGGTTGGCTGCCGACCCCGGCCTGAGGAGAAACCGATGGCATTCCTCGACCGCGCCGCGCGAAGCATGCTGCTGTCCGAACTGGTCAGCGGCATGGCGCTCACGCTGAAATACTTCTTCAAGAAGAAGGCCACCATCAACTACCCGTACGAGCGCCAGGCGCTGAGCCCGCGCTTCCGCGGCGAGCACGGGCTGCGCCGCTACCCGAACGGGGAGGAGCGCTGCATCGCCTGCAAGCTGTGCGAGGCGGTGTGCCCGGCCCAGGCCATCACCATCGAGGCCGAGCCGCGCGAGGATGGCAGCCGCCGCACCACGCGCTACGACATCGACATGACCAAGTGCATCTACTGCGGCCTGTGCGAGGAAGCCTGCCCGGTGGACGCGATCGTGGAGGGGCCGAACCTGGAGTTCGCCACCGAGACGCGCGAGGAGCTGCTCTACAACAAGGCCAAGCTGCTGGAGAACGGGGACCGCTGGGAGCCCGCCCTGGCCGCGCGCCTGCAACAGGACGCGCCCTATCGATGATCGCCCAGCTCGCCTTCTACATGTTCGCGGGCATCCTGCTGGTCTCGGCCGGCATGGTGGTCTCCGCGCGCAACCCGGTCCACTCGGTGCTCTACCTGGTGCTGGCCTTCTTCAACGCGGCAGCCCTGTTCCTGCTGGCCGGCGCCGAGTTCCTGGCGATGATCCTGGTGATCGTCTACGTCGGCGCCGTGGCCGTGCTGTTCCTGTTCGTGGTGATGATGCTGGACATCAACTTCGCCCAGCTGCGCGAGGGGTTTCAGCGCTACCTGCCGATCGGCGCCACCATCGGCGTGATCCTGCTGGTGGAGCTGGCCATCGTGCTGGGCGGCTGGAGCCTGGCGCCGCAATCCGCCGGGCTGCGCGCCGTGCCGATCGACCCGAACGTGACCAACACGGTCCAGCTCGGCCGGGTACTGTACACGGACTACATCCTGGTGTTCCAGGCCTCCGGCCTCGTGCTGCTGGTGGCCATGATCGGCGCCATCGTGCTGACCCTGCGCGACCGCACCACCTCGCGCCACCAGAGCATCGCCGCCCAGGTGGCCCGCACGCCGGCCGATACGCTGGAGCTGCTGGACGTGCCCTCCGGCGCCGGCACCAAGGGCATCGGCTTCCTGCGCCCGAAGGTGAAGGAGCCGGAGCAGGTGGGCCACGACGACCACGGCCACGCCAAGATCGGCCACGACTCCCACGAAAAGCCGCCCACGGGGGGGCACCACTAAG
>CANHCJ010000148.1 GCA_947458025.1 Rhodospirillales bacterium | reverse complement strand
GGCGGGCCAGGCGCGCATCCAGCACCAGCGCCTCGGCCTCCGCCAGCGCCGGCTCCAGCGTCACCACGCCCGGCACGGCGCTGACATCGAATCCGCCGCCGGCCAGGCGCTCGGCCAGCACGGCGCCTTCCTGCGCGTCGGCCATCGCGAGCACGATCCGGGGTTGGGTGGGCATGGGTCGTTCCTTCCTTCGTCGGCCGGGCATCACCTGCCCGGTCACGCTACGGAGGCAGCCACCGGATTGGATGCAGGCGCCATCGGCGCCAGCACCACACGGTTCCGCCCCGCCTTCTTGGCGGCGTACAGCGCCTGGTCGGTGCGCTCGATCCAGTCGGACAGGCGCTCGCCCGGGTCGTACAGCGCCCCGCCGGCCGACAGCGTCACGCTGCCGATCGACTTGCCGGAGGTGCGCGCCACGATCTCGCGCCCCTCGAAGCTGCGCCGCACCCGCTCGGCCACCGCCACCGCGGCGTCAGGCCCGGTGGCCGGCAGGATCACCGCGAACTCCTCCCCGCCGTAGCGGGCCACGAAGTCGCTGCTGCGCGCGGAGGAGGCCAGCGTGGCGGCCACCAGGCGCAGCACCTGGTCGCCGGTCTGGTGGCCCCAGGTATCGTTCACGCGCTTGAAGTGGTCGATATCGATCAGCAGAAGCATCAGAGGCTCGCCGGAGTCCATCGCCTTGCCGGCAACCTCGCGCAGCTGGGTGTCGAAACTGCGGCGGTTGGCCAGCCGGGTCAGCCCGTCCGTCGCCGCGTCCTGGCGCATGTCGTCCAGCGAGCGTTCCAGCAGCTGGATTCGCTCCACCGCCCCGGTCAGGTGCTGGCCGATCGCCTCGCTGCGGTCGGCCACCGCGCGCGCCTCCTCGCGCAGCCGCTGGATCAGCGCCGGCAGCGTCACGCCGCCCTCGGCGAAGGCGTGCGAGGTGTCGCGCACCACGCTGCCGAACTCGCGCGCGCCCTGCCCCGCATCTCCCACCATGGCGCCCACCTCGTGCAGCAGGTGCTGCATCCGGTCGGAGGCCTCGCGCAGCGCGTCGCGCTCGCGGGCGTGCACGAAGAACTTGCGGTAGATCGCCGCCATCGTCTGGTCATCGCAATGCGCCGGCTTGGTCAGCAGCACGTCGATCAGGTGGCGCAGCTCCGGGTTCAGCCCGGAGTGGTATTCGTACCAGATGGCGAAATTGTCCGGCGTGGGCGTGATCCCGAGCTGCACCACGGAATCGAAGGCCGCACGCCCGCACTCGGTCGGATTGTAGCGCACCAAGTGGCGTCTCCCCCGTCGGTCCTGACGGGCGCCAATGTGCCGGTGTCTTGCTGCCAATCCGTAAACATCGCGGGCCCGCAGTACGTATTTCGACGTATGGGTCGCGGCGCGGTGCGGCGGCCCCGCCCGGCTACAGCTGGAACCAGTCCAGCCCCACCGGGCCGGCCGCCGGGGTCCGGATCGTGAGATCGGCCAGCGAATCGCCGTTCACGTCGCCCTGGATCACCCGCTCGCCGCCCACATCGGCCCAGCGCAGCTGCCCGGCCACGCCGGAGAAGCCGGCCGCGCCGATGAAGCTGAACGCATCGTTGGCCAGCGTGGCGGCGATGGCGTCGATCGGCGACAGGTCGATCACCTCCAGCAGCGAGCGGTCGAAATCAGACAGCACCACCGCCTTGGTGGCCGCCGTGCCCAGCGTGGCCGGGGTGAACACGAAGCGATCCTGCCCCGCCCCGCCGATCACGGTGTCGAGCCCGCCGGCCAGCACGAACAGGTCGTTGCTCGCCGTGCCCAGCAGCAGCTCGCCCCCCGCCGTGCCGGTGATGGCGTCGTCGGCCTGGATCACCGTGCTGGCCGCCATGCCGGCGATCACCGCCCCGCCGGTGGCGCCGAACAGCACCACGGTGAACATCTCGTCCGGCTCCGGCACCACGTCGGCGGCCACGTTCACCACCAGCGGGCGCGAGGTCTGCCCGGCGGCGAAGGTGATCCGCCCCTGCGGCATCACCCCGCCGGCGAAATCCGCCGCGTCCGCCGCCCCCGGCAGGATCGCCCAGCCCACCTCCGTCACCCCGGTGGTCGCGCCGGACCGGCTCACGGTGAAGCCGAACGGCGTGGCGCCGCCGCCGCTGCCCTCCGGCAGGGCCGCCTTGTTGGCCGCCAGCGAAAGGCTGATGTCGTCGTTCCAGATCAGCCCGCCCGCCACCGCGGTGCCCAGGCTGGCCCCGGTGGAGGGGTTGGCCAGCGTCACGGAGAAGCGCTCGTTCATCTCGCCCAGCCGGTCGCCGCGCACCGGCACGGTGATCAGCTTCTGCGCCTCCCCCGCCGCGAAGGTCAGCGTGCCGGCGGGCAGCACGTCGCCCATGAAGTCGGCCGCATCGGCCGGCATGGTGCCCGGCATGGCCAGCCCGGCCACCGACCACTTCACCGTCTGCGTCTCGGTGGTGTTGCCGCTGCGCGTCACACTGTAGGTGAAGCTCGTTTGCGTGCCGCCGTGCCCCTCCGGCCTGGAGCCGGCGATGGCCGAGATGCCGAAGGCCGATCCGGCCACCACCGACACGTCCTTGTCGGCGAAGCGCAGGATCTGGATGTTGGTCAGCGTATCGGTGCCGTCGCTCCCCTTCACCGTCGTGCTGCCGGCGCCGAAGGTCACCACGTAGTTCGCCGCCACGCCCGGGAACACCGCCACGTTGGTGCCCGCGCCGCCGTCGATCGTGTCGTTGCCGCCGGCGCCGGCCAGCGTGTCGTCGCCCAGCCCGCCGAACAGCGCGTTGTCCAGCCCGTCGCCGGTGATGGTGTCGTTGCCGCTGCCGCCGATCACGTTCTCGAAGTTGCGGATCGTGTCCTCGATCGTGCCGCCCACCATGGCCGCGGTGTAGATCGCGCCGTTCAGCGTCAGCGTCACCGGCAGGGTCTTCTCGGCGTAGCTCACCGTGTCGATGCCGCCCGCGCCGTCCAGCGTGTCCTTGCCGGCGCGGCCCTGGATGGTGTTGGCAAACACGTCGCCCGCGATCGTGTCGGGCCCGAACCCGCCCACCACGTTCTCCACGTTGCGCACGATCACGTCGGCCGCCAGGAAGCCATAGGCCACGCCCGCGTCCACGCCGCCGTTCAGCGCGAGGGACATGCCCAGCAGGGGATAGTTGAACACGGCCGTGTCGCTGCCCGCCCCGCCGTCCAGCAGGTCGAACCCGCCGCCGCCCAGCAGCGTGTCGTGGCCAGCCCCGCCGGCCAGCACGTTGTCCAGCGCATCGCCGGTCAGCACGTCGTCGCCGCCGCCGCCGGTCACGTTCTCCACCCGGCGCAGCGTGTCTGCCGCCGCGCCGCCGATGAACACGGTGGCCGCCTCCGCGCCCGCCAGGGTCACCGCGATCGGCAGGGTCTCCTCGGTGAACAGCGCGGTATCGGTGCCCTCGCCGCCGTCGATCGCATCCGCCCCGGCCGCGCCGCGCAGGATGTCGTCGCCCGCGCCGCCCTCCAGCCGGTTGTCCGCGGCATCGCCCGTCAGCATGTCGGCCGCGGCGCCGCCCACCAGGTTCTCGATGTTGCGCAGCGTGTCCTCGGCCTTGCCGCCCACGGTCACGATGGCATCGGCCGCGCCGGCCAGCGTCACCACCACGGAGGCGACCTTCTCGGCATAGCTCGCGGTGTCGCTGCCGCCCTGCCCGTCCAGCGTGTCCTGGCCGCCCAGCCCGGCGAAGCGGTTGTCCAGCGCATCGCCGGTCAGCGTGTCACCGGCGCTGCCGCCCACCAGGTTCTCGATGTTGCGCAGCGTGTCCTCGCCCAGCCCGCCCACGCTCACCGGCGCGTTGATGGCACCGTTCAGCGTCACCATCACCGGCAGCAGCTTGTCGGCGTAGCTGGCCGTGTCGCTGCCCGCCGCGCCGTCCATCGTGTCGGCCCCGGCCCCGCCCTGCAGCAGGTCGTCGCCGCCCTCGCCCAGCAGCGTGTCGTTGCCGGATCCGCCCTCCAGCGTGTTGGCCAGCCCGTCGCCGGTCAGCACGTCGTTGCCGGCGCCGCCCACCACGCCCTCGATGTTGCGCAGCGTGTCCTCGGCCTTGCCGCCCACCGAGGCGATGGCGTTCACGGCGCCGGCCAGCGTCACCACCACCGGCACCACCTTGTCGGCGAAGGCGGCGATGTCGAACCCGGTGCCGCCATCCAGCTCATCCAGCCCGCCGCCGCCCGAAAGCCGGTCGTCGCCGCCGCCGCCCTCCAGCAGGTTGGCCAGCCCGTCGCCCGAAAGCGTGTCGTCGCCCGCCCCGCCCACCAGGTTCTCGATGCCGCGCAGGATGTCCTCGGCCACGCCGCCCACGGTCACCACCGCGTTCACCGCCCCGTTCAGCGTCACCGCCACGCCGGCCGTCTTCTCCACGTACACCGCGGTGTCGATGCCGATGCCGCCATCCAGCACGTCCTTGCCGGCGAGCCCCGCCAGGCGGTCATGCCCGGCGCCGCCTTCCAGCAGGTTGGCCAGCCCGTCCCCGGTCAGCACGTCGTCGCCGCTGCCGCCGGCGATGTTCTCCACGTTGCGCACCACGTCCTCGGCCAGGCCGCCCACGGTGGCGATCGCGTTCGCCCCGCCGGCCAGCACCAGCACCACGGGCAGCGTCTTTTCCGAATACGAAACGGTATCCACCCCGTCGCCGCCATCCAGCGTGTCCTGCGCGCCGGCGCCCTGCAGCAGGTCCGCCCCGCCGCCGCCGATCAGCACGTTGGTCGCCGCATCGCCCACCAGCGAATCGTCGCCCGCCCCGCCGGTCACGTTCTCGATGTTGCGCAGCGTGTCCTCGGCGGTGCCACCGATCTGCACCAGTGCATCGCCCGCCCCGGCCAGCGTCACCGAAACCGACAGCAGCTTGTCGGTGTACAGCGCGGTGTCCGTGCCCACCCCGCCATCGATCGTGTCCTTGCCGCCGCCGCCCAGGAACGCATTGCCCAGGTCGTCGCCGATCAGCGTATCGCCGGCCGCCCCGCCCTCCAGGTTCTCGATGTTGCGGATCAGGTCCTCGGCCACCCCGCCCACCGTCACGCTCGCCTGGTTGGAGCGGTTCAGCGTCACCACCACCGCCAGCGCCTTCTCGCGGTAGCTCGCCGTGTCGGTGCCCACGCCGCCATCCAGCGTGTCCACCCCCTCGCGACCCTGCAGCACGTCGTCGCCCTCGCCGCCGGCCAGCGTGTCCGCCCCCGCGCCGCCATCGAGGAAGTTCGCCAGCCCGTCGCCGGTCAGCACGTCGTCGCCGCTGCCGCCCACGATGTTCTCGAAGTTCACCACGGCGTCCTCGACCACGCCGCCCACCGTGGCGTAGCTGGTCAGCGCCCCGTTCAGCGTCAGCAGCACCGGCAGCGCCTTGTCGGTGAAGCGCACCGTGTCGTTGCCCACGCCGCCGTCCAGGTCGTCCTTGCCGCCGCCGCCGGCGAGGCTGTCATGCCCGGCGCGGCCCTCGATGCGGTTGGCCTGCGCGTCGCCGCTGACGGTGTCGTCCTGGCCGCCGCCGATCACGTTCTCGATGTTGCGCAGCGTGTCCTCGGCCACGCCGCCCACCATCAGCACCGCATCCAGCGCGCCGTTCAGCGTCACCTCCAGCGCCGCCTGCTTCTCGGTGTAGATCGCCGTGTCGATGCCCGCACCGCCATCCAGCACGTCGTTGCCGAAGCCGCCCTGCAGCGTGTCGTCCCCGCCCCCGCCGGAAAGCGCGTTCGGCAGCGTATCCCCGGCCAGCGTGTCGTGCCCGCTGCCGCCGATCACGTTCTCGATGTTGCGCAGCGTGTCCTCAAGCTGCCCGTCCACCTGCACCTGCACCGGGTTGGAGCGGTTCAGCGCCACCACCACCGACACGGTCTTCTCGGCGTAGGAGGCGGTATCGCTGCCCAGCCCGCCTTCCAGCGTGTCCTGCCCGGCGCCGCCGGAGAGCACGTCGTCGCCGGCGCCGCCATCGATGCCGTTGGCCAGGGCATTGCCGCCCAGCTGGTCGTTGCCGCTGCCGCCGGTGATGTTCTCCACATTGGCCACGCTGTCCTCGGCCACGCCGCCCACCAACGCGATGGCCGGGGCGCTGCCATCGGCCAGCGCCAGCGTCACGCCCAGGATCTTGTCGGTGAACAGCACCGTGTCGGTGCCCTCGCCGCCATCCAGCGTGTCGGCCGCCGCCCCGCCCAGCAGCGCGTCGTCGCCGCCCTGGCCGGACAGGATATCGGCCCCGCCGCCGCCCTCCAGCCGGTTGGCCACCGCATCGCCGGTCAACGTATCGGCCGCGCTGCCGCCCACCAGGTTCTCGACATTGCGCAGCGTGTCCTCGGCCACGCCGCCCACCGTCGCGGTCACGTTGCTGCCGCCGGCCAGCGCCACCACCACGGACTGGGTGCGGTCGCTGTACACCGCCGTGTCCACGTTGCCGCCGCCATCCAGCACGTCCATGCCGGTGCCGCCGGTCAGCACGTCGTCGCCCAGCCCGCCCAGCAGCGTGTCCGCGCCGGCGCCCCCGGCCAGCCCATTGGCCAGCGCATCGCCGGTCAGCGCGTCATCGCCCGCGCCGCCCACGATGTTCTCCACGTTGCGCACGCTGTCCTCGGCCACGCCGCCCACGCTGGCGACCGCATTGCTGGTGCCGTCCAGCACCAGCACCACCGCCAGCGCCTTGTCCGCGAACGAAACCGTGTCGCTGCCGGTGCCGCCGTCGATCGTATCCGCCCCGCCGCGGCCCTGCAGCACGTCGTCGCCGCCGCCGCCCTCCAGCGTGTTCACCTCGGCATCGCCGGTGAAGCGGTCCGCCCCGCTGCCGCCCACCAGGTTCTCGACGTTGCGCAGCGTGTCCTCGTCCACGTTGTTGACGAAGACGGTCACGTTGTTGGCGCCGTCCAGCGCCACCTCCACGCCGTTGGTGCGCTCGGCATACACCGCCGTGTCGCTGCCGGTGCCGCCATCCAGCGTGTCGCGCCCCAGCATGCCGGCCAGCCGGTCGTTGCCCGCGCCGCCCTCCAGCAGGTTCACCAGCAGGTCGCCGGTGATCTCGTCGTTGCCGCTGCCGCCGGCGATGTTCTCGATGTTGCGGATGGTGTCCTCGGCGATCCCGCCCACCTTCACCACCGCATCCGCCCCGGCCCCCAGCACCACCTGGATGGCCAGCGTCTTCTCCGAATACACCGCCGTGTCGATGCCGAACCCGCCATCCAGCGCGTCCTTGCCGCCCAGCCCGGTCAGCACGTCCGCCCCGCCGCCGCCAACCAGCACATTGGCCAGGCCGTCGCCGGTGAACTGGTCGTTGCCCAGCCCGCCGACCAGGTTCTCCACGTTGCGGAGGATGTCCTCCTCCAGCCCGCCCACCAGCACCTTGGCATCCAGCGCGCCGGCCAGCGTCACCGAAACCGTCACGGTGCGCTCGGCATAGCTGGCGGTGTCGCTGCCCGCGCCGCCATCCAGCGTGTCCGCCCCCGCGCGCCCGATCAGCAGGTCGTCCCCGCCTGCGCCGGACAGCACGTCGTTGCCGCCGCCGCCATCCAGCGTGTTGGCCAGCCCGTCGCCGGCCAGCGCATCGGCGCCGCTGCCGCCGACCACGTTCTCGATGTTGCGCAGCGTGTCCGCGGCCACGCCGCCGATCGTCACCGCCGCATCGGCCGCGCCGTTCAGCGTCACCGCAACGGCGGATACCTCATGGGCATAGCTCGCCGTGTCGCGCCCCGCCCCGCCATCCAGCGTATCGGCGCCGGCCATGCCCTCCAGCAGGTCGTCGCC
Organism: Rhodospirillales bacterium; assembly: GCA_947458025.1. Taxonomy (GTDB): domain Bacteria; phylum Pseudomonadota; class Alphaproteobacteria; order Acetobacterales; family Acetobacteraceae; genus CAMDGX01. The sequence goes on along the minus strand of CANHCJ010000148.1, from coordinate 1,665 downwards.
GCCGCCGCCATCCAGCGTGTTGGCGAAGGCATCGCCGATCAGCGTGTCCGCCCCCGCGCCGCCGGTCACGTTCTCGATGTTGCGCAGCGTGTCCTCGGCCTTGCCGCCCACCACCACCGTCACGTCGGCGCCGCCCAGCAGCGTCACCTCCACCGCCAGCAGCTTGTCGGCATACACCGCCGTGTCGCTGCCCTCGCCGCCATCCAGCAGGTCCGCCCCGGCCAGCCCGGCCAGCACGTCGTTGCCCCCGCCGCCCTCCAGCCGGTTCGCCTTGTCGTCGCCGGTCAGCACATCCCCGCCGCCGCCGCCGAGGATGTTCTCCACGTTGCGCACCACGTCCTCGGCCTGGCCGCCCACCGTGGCCACGGCATCGGTCGCCCCGGCCAGCGCCAGCACCACGCCGAGCGTCTTCTCCGCGAAGGAGACGGTGTCGTTGCCCGCCCCGCCATCGATCAGGTCGGCCGCGCCCATGCCCTGCAGCAGGTCGTCGCCCTCGCCGCCCAGCAGCGCATTGGCCGCCGCGTCGCCCGAAAGCTTGTCGCCCCCGCTGCCGCCGGTGATGTTCTCCACATTCACCAGCACGTCCTCGTCGAGCCCGCCGACGGCAACCGTCACCGGCGTGCCGCCGTTCAGCGTCACCACCACCGGCAGGGTCTTGTCGGTGTACAGCACCGTGTCGGCCCCGCCGCCGCCGTCGATCGAATCCTTGCCGGCATGCCCGATCAGCGTATCCGCCAGGGAGGAGCCGAGCAGCGTGTCGTCGCCCGAAAGCAGCACCGGCCACGCGCCCAGGGAGGCCGCCTGGCTCGCCGCATACCCCATCGCCGCGCCCCAGCCCACCGCCAGCCCGTCGAGCTGGTGCACCACCGTGCCGGAGACCGCGAGCCGGATGCCGCTCACCGTCCCGCCGGTCGGCACGTTCGGGAAGGCGCCGCCATAGGTGAAGCTGCCCAGCACCTCCATCGATTCGGTGTTGGACAGCGTGATCCGGAACCCGCCCGGCAGCACCGTCACGCTGGATTGCGAGATCTTGCCGAACCCGCTGAACAGGTCGAGCGTCGGCAGGTTGACGGCGGTCTTCGCGCTGAAGCTGGCCATGCGGCATCCCCTGGAGCATGGCCGCCCCTGGCGACCACCCGCATGGCGCTCCCCCGCGGACGCTGCCATCACGGTGATTTAATGAGTGGCGCGCGATCGCTTACAGCCTGCCTACAGCGCGGCCGGATGTCGCCGAATGTGATGAAATCTTGCAGCCGCGCCACCCGCGCCACGCCACGAGCCATCCAGGGGCGCCGTGCGGAAGGGGGGGGGAATGGTGCTGCACGACAGGATTGAACTGTCGACCTCTCCCTTACCAAGGGAGTGCTCTACCACTGAGCTAGTGCAGCGCCGTGGCGGGGTGATTAGCCGCACGCCCCGCAAGGTGCAACCCCCAAGACACCGCCGCGCCCCTCACCCCAGCCATGCCCGCTTGACGCCGCCGGCCGCGCTGCCCATTCCAGGCGCCATGGAAGAGCCGCCGCCCCCCCGCCCCGCGCTCACCCCGCGCGCCCTGGCCGACTCGAACAGCAATGGTCACGGGCACGCCTACTTCCACGACAGTTCGGCGTCGGCCACGTCGATGGGTGACATCAAGATCGAGTCGGGCGGGGCCGGGGTGTCGTT
>CANHCJ010000147.1 GCA_947458025.1 Rhodospirillales bacterium | reverse complement strand
GGCGCGCGAGCGACCGGCCCGGGCTCGGCACGCTCTATGCCGGCGCGCCGGTGCTGGGCCCGGCCGGGCTGCAGCAGCGCGGCGGGCTGGTGGCCGGCATCAGCCTGCTCGCCCCCGGCGCGACCTATCCGGACCACGACCACCCGCCGGAGGAGATCTACCTCGCGCTCTCCGGCGGCGAGTGGTGGAACGCCGAGACGCCGTGGCACGCGCCGGGACCCGGCGGAACCGTGCATAATCCGCCGGGGATCCTGCACGCGATGCGCGGGGCCGAGGTGCCGCTGCTGGCCATCTGGTTCCTGCTGCCCGCACACTAGCGACCCGCCTGCCACCTGCGCCCGCCCCAGAAGCCGGAGAGCCCGCGTGCCCGCACCGCCCCGCCTGCCGCTGCCCGCCAGCCTCTACGCCGACACGGCTCGCCCCACGGTCGAGGCCCCGCCGCTGGACGGTGACCGCAACGTGTCGGTCGCGGTGATCGGCGGCGGGTTCACCGGGTTGTCGGCCGCCCTGCACCTGGCCGAAGGCGGCGCCGACGTGGCAGTGCTGGAGGCGCATGAGCCCGGCTGGGGCGCCTCCGGCCGCAATGGCGGGCAGGTGAACCCGGGGCTGAAAGGCGACCCCGACGAGGTGGAGCGCCTGTTCGGCCCCGATCTCGGCCGGCGCATGGTGGAGATGAGCTGGAACGCGCCCAACACCACCTTCGAGCTGATCCGCCGCCACCAGATCCAGTGCGACGCGAGCCAGACCGGCACGATCCGCGCCGCCTTCCAGCAGAACAACGTCGCCGACATCCAAAGCGCCTACGACCAGGGGGCGAAGCGCGGCATGCCGGTGGAGTTCCTGGACGCGGCAAGCATGCGCGAGGCGACCGGCACCGACCGCTACCTGTGCGCCCTGGTCGACAAGCGCGGCGGGCACGTGAACCCGCTGGGCTATGCGCGCGGCCTCGCCCAGGCGGCGCTCCAGGCCGGGGCCACGGTGCATGGCGGCACGCCGGCGCAGAAGCTGTGGCGCGACGGCGGCAAGTGGCACGTGCAGACCCCCACCGGCACCGTGCATGCCGACCACATCGTGCTCGGCACCAACGGCTACACCGACAACCTCTGGCCCAATTTACGCAAGACCGTGGTGCCGGTGTTCAGCGCCGTCGTTGCCTCCGAGCCGCTGAGCGACGAGGCGGCGCGGGCGATCTTCCCGATGCGGTCTTCGCTTTACGAGCTCGGCAAGGTCACCACCTACTACCGGCTGGACCGGCAGAACCGCGTGCTGATGGGCGGCCGCAGCCGCCAGGCGCCGGTGGACGGGCCGGAAGACCTGATGTTCCTGCGGCGCTATGCCGAGCAGTTGTGGCCGCAGATCAAAGGCATTCGCTGGACCCATGGCTGGAACGGCCAGCTGGCCATCACGCTCGACCACTACCCGCATATCCACGAGCCGGCCCCGGGCGTGACGGTGTGCCTGGGCTACAACGGCCGCGGCGTGGCGATGGCCAGCGCGATGGGGCCGCAGCTCGCGCGCCGCATCCTCGGCGGGAAACAGGAGGAGATCGACATGCCGATCACCGATCTGAAGCCTGTGCCGTTCCATGGTTTGTGGAAGACGGCGGTGGCGGCGCGGATCGCCTATGGGCGGATACGGGATTATCTGCACATCTAGAAAGGAAGTGGTTCTTTTTTGAAAAAAAGAACCAAAAAACTTTTGTCCATTTGCTGGCGCGGGCACAACGTGGAAAGTCTTTTTTGCTTCTTTTTTCTTCAGAAAAAAGAAGACTCTTCCTATTTTTTCAGTAGCCGCAGCGCATTGGCCGTCACCAGCACCGTCGCCCCCGTATCGGCCAGGATCGCCGGCCACAGCCCGGTGACGCCGGCGATGGTGGTCACCAGGAACACCGCCTTCAGCCCGAGCGCGATGGCGATGTTCTGGCGGATATTGGCCATCACCCGCCGCGAGAGCGCGATCATCGCCGGCACGTCCGCCACCCGTCCGTGCAGCACCGCGGCATCGGCGGTTTCCAGCGCCACATCCGTGCCGCCGCCCATGGCGATGCCCACGTCGGCCGCGGCCAGCGCCGGCGCGTCGTTGATGCCGTCGCCCACCTTGGCCACCACCGCGCCCCCCGCCTGAAGCGCGCGCACCGCATCGAGCTTGTCCTGCGGCTTCAGCCCGGCACGCGCCTCGATGCCCAGGCGCTTGCCGATCGCCGCGGCCGTGGCCGCGTTGTCCCCGGTGAGCATCACGCGGCCGATGCCCATCGCCTCCAGCGCCGTGAGGCCGGCCTTGGCATCGTCGCGCGGCGAATCCCGCAGCGCGATCGCGCCCGCCAGCACGCCATCGGCCACCAGCACCGCCAGTGTCCGCCCGGTACCGGCCATGCCCTCGATCGTCTCGCGCTCGTCGTCGCTGGCGGCCGCGCGGTCCAGCGCGGCGGCGGGGGAGCCCAGGAACAGCGCCCTGCCCTCCACCATGCCAGCCACGCCCAGCCCGGCGACGGCCACCGCCCCCTCGGCGCGCGGCACCGCCAGCAGGTCCTCCTCCGCCGAGGCCAGGATCGCGCCGGCGAGCGGATGGCTGGAGCCGGATTCGAGCCCGGCGGCCAGGCGCAGCACCTCGCGCGCCGGCAGGCCGAAGGCGACGATGTCGGTCACCTCCGGCTTGCCGCGGGTCAGCGTGCCGGTCTTGTCAAAGGCGACCATGGTCACCTGCCCCAGCCGCTCCAGCACCGCGCCGCCCTTCACCAGCAACCCGCGTCGGGCGCCGGCGGAGAGGCCCGCGGCGATGGCGGCCGGGGTGGAGATCACCAGCGCGCAGGGGCAGCCGATCAGCAGCAGGGCGAGGCCCTTGTAGATCCAGCCCTGCCAGTCGCCATCGATCACCAGCGGCGGCACCACCGCCACCAGCGCCGCCACCACCATGACCGTGGGCGTGTACCAGCGCGCGAAGCGGTCGATCATGCGTTCCGTGGGGGCGCGGTGCTCCTGCGCCTCCTCCACCAGGCGCACGATGCGGGCGATCGTGTTGTCGGCCGCGGCGGCGGTGACGCGCACGCGCAGCGCGGCCGCGCCGTTCACCGTGCCGGCGAACACCACGTCGCCCGGCACCTTGGCCACCGGCACGCTCTCGCCGGAGACGGGCGCCTCGTCCACGCCGCCCTCGCCTTCCAGCACCGTGCCGTCGGCGGCGATGCGCTCGCCGGGGCGCACCAGGATCACATGGCCGGGGCGCAGTTCGGCCGCCGGCATCTCGTGCAGGCGCGGCCCGACCTCGACCAGGGCGGAGCGCGGCACGAGGTCGGCCAGGGCCTGGATGCCCGCACGCGCACGGCCGGCGGCCACACCCTCCAGCATCTCGCCGATCAGGAACAGCAGCACCACGCTGGCGGCTTCCTCGGCCGCGCCGATCGCCACGGCGCCGATGGCGGCCACCACCATCAACGTCTCGATCGAGAACGGCGTACCAGCGCGCGCGGCCAGGAAGGCGCGGCGTGCCACCGGCAACAGGCCCACCAGCAGGGCGGCTACAAAGGGCCAGGGCGCCAGTGTGGGCACGGCCCATTCCAACCCGAAGGCCACCGCCAGCGCCGCCGCGCAGGCCAGCACCAGCCGAGCCTTGGCCCCGCGCCACCAGGCCGGCATCGCGGGGCCCGCCGCACCGCCCTGCGCCAGCTTCGGCACGGCGCCGGCCTCGCCGAGCGATGCCAGGCCATAGCCCAGCCGCGTCACCTGGCGCTCCACATCCTGCAGCACGCCGCCGCTCTCGTGCCGCACCACCATCGTGGCCGCCGAGACGGAGACCGAGACATCCACCACGCCGCGCACGCGCCGCACTGCCGTGTCGATCTTGGCCGCGCAGGCGGCGCAATCCATGCCCTCCACCCGGTAGCGCGTGCGCGTCGTCGCCTCTTCCATTCCCAGAGCTCCGGGCTGCTTGCATTTGCCACCCGCAAGGCTAATTCCTCCAGCGACTGGAGGAGCAAGCGCCATGTCGGGAGCCACAAGCGAGCAGGCCGTGCCGATCGGCACCGCATCCCGCCTCAGCGGGGTGAAGGTGCCGACGATCCGCTACTACGAGGAGATCGGGCTGCTCCGCCCCCCGGCGCGCAGCGAGGGCAACCGGCGGCACTATGCCGGCGCCGAGCTGCGCCGCCTGGCCTTCATCCGCCACGCCCGCGAGCTGGGCTTCGAGATCGAGGCGATCCGCACGCTGCTCGCCCTGCAGGACGATCCTGGCCAGCCCTGCGAGGCAGCCGACGCCATCGCCCGGGCGCGGCTGACGGAGGTGGAGGCGCGCATCCGCAGCCTGATGGCCCTGCGGCAGGAGCTGGAGCAGATGGTGGCCAGCGGCCGGCATGGCGTGGTGGGCGAATGCCGGGTGATCGAGGTGCTGGCCGACCACGGCCAGTGCGCCCACCCGCATCACCATCCCCCGGCCGTGCCTGGCCGGGCGGCAACCGCCGGGCCGCCGCGCCCCAAGGGACGGCGGCCCGGCTGAGGGTCAGCCTGGCGCGAACGGATCGGCCACGCGCGGCCAGAACGAGCGCGTGACCTTGGTGTAGGGCAGGTTGACGAAATCCGCCCCCACCGTGCCCGGCGCGGCCACGTAGCGCACCGCCTTCGCGATCGGCGCGAAGCCGGCGTAGAAATGCTGCATCGACTTCACCACCACGATCCGCTTGTCCGCGAGCGTGCAGCCGGTGCCGGTGAAGGCATCGGGGTTGAACACCTGCTGGCGCTTGCTGGTCAGGATGATGTGGATGCCGTTGGCCTCCACCCAGGCCGAGGTGCCGTACTGCGCGCGGCCGCCGCCCAGGCCCTTCTGGGTGTGGTTCTCCACGATCTTGCGCACCGTAACCCGCAGGTCGATCGGCTGGCCGGAGACAGGGCCGCTCTTGCCGCCGATGCGCAGGTCGAAGCTCGCCCCCTCCCCCGCTTCGGCGCAGAAGGACACCGCGATCGGGTCCCAGAAGCAGCCGATGGCGGCGTTCGTCACCCCGCGTTCCACCAGGCGGCGCAGCACGAAGGTGCTGTCGCTGGGGGCGCCGCCGCCGGCATTGTCGGCCACGTCGGCCAGCACGATCGGGCCCTCGGGCTGGGCCAGCGCGAAGTCGATCGCCTCGTCGATCGTGTCGTGCGGGGTGACCGCCTCGTTGCGGAAGGCCCAGACCTCCTGGTGCAGCTGGGCGGCGAGAGCCGCAGCCTTGGCCTTGTCGCCATCGGCGATCACCACGAACTTCGCCCCCACCTCCGCCACGTCGGCCCAAGGGAAGCCGTGGCCGAACGAAATCGAGAGGATGCCGTCCTTGCCTTCGAGCGATTGCATCCGCGCGACGAAGCTCTTGGTCGGCTCAACCGGGGTGCGCCACATGCCCACCATGCGGCAATCGTGCAGCGCCACCACCGGCTTCGTCTTGCCGGCAATAGCGTCGCGAACGATGTCGTAGAGTTCGTGGGCGCGCTCGATTCCGTCGATATGCGGGTATTCCTTGAAGATCACCGGCAGGGCGCTGTTGCAGATGTCGTCGGTCAGATGGCAGTGCAGGTCCAGCTCCACCCCGATCGGCACGTTGGGGCCGACGATCTCGCGGGCGCGCTTCAGCACGTCGCCCTCGCAGTCGTCGTAGCCGTAGGCGACCATGGCGCCGTGCAGGAAGAGCAGCACGCCGTCCACCGGCAGGGCGGCGCGAAGGTCGTTCAGCAGGGTGTCGCGCAGTTCCTCATAGACCGCGGTGACAATGGGGCCGGAGGGTTCGGTGGTGGCACAGATGCTCTCCACGATGCCGAACCCGTCGGCCTCGCCGCGCTTGCGCCACGCGGCCAGCACGCCGTTGCCGCCGCCGACAACCGGCTGCAGCGAGCCGTCGCGGCGGTAGAAGGGCTTGTCGACCTTGAAGGCGTTCATCCCGGTCGGCACCGGGGACCAGGTGTTGGTCTCTGTCAGGAAGGCGGCGGTGAACAGCTTCATGGGTCGGCTCCTGGCGGCGGCACGGGATGGTAACGCGCACTGCGGGGCGCGGCCAGTTCCGCCGGCGCGGCCCGCATGATTAGGCTGCGGCATGGACCCGATCTTCGTTGCCGCCGCCCTGTTCAGCGCCGTGCTGCATGCCAGCTGGAATGCCGCGGTGAAGGCCAGCCGGAACCCGGCGCAGGCGGCGACGGGGCAGATGTGCTTCGCGGCGCTGATCGGCCTGCCCGGGCTGTACTGGACCGGGTTGCCGGCGACGGACTCGCTGGCCTGGATCGCGCTGTCGACGGCGATCAATACCGTAACCGTTCCGGCGATGCTGCGCGCCTATGCCCTGGCCGGGTTCGGGCTGGTGTATCCGGTGATCCGCGCGGTGGCGGTGCTGCTGATCGTGCCGCTGGCCGCCGCGGTGGCCGGGGAGCGCGTGGGGCCATGGGGGCTGGTGGGCGTGGCGGTGATCGCGCTGTCCTTGCTGACCCTGGCCTTCGATGCAGCCCGGGCGGAGGTCGGGCGGGCGGCCAACATGCAGGCGTTGGGCTGGACCCTGGCGGCGGGTTTGGGAACAGCGGCCTATGTGATCTGCGATGCGCAGGGCGTGCGGGCCTCGGGCTCACCTTGGGCCTATGGCATCGTGGTGTCGCTGACCAATGCGCTGGCGATGCTGGTGCGGCAGCGGCACAACCTGCCGGCGGCGGCGGAGTTGCCCGGCGTGCTGCGGGTCGCGGTGCCCGGAGGGATGGCCTCCATGGCGTCGTACCTGCTGATCCTGTGGGTGTTCAGCCTGGCACCGATCGCGCCGGCGGCGGCGCTGCGGGATACCTCGGGCCTGTTCGCCATCGTGATCGCGGCGCTGTTCCTGCGCGAGCGGTTCACCCTGGTGCGGGTTGCCGCGTTGGCGCTGGCGGCGGCGGCGGTGCCGTTGCTGCGCCTGGGTTAGGCGGCCGCCCCGGGATCACCCGGTCTTGGGCGACAGCCCCAGCACGTCGCGCACCATGCGCTTGGCCCCCACCCATTGCTGGGTGAAATAGCCGCCGGTGGCAAGCGCCTCCTCCGCCGTCGGGTCGCCGGTCTTCACGAACTCGCGCGAGAAATCGGAGGTGCGGAAGATCATGTCCCACCACGGCAGCACGGCGCCGTAGTTCACGCTCACCTCGCCCGCCGCGGTCACGCCATGGTGCGCGCGGTGGAAGCGCGGCGAGACCAGCAGCCGCTCGCCGAGCCAGCCATAGGAGACGCGGGCGTTGGCGTGGCTCAGGCTCTCGATCAGGCGCAGCAGCAGCACCAGCAGCGGGAACTGCATCGGCGGCACGCCGATCATCAGCGCGATGCAGGTGAACCACATGAAGCCGATGATGTCGTCCAGCAGGTGGTTGCGGTCGTCGGACCAGAAGGTCATCTGCCGCTGGGCATGGTGCAGCGCGTGCAGCGAGTACCACCAGCGGAACATGTGGCTCAGCCGGTGGCGCCAGTACTCGCCGAAATCAAGGATGATCGCGTAGAGGAAGAAGGTCAGCACCGGCATGCCGAACAGGAACGGGACGATCCGCTCCAGCGTCGGCGGCACATAGCCCATGTCGGTCAGGAAGCCGCTCAGCTCCACCTGCAGCTTGAAGAACAGCACATAGGTGATCAGCGGCAGCAGGCCCACGCGGCTGATGAAGGTGTAGAGCACGTCCACCACCACCGCCTGGGCATCCGGCCAGCGCTCCACCGGCCGCCAGCGTTCCAGCGGCACGCAGATGGCGAAGGTCACCACCACCTGGGCCGCGCCGTACACCGCGAACAGCGCCCAGCCGAAGGAGATGTCCTCCCACTGGATCAGCCCGAGCGAATACAGCATCGGCAGGAGCAGCGTCTCCTGGATCCAGCCGGCGGCGGTGTCGAAGGCGGGGATCATGGCGGTCGCTCGTTCAGGAAGTGGCCACGGCGCGCGGATTGAGGAAGATGCCGTGCGGGGAACGGCCGACATCGATGGTGGTGAAATCGCCGCTGCCAGGGTCCAGCACCGCCACCTTGTGGACGAAGCGCATGGTGAACCAGACCTTGCCGTCCGGCGCGAACTCCAGGTCGTCCGGCCCGCCGGACAGGCGATAGCGCCGCATGATCTCCAGCGAGCCGGCGTCCAGCACCACCACGGATTGCTGGTCCAGCCGGTTGGTCACCCAGATCGTCTTGCGGTCGGGCGCCCAGAACAGGGTGTGCGCGCCCTTGCCGGTGCGGATGCGGCGCTGCAGCTTGCCGGTCCTGGTGTCCATCACGGCCACATCGTCGCCGCCCATGTTGCCCACCAGCAGGCGGGCGCCATTCACCAGCACGCCCGCCGGCGCCGCGCCGCATTCCTCGTTCCACACGATCTCCAGCCGCCGCAGGTCGATCGCCACCACCCGCCCGGTGCCCTGGAGCGTCACGAACACCAGGGAATCGTCCGGCAGGAAATCCATGTGGCTGGGCATGGAGCGGATCGGGAAGCGCTTCAGCAGCCGGTAGGTGCCGGCCTCGTAGATGTCGATCTGGTTGCGGGCCAACCCGGCGATCACGAGGAACTTGCCGTTCCAGCTGAACTGCAGGTGGTAGGGGTTGGAGATCGGCATGCGGCGCAGCACGGCGAAGGTCTTCGGGTCCAGCACCTGAAGCTCGTTGCCGGAGGAATCGCCGATCAGCAGTTCCTTGTGGTCCGGCGTCAGCGCCCAGTGATGCGGCTCGCGCAGCACCGGGATGCGCCGGGTCTCGCGCCGTGTGGCCATGTCGATCACGCTGAGCGAGGCGGCGCCGGAGTTCATGATCAGCACGGCCCCGCCGCCCTGCGCATGCGCCGCCTGCGGCAGCAGGGAGGCCGCGCCGAGCGCCAGCGCCCCACGACGCGTCAGGCCGCCAAGAGCGGAACGATCTTTCGCCACCATATCAACCGGTTCCGGAGGGTTGTTCAGCCTCTCCGATAGCACACCCTGGCAAGGCGGGTCCACGGCGGGATCGTCCGCTGGCGCAACCTCCCCCATGCGGCAAGGGCATGGCCGGCGGTGCGATCCTTGACCAGGATCATGGCGACTCGCATGGAACGCCGCATGTCCTTTGTCCTGCTGGCCGACGACCTCACCGGAGCGCTGGATACGGCGGCGCGGTTCGTGCCGTCCTTCGGCCCGTTGCCGGTCACCTGGAAGGGCCCGTGGACCGCGGGTGCGCGCGACCTCGCCAGCCGCGAAGGCAGCGAGGAGGCGGCCGTGGCGGCGCATGCCGCCTGCGCCACGGCGCTTTGCGGGGCCTCGCTGGCCTTCAAGAAGCTGGACTCGCTGCTGCGCGGCCACCCCGCCTCCGAACTGGCCGCGAGCTTCCGCGCCGGCGGGTTCGACCACCTGGTGATCGCGCCCGCCTTCCCGTTCCAGGGCCGCATCACGCGCGGCGGCCGGCAGGTGGCGCATGGCGTCGAGGTGCCGGTCGACCTCGCGGGCCGGCTGGCGGCGCTTGGCCTTCCGCCCCTGCTG
>CANHCJ010000146.1 GCA_947458025.1 Rhodospirillales bacterium | reverse complement strand
CGGCTGGAGGGCGGGCTGGGCACTTCGCGCGATGCGGAGGCGGCGGTGCGCTGGCACCGGCGGGCGGCCGAGCAGGGGCTCGCGGCCTCCCAGCTGCGGCTGGGCCTGGCCTATGACAGCGGCACCGGCGTGGCGCGCGACACGGCGCAGGCGATGGAATGGTACGGCCGGGCGGCGGCGCAGGGCGTGGCCGTGGCGCAGAACAACCTGGGCTTCATGCTCGCCTTCGGGCGCGACACGCCCAAGGACCCGGCGCGCGCGCGGGTGCTGTTCGAGGCCTCCGCCGAGCAGGGCAACATGGTGGCCGCGGCCAATCTCGGCTCGCTCTACGAGGGCACGCTGCTGGGCCGGCCCGATCCCGGCCGGGCGCTGTACTGGTACCAGCGCGCCGCCGAGGGCGGGCACCCGAACGGCCAGTATGTGCTGGCACGCGCCTATGGGCAGGGGCTGGGCGGGGCGCAGGACGAGGTGGCCTCCGCGCTCTGGTACGGGCGGGCGGCGGCGCAGGGCCACACCATGTCGCATGTGGCGCTGGGGTTCCTGCACCTGGAGGGCCGCGGCGTGCCGCGCGACGATGCCGAGGCGTTCCGGCATTTCCTGGCGGCGGCGGAGAAGGGCGACGCCGGCGGGATGAACGCGCTGGGGCTGATGTACGAGGCCGGGCGCGGCATGGCGCCGCAGCCGGAGCAGGCGCTGCAATGGTTCCGCCGCGCCGCCGAGAAGGGGCTGCCGGCCGGGCAGTTCAACCTGGGCGGGCTTTACGACCGCGGCGAGGGTGTGGCGCAGGACCGCGCCGCGGCGCTGGAATGGTATCGCCGCGCCGCCGAGCAGGGCTTCGCCCCGGCGGAAAACCGGATCGGGATGATGCACGCCCAGGGCGCCGGCGTGGAGCAGGACGACGCGGCCGCCTTCGCCTGGGTCCGGCGCGCCGCCGAGCGTGGGATGGCGGAGGCGCAGACCAATCTCGGCGTGATGATGGCCGGCGGGCGCGGCACCCAGGCCAGCGAGGTGCGGGCGCTGGAATGGTTCCGCCGCGCCGCCGCGCAGGGCCATGCGCCGGCCATGCTGGCGCTGGGCATCGCCCATGCCGAGGGGCGCGGCGTGTTCCGCAACGCCGAGGAGGCGATGCGCTGGCTGCACCAGGCCGCCGAGCGCGGCAATGCCGAGGCGATGCGGCGCATCGGCTCCCTGCACGAAACAGGCGACGGGGTGGCCGCCAGCGACGAGGCCGCCCTGCCCTGGTACCGCCGCGCCGCCAACCGGGGCGAGGCACAGGCGCAGTACCGCCTGGGCGCCTTCCACGAGACCGGGCGCGCCGTGCCGCGCGACCTGGAGCAGGCGGCTTCCTGGTACCTGCGCGCGGTGGAGCGCGGCCACGGCCCGGCGATGCTGGCGCTGGGGCGGCTGCATGAGCGCGGCGAGGGCGTGGCGCGCGACGAGACGCTGGCGCTGGCGCTGTACCTGCGCGCGGCCGAGCGCGACGAGCCGCTGGCCGCGCGGGCGGCGGCACGCATGACCTATGAGGGCATCGGCACCGCGCCCGACCTCGGCGAGGCGCTGCGGCTGTACCAGCATGCGGCGCGGCTGGAGGGCGAGACGCGGATCCAGCGCCTGCTGGCGCTCTACGACCTCACGCTGGCGATGCGGCTGCAGCCGGGCACCGGCTCCCCGGCCGATGACCGGCGGGCGCTGGACCATCTGGGCCGGGCCTCGGCGAACGGCTCGGCCAATGCCACGGCGGAGCTGGCGGTGATGCTGTACCACGGCTGGGGCGCGCCGCAGAACACGGCCGAGGCGACGCGGCTGTTCCGGGCGGCGGCGGCGGCCGGCTCACGCCGGGCGCAGGAATGGCTGCGGCGGCTGGCCACCCATTGAGAGCCTGCCGGACGATCAGGCCACGAAATACCAGGCGGTGAGGGCGGAGGCGGCGGCGGTGACCACGCCGCGCAGCCAGGCGGCGGGGATCACGCGGGCCAGCATGCCGCCGGCAAAGCCGCCCGCCAGCGCGCCGACCAGCATCGGGGCGGCGGCCGGCCAGTTCACCTCGCCGCGCAGGATGAAGGTGAGCGCCGAGGTGGTGGTGACCACCATGCCCATCATGTTCTTGAGCACGTTGGTCTGCTTCACGTTCTCGATGCCGGCCACCGCGTAGCCGGCCATCAGGAACACGCCGAGCCCGGCACCGAAGAAGCCGCCATAGATGCAGAACAGGAACTCCACGCAGCGGCCCAGCACCTGCATCGGCACCGAGCGCCGGCCCTGCCCGCGGGCGGTGAGGAAGCGCGTGATGGCGGGCGACAGCGCGAAGACCAGCGTGGCGCACAGCATCAGCCACGGCACCAGGGCGCGGAACACCGCCGCGTCCATCACGATCAACAGCTGGGCGCCGAGGAAGCCGCCGACGAGGCCGAGGGCCACGCTGATCCAGGCCCGGGCGCCGAGCTGCCGGAAATCATCCAGCTGCGCCATCACCGAGGTGAGGCGGCCGGGCCAAAGCGCCACCTGGCTGGTCGCATTGGCCAGCTTCAGCGGCAGGCCGAGCCCGACCAGGGCGGGAAAGGTGACCAGCGTTCCGCCGCCGGCCAGGGCATTGATCGCGCCGCCGGCGAAACCGGCGACGGCGAGAAGCAGCAAAGTCGTGGGATCCAAGGCGGCGTGTCCGGGCGAGGCGTGGCGGAGTCGGCGACCGGACGGCCGCGCGAGGCGCGCCTGTTACGGCAGGCGCGGCGACGTGTCCACTCCGCCGCGCCTGGTATCAGCCCGTGGGACGCATTCTAGCCTGCCTAGGCCCGGCGCACGCCCCAGAACGGCACGATCGCCGCATGGGTGAAGCCGGTGAGATCGGCCTTGTGGGCGTGCGGCAGGAAATACTGGCCGAACGGCACCGAGGCCGGCATCTGGGCAGTGAGCAGCTGCATCTCCTCGGCGATGCGCTTCTGCGCGGGCAGGTCCGGCGCATCGAGCCAGGCGGCGCGCAGGGCCTCCATCTGCGGGTTCGGCACGTTGCCGGCCAGCGGGCGATGGCCGCCGGGGTTGGAGGTGGAGATGCCGGTCCAGCCCGAGCAGAAGCTGGCCCAGTCGTTGGTGGGATCGGGGTTCTGGATGCGGGCGACCAGCATGCCCCAGTCCACGCTGGTGTAGACCACGTTGAGGCCGAGGCGGCGGTAGAGCTCCGCCGTCATCTGCCCCATGGCGGTGTTGATCGGGATGTCGCCGGCGGCGAGGTGGACGATGCGCTGGCCGTCATAGCCGGACTCGCGCACCGCGCGGCGGGCGGCATCGAGGTCCGGCCCCTTCACCAGCGTGTCGATGCCCGCCGTGGTGGCCAGCGGCGTGCCGGGGGTGAACCAGCCGACGCCGGGGTTCACCAGGTCCGGGTAGTCGCCCACCACGGCCTGCAGGAACTCGCGCTGGTCGAGGCCGAGCAGCACGGCGCGGCGCAGCTTCGGGTTGTCGAAGGGCGGGCGGCGCAGGTTGAACTGCAGCAGGCCGAGCCAGCCGAAGGGATCCAGCTTCTGCACGGTGATGCCGCGGGTGCCGCGCAGGCGGCCGATATGGTCGGTGTGCGGCCGCTCCAGCCAATCCACCTCGCCCTTGATCAGCGCGTTGGCCGCGGTGTTCGGCTCCGGCAGGATCTTCCATTCCACGCGGTCGAAATGCGTGACCTTGCCGCCGGAGAGCACGTCCGGCTTCTCCTGGCGGGGGATGTACTTGTCGTTGCGGGCATAGGCGACATGGGCGCCGGAATCCCACTCATTGGCCAGGAAGCGGTAGGGGCCGCTGCCGATCGCGTCGCGGATGCCACGCGAGACATCGGGCACGGCGATGCGCTCCGGCATGATGTGGCAGGCGGTGGCGCCGAGGGCATAGGGCAGGTGCGGGAAGCGCTTCTTGGAGTGCAGCTCGAAGGTCTTGTCGCCGGTGGCCTTCACCTCCATGCCGAGGCTGGCCAGGTGCATGCCGAACAGGTCGCGCAGGGACCAGCGGATGATGGAGGCGACGCAGTCCTTCGCCAGCACCGGTTCGCCGTCGTGGAACATCAGCCCGTCGCGCAGGGCGAACTTCCAGTGCAGCCCGTCGGCCGAGACCTCGTAGCCCGCGAGCATCTGCGGCTGGGCAGCCAGGTTGGCGTCGATGCCGAAGAGCTGGTCGTAGACCATGTAGGCGTGGTGGGCGGAGATCAGCGCGTTCGACCAGAGCTGGTCGAGCGAGGTGAGCGAGGTGTGCGGCACGAAGCGCAGCACGCGGGCATTGCCCTGGGCGAGGGCGGGTGCGGCGAGGCCCGCGCCCAGGGTGGTGGCGGCGCTGGCCAGGATGGCGCGGCGCGGCAATTGGGTCGGCATCTCGGCGGCTCCGGCAACGGTTATTGTTGCCGACTACACTAATGTGCAACCGCCGCCGGATGCCAGCCCCATCAGGCGAAGCGGGCGGACACCGTGCCGAACGGGGCGAAGCGGGATTCGATGCGGTCGCCCTGGGCGATCGGGTACTGCTTGGTGAAGGAGCCGGACATCACCAGCATCCCCGGCTCCAGCGCCCGGCCGAACTCCGCCAGCTTGTTCGCCAGCCACTGCACCGAGAGGAAGCCGCCGCCGCCCATCACCTCCGCCCCCGCCGCACGGTCGATCACGGTGCCGTTCACGTCCACCTCCACGGTGGAGCCGGCAAGGTCGCGGTTGGCGGGCGAGAGCGGCACCTCGGCGCCGGTGACGAAGGCGTATTGCTGGGCGTTGTCGGCCATGGCCAGCGCGATGTCCTCGCTGAACGGGCCGCGCTTCTCGACGATCTCCAGCGCAGGTGCCGCGTGGCTCACGGCCGCGATGGCCTGCTCCAGCGTGACGCCCGGCCCCTGCAGGCGGGTGCCGATGCGCAGGCACAGCTCGTTCTCGAAGCCCGGGGCGATGATGCCGGGGAAGCGGAAGGTGGTGCCGGCGGGCTTGTGGCCGCTGCGCAGCAGGAAGCCGAAGCAGGGCTCGTGGATGTTCCACTGGGCGCGCATGGCCGCGGCGGTGAGGCCCACCTTCCAGCCGGCCTGGCGCTCGCCCGCCGCCTCGAACCGGTCGAGCAGCGCCAGCTGCACGGCGTAGGCCTGGTCGAGCGAGAGGCGGCCCATCCACTCCCGCGGCATGTGGCGGCCCTTGTGCCATTCCGCCCAGAGCGTGGCGGCGGCGGCGCGTGCGTCGAACCCGTCCATCTGCGCGTTCCTTATTTCGGCCGCAGGCCGGTGGCCAGCGAGGTCTCGTCGCCGCGCGCCTCGTAGGTGAGGTCGCGGCGCGTGGCCCAGGTGTTGATGGTGAAATACACCGGGATCATGCCCATCTCGGCGATCGCGATCTCGGCGGCGCGGCCATAGAGCGCCAGGCGCTTCGGCTCGTCCATGGTGCGCAGGGCGGTCTGCAGCGCCATGTCGTACTCGGCGTTGGACCAGCGGCCGCGGTTGGAGGCGCCCATGCCCTTGGCCGGGTCGAAGGTGGCCATCAGCGAGACCAGGGTGGAGCTGGGCTCGCCATTGCCGACCCAGCCGGACAGGATCGCGCTGAACTCCAGCCGGCTGCCGCGGCTGAACAGCTGGCTCGCCGGCATGGTCTGCACGTCCACCTTCACGCCGATGCGCGCCAGCATCTGGCCGATCGCCTGGGCCACCTGGGCGTCGTTCGGGTAGCGGTCGTTGGAGCCGGCCATGCCCATCTGGAACCCGTCGCCCCAGCCGGCCTCGCGCAGCAGGGCGCGGGCGCGCTCGGCATCGAAGGGCAGCGGCTTGAGGTTGGGGCTGGCGCCGGGCACGTAGGCCGGCACGTACTGCGCGGCGGGCTTGGCCTGGCCGGAGAGCAGGCGCTCGGCCAGGCCCTCGCGGTTGATCGCCAGGCTGATGGCGTGGCGCACGCGCGCATCCTTGAACGGGTTGCGCGCGAGCGGCTGGCCGGCATTGTCCTTCAGGCCCGGCGAGGCATCGCGCGCGCTGTCCATCTGCAGGTAGATGATGCGGAAGGCGTCGGCCTCGTGGATGGCGAGGTTGGGGTGGGCGGCGAGCTTGGCGCGGTCGATGCCGGGCACGCCCTCGATCATGTCCACGTCGCCGGAGAGGATGGCGGCCACGCGGGCACCGTCGTTGGCGATGGGGCGGAAGAGGACGCGCGACCAGGGCTCGGCGCCGCCCCAGTAGGCCGGGTTGCGCTCCAGGATCAGCCGGTTGCCGGCCTGCCATTCGATGAAGCGGTACGGGCCAGTGCCGATGGCGGCGCGGCCGGCGTTGAAATCCGACGTGGCGCGGCCCTCGGCGGCGGCCTTCGAGAGGATGGCGATGGCCTCGATATCCACCAGCAGCGTGGGCGCCGGGCCCTTGGTGCGGATGCGCACCGTGCGCGGGTCGATCACCTCCACCGAGTCCACCGACTTCATGAAGGTGCGGTAGGAGGAAGGGGAGTTGGGCACGTCGGGCGCGCGCACGAAGGTGAACGCCACGTCCTCGGCCGTCACCTTGCTGCCGTCGTGGAAGGCGGCGTCGCGCAGGGAGAATTCCCACACATCCTCCTGCACCACCTTCCAGCTGGTGGCCAAGCCCGGCCGCACCTCGCCGCGCGGGCTGAGCGCGGTGAGGCTGTCGAAGATGTGGCGCGAGATGGCGCGGTTGGGGATGTAGGCGTGGTAGTGCGGATCGATGGAGCTGACATCGGTGCGCACCGCGATGCGCACCTCGGCCGTTTGCGCCTGCGCGGCGCCCGCCATGAGCGAGGCAGCCAAAAGGGCCGCGGCGCCCAGCCTGGTGTTGCGCATGGTCCGGTTCCTCCCGTGTCTTGCCGGCAGGCTAGACCATGCGCCCCGTGGGTTGAAGCCTCGGCCGGGCTATTCCGCCTCGTCGGTGGCGCCGCTGTTGAGCTGGACCCATTTCTGGATGCCGATGCGCTCGATGAGGTCCAGCTGGGTCTCGACGAAGTCCTGGTGGTGCTCCTCGTCGCGCAGGATGCCCATAAGCAGGTCGCGGCTGACGAAATCGCGCACCTGCTCGCAATGGGCGATGCCCTCGCGCAGGTCGGCGATGGCCTTCTCCTCCAGCTTCAGGTCGCAGCGCAGCACCTCCTCCGGGTTCTGGCCGATCAGCACGGGGTTGAGGCGCTGCACGTTGGGCAGGCCGTCGAGGAACAGGATGCGCTGGATCAGGTTGTCCGCGTGGCGCATCTCCTCGATCGATTCCTTGTATTCCAGCTTGGCGAACTTGGTGACGCCCCAGTGGTCCAGCGTGCGGGCGTGCAGGAAATACTGGTTCACCGCGGTCAGCTCGTTGGTGAGCACGGTGTTGAGGAACTCGACAACGCGGGGGTCGCCCTTCACGCAGGCCTCCTGGGATCGTGTGTGTTCCCTGCAGATGCGCGCGCCGGGCCGGAAATCAATCGGCGGCGGCTGCGATCTTCACCAGATGCTCGTCGATAAGCCGCCGCATCGTGCTGGCGCAGGTGCCGCATTGGGCGGCGCAACCGCAGGCCGGGTAGATCTCGGCCGGGCGGCTGGCGCCGGCGAGTGCCGCGTCGCGCACCTGCTGGTCGGTGATGCGGTTGCAGAGGCAGACATACATGCCGGCGCGTCCCCCGAAGGCGATGGGGGCATCCTAGGCGCGGCGCCGGCTAGTTGCAACTCATTCGCATTCGAAGTCGCATCACGCCTGCCAGACCTGCCCCGGGCGCAGCGCCGGGAAGCGGGCGGGGGCGATCCCCTGCCCCGCCAGCGCGGCAGCGAGGCGGGCGGGCGGCTCGTCGATCGGCTCGTCGGTGAGGCGGAACGTGCCCCAGTGGTGCCCCAGCGCCTGCTGGGCGCCGAGGTCCTGGAAGGCCTGCACCGCCTCGTCGGGGTCCATGTGCATCGCCTGCATGAACCAGCGCGGGGCATAGGCGC
The DNA here is from genome assembly GCA_947458025.1 of Rhodospirillales bacterium. GTDB lineage: Bacteria > Pseudomonadota > Alphaproteobacteria > Acetobacterales > Acetobacteraceae > CAMDGX01. The sequence goes on along the minus strand of CANHCJ010000146.1, from coordinate 1,580 downwards.
CGATCGGCAGCAGGGCCAGGCGCGGCGGGCCGAATTCCGTGCGGATGGCGCGGAAGCTGGCGCCGTCGCCATAGCCGCTGTCGCCGCACAGATAGAGCACGCCGGCCGGCGTGGTGAGCACGAAGGCGCCCCACAGCGCCATGCGCCGGTCGCGCAGCCCGCGGGCGGACCAATGCCGCGCCGGGCGCAGATGCACGCCGACATCGGGCGAGAGCGCGCGCATCTCGCCCCAGTCCAGCACCTCCGTGCCGCCGCCCGTGGCCGGGTTGATGATGGTGTCGTTGCCCAGCGGCGTGATCACACGCACCGGGTGGCGGGCGCGCAGCCGGGCCAGGGTGGCGAGGTCCAGGTGGTCGTAGTGGTTGTGCGTGACCAGCACGGCATCGATCGGCGGCAGCGCGCTCCAGGCGATGCCGGGCGGATTGACGCGCTTCGGCCCGGCCCAGGCAACGGGGCTGGCGCGATCCGACCAGACGGGGTCCACCAGCAGGTTGAGCCCGGCCACCTGCACCAGGAAGCTGGCATGGCCCACCAGCGTGGCGCGCAGCCCGGCCACGCGCGCCGGCGGGGTGTCGGCGAAGGGGCTGGGGTGCTGCTTCGGCCAGGGCGGCTTGGGTTCCATGTGCCAGCGCAGCCGGTCGCGCAGCGTCTTGCCGGGCACGGCGGCCTCGCCGGGCAGGTGGAATCGCAGCCCGTCGAAATGGTCGCTGGGCGGGCCCTGGAAGTAGCGGTTCGGCTTGGGCATCAGCGGCGATACGGCAGCGGCAGCATGGCACGCAACGGGCGCTTCACCGGGGCGCCGGCGGGGCCGGGCACGATCACCAGCGCATCGGGCGCATAGTCCAGCAGCAGGTCGCGGCAGGCGCCGCAGGGGGAGACCACATCGGGCCGGCCAGGCCCCTCCTCCGGCTTGCGGTGGCGCACGGCCACGCCCACGGCCATGCTGCCATCGCCTTCCAGGATGGCGCGGCCGAGCGCGATCGGCTCGGCGCAGACCGCCAGCCGGCCCACGGTCGCGCCCAGGTGAACGCCGGTCCAGACCCGCCCATCGGTGCTGCGGATCGCCGCGGCCACGGTGTGCCAGAACGGCCGGTGATGCGCCTCGATCACCGCGCGCGCGGCGGCGACCAGGGCCTCATCCTCGGCATCCAGCTCCAGGTCGGGGAACGGCAGGGAGATGCCGTTCAACCCATCACTCCGGCGAGTCGGCGTCGGCATCCGGCTCCGGGTCGGTCATCATGGCATTGGCCACGGTGCCGGACTGGTCACGGATCTTCTTCTCGATGCCGTCCGACACGTCCTTATGGTCGCGCAGGAACTGCTTGGCGTTCTCCCGCCCTTGGCCGATGCGCTGGCTGTCGTGGCTGAACCAGGCGCCGGACTTCTCCACCACGCCGGCCTTCACGCCGAGGTCGATCAGCTCGCCCACCTTGCTGATGCCCTCGCCGTACATGATGTCGAACTCCACCTGGCGGAACGGCGGGGCGAGCTTGTTCTTCACCACCTTCACCCGGGTCTGGTTGCCCACCACCTGGTCGCGGTCCTTGATCTGGCCGATGCGGCGGATCTCCATGCGGATG
>CANHCJ010000145.1 GCA_947458025.1 Rhodospirillales bacterium | reverse complement strand
GCTGGGGGCGGCGCGCGCGGCGGGGGGGCGCGCGGCGCCCGGGGCTTCGGGCGAACGGGCGTCGGGTTTGGGTGGGGCCGTGGGGTTGGACGTGCCGCTCACCCAGGGGCCCTAGCGGCGGCGGCCTGCGAGTTCGGCCTCGATCGCCGCCTCGAGATCCTCGGGCATGTCGTTTTCCTCGACCGGGAGGGCGGCAGCTTCCTCCTCGGCGGAGATGTCCTGCAGGCCGAAGATGTTCTGGTCGGTGGGGATGAGGTCGAGCACCTCCTCGTCGGCCGGCTCCGGCTCCGGGGCGCGGGAGAGGGACTTGATGAGGTCGGTCTCGATCTTTTCGAGGGAGATGGTGGCGTCGGCGATTTCGCGCAGGGCGACGACGGGGTTCTTGTCGTTGTCGCGCTCGACGGTGAGTTCCTCGCCGCGGCTGAGGTTGCGGGCGCGCTGGGCGGCCAGGAGCACGAGCTCGAAGCGGTTGGGGACCCGTTCGACGCAATCCTCGACGGTGACGCGTGCCATGCGCTTGTCTCCAGCAAAGCCCCCGGGGGGATCAGGGCGCAGGCGCGCGCCGACGCCCGGGGGTGGTATCGGGTGAACGATCTACATAGGCGAGGCTTGGGTGCGGCGCAACAGGGATGCCGCAGTGCATCATTCGCGGGGCAGGGCTGCGAGGAGTTCGGCGGTGGTGCGGCCGAGGCGGGGGTGGCGCCATTCGGGGGCGATCTCGGCCAGGGGGGCGAGGACGAAGCGGCGCAGGTGGGCGCGCGGGTGGGGGAGGATGGGGTCGGGCGTGTCGCGCACCAGGGCGCCGATGGCGATGATGTCGAGATCCAGCGTGCGGGCGGCGTTGGGGACGCTGCGGCGGCGGCCGGCGGCCTGCTCGATGGCCTGGAGGCGGGCGAGGAGCCAGGCGGGGTCGGTGGTGCCGTGCAGGCGGACGGCGCCGTTGCAGTAGTCCGGCTGGGCGGAGGGCGGGTGGGCGGGGGTGGTGTGCCAGCGCGAGACGGCGGCGAGCTGCAGGCCCGGGAGGCTGCGCAGGGACTCGACGGCGGCGCGGCAGGTGGCGAGGGGGTGGCTGCCTTCGGGGGAGGGAAGATTGGCGCCTATCGCGATGAGTATCACGGAAAAGTGTATCCCTGTACAATCCCGTCTTGACACCGGACGCTGTCGGACACACAGATTAAGGACGGTTTTTGTTCCGTGCCGGGCTGTGTCGGCGACGCGGCGGGCAGCGGGACCCTCCGTGCATTCTCATCTGGTCGCTGCGGCTGGAAGGTTGGTTCAAGGTGCATTTTCTGCCGAGCGAACGGGTGGCGCTGTTCATCGATGGGGCGAATCTGTATTCCGCGTCGCGGAATCTGGGCTTCGACGTGGATTACCGCAACCTGCTGGAGTTCTTCCGGCGCAAGGCGCATGTGATCCGGGCCTATTACTACTCGGCGGTGCTGGAGACAGAAGAGTACTCGCCGCTGAAGCCGCTGACCGACTGGCTGGCGTACAACGGATACACCCTGGTGACGAAGCCGGCCAAGGAGTTCACCGACGCGACCGGGCGGCGGCGGGTGAAGGGCAACATGGATATCGAGCTGGCGATCGACATGCTCGAGCTGGCCGACAAGATCGACCATGCGGTGCTGTTCAGCGGCGATTCGGATTTCCGCCGGCTGGTGGAGGCGGTGCAGCGGCGCGGGGTGCGGGTTTCCGTGGTGTCCTCCATCCGCACGGCGCCGCCGATGGTGGCCGATGAGCTGCGGCGGCAGGCGGACCAGTTCCTGGAACTGGCCGAGATCGCGCCCGAGTTCACCCGGCGGCAGATGGAGCCGCGGCCGCCGCGCGGGCCGGCACGGCTGACGCCGGCCGAGCCCTATGCGGATCCGCAGGACGGCACCTGACGCCAGGGTGGGCGCCGGCCGGGGAGCAGGGCCGGGGCGCGATTAACCGAATGTCCATGGACCGGTAGGCAGGGTGTGCCCAGTGCAGGCGGCAGGATGTGCCGCCTGCGAGACATGCCGTGGAGCCTGGGCGAGAGATGGCGGAGCTGATCGACGTGATGGCGGAGATTCACGACCCCTCGGCGGAGGAGATTGCCGCGCCGCAGCACGACTGCCCGATGTGCCCGCGGCTGGTGGCATATCGCGATGCGAACCGTGCGGCGCAGCCGGGGTGGTTCAACGGGCCGGTGCCGAGCTTCGGGCCGCGCGAGGCGAGCCTGCTGGTGGTGGGGATGGCGCCCGGGGTGAAGGGGGCGAACCGGACCGGGCGGCCGTTCACCGGGGACCATGCCGGGCAGCTGCTGTATTCGACGCTGCTGCGCTTCGGGCGGGCCAAGGGGAGCTATGGCGCGGAGGCCGGCGACGGGCTGGAGCTGGTGGATACGCGCATCACCAACGCGGTGCGCTGCGTGCCGCCGGCGAACCTGCCGGAGCCGGGCGAGGTGACGACGTGCAACCCGTTCCTGCGCGGGGAGCTGCAGGCGCTGCCGAACCTGCGCGCGGTGCTGGCGCTGGGGGTGCTGGCGCATGCGGCGGTGCTGAAGGCCTGCGGGATTCCGCCGGCGCGCATCCGCTTCCGCCACGGCGCGCTGCACGAGCTGCCGGACGGGCTGATCCTGGCCGACAGCTACCATGTGAGCCGCTACAACACGAATACCGGGCGGCTGACCACCGAGATGTTCGAGTCGGTGATGTTCGCGCTGGGGAAGAAGCTGGAAGCCATGGGCTGAGCCTGCCCGGCGCTGAACCATCCCGGCGCGGGCGGGTTCAGCCGCTGGTGACGGGGACGAGGGGGGCGGCCTGCGGGATGCGGGCCAGGTCGGCCTCGGTGAGCATGCGCCATTGGCCGGCGGAGAGGACCTCGCTGGGGCGGAAGCGGGCCTTGTAGGCCATCTTGCGGCTCTCGGGCACCCAGTAGCCGAGATAGACGTAGGGCAGGCCGAGGCTTTTGGCCTTCTCGATCAGCCAGAGGATGGCGTAGGTGCCGAGCGAGCGGCGCTCCTGCCCCGGGGTGAAGTAGGAGTAGACCGCCGAGAGGCCGTCGCCGAGGCGGTCGGTGAGGCAGGCGCCGAGGAGGCGCTCATCCGCCTCGCGGAACTCGACCAGCCAGGTGTCGATCGGCGTGTCCTCCACCATGGCGCGGTAGTCGTAGAAGCTCATGCTGGCCATGTCGCCGTCGCCGTGGCGGGCCTGCTGGTAGCGCTGGAAGACCTGGAACTGTTCGGCGCTGGCGCGGGCGGGGGCGACGTAGCCCTCCACGGCGGCGTTGGCCTTGGCGATGCGGCGCAGGGTGCGGTCGGGCTGGAAGGTGGCGACCGGGATGCGGATGGGGACGCAGGAGGAGCAGCCGGGGCAGACCGGCGCGTAGGCGATGTTGTGGCTGCGGCGGAAGCCGGCGCGGGAGAGCTTGTCGTGCAGCGACTCGGCCTCGGCACCGGTGATCTCGGTGACGACCTTGCGCTCTGTCCGGCCCGGGACGTAGGGGCAGGGCAGGGGGGCGGTGGTGTAAAAGAATTGCGGCCGGCGGGGCGGCTTGAAGCTCATCGGCGCTGGTAACCTCCGCCGGGCATGTTCCAGGAGGCGGGGGGCGGGGTCAACGCTTCCGCGCGCACAACGACGAGGCCGGCGACGATATCGTGCAGGGCGCGCTTGCGCTGGGTGATGAGCACGGCCAGGAGCCAGAGCAGGCCGCCGGTGAGCATGAGGGTGAGCGAAAAGCCGAGCGCCCAGACCAGGGCCTGGACGCTTTCGGGTGGGCCGAGGTCGGCGTCGCGCCGGACGGCGAGGCCGAGCAGGCGCTGGCCGGGGGTGGCGGACCACATGGCGACGAAGAGCCAGTTGTAGAGCACCGGGATGGCCGGCAGCAGGAAGAGGATGCCGAAGCCGAGGCCGAGGGTGAGCACGCCGAGGATGAGGCCGAAGAGCAGGAAGGCGCCGGCGGCGAGCAGGCCGAGGGCGAGGTCGACCAGGCTGGCGGCGATGCGGCGGCGCAGGACGTGCCAGGTGAGGGCGGCCTCGAACGAGTCGTCGGGGTGGGGGGTGCCGTGGCTCATGGCGTCGGCTCCGGGGTGATGATGATGCGGGCGGTGACCTCGGCCGGGCGGGCGGGGAGGGGGAGCAGGGTGCCGTCGCGCCAGAGCGAGGCCAGGGTGCGGGCGGATTTCAGCAGGACGTGGCCGGACTGGCCGGGGGTGGCGACGAAGCGGCTGCGGTCGAGGTCGGCGAGGTCGTAGACGGCGCGGTAGCCGGCGCCGTGGACGGCCTCGGTGCCGCGGCCGGTGTTGGCGCGCAGCAGGGTGGTGCCGTCGCCGCCGACGGGGACGCGGACGGTGGAGAGGACATCGAGCTGCGGGACCATGCGCAGCAGCGGGTGGGCGAAGACGGCCGGGTGGGCGGTGCCCCAGCGCCATTGGGCGGGATCGGGACCGTATTGGGCGGCGAGCGGGGGCAGGGATTCCTCCAGGGCCTGGCGCAGCAGGGTGGTGCACCGGGGTGGGCCGCCGCACCACTCGGCGCCCTGGGGCGAGAGGGCGTGGGCGGCCTGGTGCCACCAGGGGGCGCCGCCCTCGCCGGTGGCGAGCAGGCGGGCGAAGGCCTGCATCCAGGCGTGGAAGATGAGCGGCTGAGGCGCGTCCGCGCGCATGTGGCCGTCCCAGCCCTGGAGCAGGGCGTGGGCGCGGCGGGGGAGGTCGCCGGCGGGGTCGAGGGCGAGCAGGCGGGGCAGGGAGTCGCGGGCGAAGACGCTGAGGGTATCGACCTGCATGGCGGCGAAGGTTTCGAGCGTGTGCCTGGGCGTGGCATCGAGCAGCTCGCGGGCGCGGCGGGCGCGCAGGTCGTCGTTCCAGTCCTGGCCGAGGAAGATGGGGAAATCGGGACCGGCGATGCGTTCGTTGGCGTTCAGCACGCGGCCGGAGGCGGGATCGACGATGCGCGGGAGCTGGGCGCCGGTGGCCCAGCCCTGCCAGTCGTGGCTGCCATCCGCGCCCGGGGCGGGGCGGCTGCCGTCGCCCTGGCGGCGGATGGGGATGCGGCCGGTGACGTAGAGGGCGATGCCGCGGCGGTCGGCCACGGTCATGTTCTGGACGAGGCCGTTGATGCGCTCGGCGGCCAGGGCGGCGGCGGCACGGTCGGGCGCGCGGTTGAGGGCGAGCAGGCCGGCGGCGGAGGTGTCGCCGGGGGCGAGGTTGGCCATGGCGACGGCGAGGATGGGGCCGTTGGGAGCGGAGAGGTCGCTGACGACTGGGCCGTGGCGGGTTTCGCGGACCTTGAGGATCTCGTCCTCGCGGCCGCGGACGCGGATGCGTTCCTCGTGGATGACGAAGGGGCGCGGGCCTTCGGGGCCGAGATAGAGGGTGGGGCCGGCCGGGGTTTGGATGAAGAGGTCCTGCACGTCGGCGCCGTTGGTGGTGAAGGACCAGGCGATGCGGCCGTTGTGGCCCATGACGAGGAAGGGGACGCCGGGGGCGGTGGCGCCGGCCAGCGTGCCTTCGGGCGTATCGATGCGGGCGAGGTACCAGATGCCGGGCATGGCGAAGGCGAGGTGGGGGTCTCCGGCCAGGAGCGGGGCGCCGGTGGCGGAGTGGCGGGCATCGACGGCCCAGGCGTTGCTGGCGCTGGCGGGCAGGGTGAAGGGGTCGGGGAAGGTGGGGAGGACGGCCGCGAGGCGGCGGGCGGCGTTGGCCAGCGTGGGATCGAGCGCGGCGTGCGGGGGCGCGGTGTCGGCGGTGGGGGGCCAGGGGGCGCGGCCGCCCTGGGCGCGGGCCAGTTCGGTGCGCCAGTTGGCGGAGAGGTAGAGGCCCATGGTCTTGGCCCAGAGCAGGGAATCCGTGGGGGTCCAGGGGCGGGGGGCGCCGAGGAGGAGGAACTCGGCGGAGGCGAAGCGGCCGCGGGCGGCGATGTAGGCGTTCACGCCGGCGGCGTAGGCCTCCAGCATGGCGGCGGTTTCGGGGTCGAGCGCGGCGGCGTCGGCGGCGGCGCTGCGGCGCAGGCCGAGGGTGCGCATGAGGCGGTCCATCGGCAGGGTGGAGTCGCCGGCGATCTCCGACAGTTGGCCGGAGGCGGCGCGGCGCATGAGGTCCATCTGGAACAGGCGCTCGCGGGCGTGGAGGTAGCCGAGGACGGCGGCGGCATCGCGCAGGGAGGCGGCGCGGATGCGGGGGATGGCGTGCTCGTCCAACTCCACGGTGGCGCCCTGGGCGAGGCCGGCGATGGCGGCGCTGTGGCTGCCGCCGGGGAGGGTGTGCCAGAGCGCGGCCGCGAACAGACCGGCCGCCAGGATCAGCAGCACGACAAGGCCGGCGGCCAGACGGACAGCCCAGCGGAGGAGGCGGCGCATGCCGGGTAGATGGCGGTGGACGGGGGGTGAGGCAAGAGTGTTCTTTTTTGAAAAAAAGAACCAAAAAACGTTTCCCCGCTTTGCGCCCGTGCTGGATGGGGCGCAAAGCGGGGAAAGTCTTTTTGCTTCTTTTTCTTCAGAAAAAGAAGACTCTTGCTTAATCCTGCGGCGGCAGGTGCAGCAGAATGGTGTCGTTGTCGCCGGGGTGCTTGGGGAAGCGGCGGGTCACTTCCGGGTCGTGGCCCGGGATGATGTGGTCGGGGCTGTCGGCGAGGGTTTCGCAGAGTTCCCAGCCCTCGATCATGTCCTGCAGGTTGTGCAGCAGGACGAAGGGGGAGCGGCGGCGGATGTTGTGCCAGAAATGCGCGGCGTCCGACGCGAGCACGACGGTGCCGCGGGCGGTGGGGACGGACATGATCTGCAGGCCCTTGGAATGGCCGCCGACCTTGTGGACGCGGATGCCCGGCGCGATTTCCGCCGTGCCGTCGTGGAACTTCACGCGCTCGGCATAGACGAAGCGGACGGCGGTGCAGACCTGCTCCACGTCGAAGGGCAGGCGCAGCGGGGCGTGGCACATGCAGCGGCCGGTGGCGTAGTCCATCTCCGCGTCCTGGACGTGGAACTTGGCGTTGGGGAGCTCGTGCCAGTGGCCGGCGTGGTCCCAGTGGAGGTGGCTGAGGACGACGTCCTGCACGTCTTCCGGCTTCACGCCGATGCTGGAGAGGGCGGCGATGGGGGAGCGGAGCCAGCTGCGGTTGCGGCGGGCGGCACTTTCGGAGTCGAAGCCGGTGTCGAGCATGATGGTGCGGCCGTTGCCGCGGATGACCCAGACGAAGAAGTCGAGCGGCATGAGGGCTTCGTGGTCGTCGGGGAAGATGAGGTTGCTGCCCTGGTTGCGCTCGGCGAGATGGGCGTAGCGCAGGGCGAAGATCTCGTAGAGCGGGGCGGACATGGCGCGTTCCTCCGGGGATTTTCAATCTGCTTGCCGATTGGCGCGGCGGCTGGCAATCCCTGGGGGGCAACAATGACGACCGGAGGAGATTCCGCCATGGCCAAGGCCGCTGCGAAGACCGCCAAGAAGCCTGCTGCGAAGAAGGTGGCCGCCAAGGCGGCCGCCAAGCCGGCGGCGAAGCGTGCGCCGAAGCGGCGGGCGGAGTTCTCCTCCAAGCTGTTCCAGCAGGGGCTGGAGGTGCGGCGCGCGGTGCTGGGCGGCGAGTACGTGGACAATTCCATCGCCAATGCCAGCGAGTTCATGGTCGATTTCCAGAAGCTGGTCACGGAGTATTGCTGGGGCGACGTGTGGACGCGGCCGGGTTTGGACCGCAAGCATCGCTCCATGCTGAACTTGGCGATGCTGACGGCGCTGAACCGGCCGAACGAGCTGAAGCTGCACCTGCGCGGGGCGATCACGAACGGGGTGAGCCGGGACGAGATCAAGGAGATCCTGTTGCAGGCCTGCATCTATGCCGGCATTCCCGCCGGACTGGATGCGTTCAAGGTGGCTGACGGGGTGTTCAAGGAGATGGACGCGAAGTGAGCAGTTCCGTGACCACGCCTGTCGGGTTCGTCGGCGTCGGCAACATGGGCTGGCCGATGGCGGCGAACCTGCTGAAGAAGGGGTTCGCCGTTTCGGTCGCCGATGCGCGGCGCGAGGTGGCGAACAACTTCGTGCAGCAGTTGGGCGGCACGGCGCCGGACACGCTGGCGCAGCTGGCCGCCGCGTCCGACGTGGTGGTGACGATGCTGCCGACGAGCGCGCATGTGGGCAGCGTGCTGGCCGAGGGGGACGACCATGTGCTGGCCGGGTTGAAGCCGGGCAGCATCGTGGTGGACATGACCTCCGGCCAGCCCGAGGTGACGCAGGCGCTGGCGGTGAAGGTGGCCGCGGCCGGGTGCGTGCTGATCGATGCGCCGGTTTCCGGCGGCGTGGCGCGGGCGCGGACCGGGGAGCTGGCGATCATGGTCGGCGGACCGGAGGAGGCGATCGCGCGGGCGCGGCCGGTGCTGGCGGCGATGGGCACCACGATCACGCGCTGCGGCGACGTGGGCGCCGGGCAGGCGATGAAGGCGCTGAACAACCTGGTGAGCGCGGGCGGGTTCCTGATCGGGATCGAGGCGCTGCTGATCGGGCAGAAGTTCGGGCTGGATCCCGGGCTGATGACCGATGTGATCAACGCCTCGACCGGCATGAACAATTCCACGCAGAAGAAGTTCCGCCAGTTCGTGCTGTCGCGCGGGTTCGATTCCGGGTTCTCGCTGGAGCTGATGGTGAAGGATCTGTCGATCGCGCTGGAGCTGGCGCGCGGCGGGGCGGTGCCGGCGCCGTTCGCGGCGCAGTGCCGCGAGCTGTGGGCGGCGGCTTCGCACCTGCTCGGGCCGGGGCAGGATCACACCGCGGTGGCGAAGCTGCCGGAGGCGCTGGCCGGGATGGAGCTGAAGCCGCGATCATGAACCTGGTGCGCGCCGCGCTGGCCGTCGCCGTGCTGCTGGGCAGCGGCGGGGCGGCGTGGGCGGCGGTGCTGAAGGTGGGGCCGGACGAGGCGCTGAAGCTGCCAAGCCAGGCCGCGCGGGTGGCCAAGGACGGCGACACCGTGGAGATCGCGCCCGGCGAGTACATGGACTGCGCGATCTGGTACCAGAACGGCATCACCATCACGGGGCCGGCGGACCCGGCCACGCCGGCGGTGCTGACCGATGCGACCTGCCAGGGCAAGGCGGTGTTCGTGATGATCGGTCGGGAGGCCACGGTGCGGCACCTGACCTTCGCGCGGGCGCGGGTGATCGACGGCAACGGGGCGGGGATCCGCGCCGAGGGGCCGGGGCTGACGGTGGCGCATAGCCGGTTCGTCAACAACCAGTCGGGCATCCTGTCGGCGCCCAATGCCGATACGACGATCCTGGTGCAGGACAGCGTGTTCGAGCGCAACGGGGCGGCCGGGGAGCGCTGCGTGGCGACGCTGGAGATCGGCGGGGTGGGGCTGCTGCGGGTGGAGCGGAGCCGGTTCGCGGCGGCGCGGGCCTGCGACATGGTGCGCTCGCGCGGGGTGGGGCGGACCGAGGTGATCGACAGCCGCTTCGAGGACGGGGCCGAGGGGGCGGCGCGCCACATGGTGGTGGTGGAGGGCGGCGGCGGGCTGCTGGTGCGCGGCAGCCATTTC
>CANHCJ010000144.1 GCA_947458025.1 Rhodospirillales bacterium | reverse complement strand
TGACGATCCGCCCGAAGCCGCGCGCCGCCATGCCGGGCGCCACCAGGCGGCTGGTGCGCATGGTGGTGAGCAGCGAGACCTCCAGCACGAAGCGCCACACCTCCTCGCTGGAGTCGCAGAACAGGCTGCCGCGCTCGCGGGCGCTCTGGCCGACGTTGTTCACCAGGATGGTCGGCGGGCCGAGCTGCGCCTCCGCCGTGGCCACGAAGCCCTCCAGCGCGGCGAGGTCGGTGCAGTCGCCCGCCACCGCCAGGGCCACCGGGGCGGTGATGGGCTCGCGGTCGATCGCGGCGACCTGCGCGCCTTCCTCGGCCAGGCGGCGGGCGATGGCCGCGCCGATGCCGTGGGCGGCGCCGGTGACGAGGGCAACCTGGCCGGTGAAACGGGTCATGGGAGTCTCCTCAAGGAAGCATGTTCTTTTTTGAAAAAAAGAACCAAAAAACGTTTGCCCGTTTGCGCCGTGGCTGGCCCGGGCGCAAAGTCGGAAAGTCTTTTTGCTTCTTTTTCTTCAGAAAAAGAAGACCTTCCTTACGCCTTCCTGAGCTGAAACAGCGCCTGTTCCCCGAACAGGTTCGCCAGCCCCGGAAACCGCCGCCAGGGCGAGCGTTGCCCGCCTTCGTCCACCGCGAGCCATTTCTCCACCTCGTAGCCTTCCTGCGCCGCGAGGTCGAAGAAGTCCTGGATGGTGCAGGGGTGGATGTTCGGCGTTTCGTACCAGGGCCGTCCCCACACCGTGGTGTTGGGCATCCGCCCGGTCCAGAGCAGTTTCCAGCGCAGTTCCCAGTGGCCGAAGTTCGGAAAGCTCACCAGCGCGTGCCGGCCGATGCGCAGCATCTGGCGCAGCACCTCGCGCGGGCGTTCCACCGCCTGCAGCGTGCGGCTGAGCACCACGTAGTCGAAGGCGTCGTCGGGGTATTGCGCCAGGTCGGTATCGGCATCGCCGTGCATCACCGGCAGCCCGTGGGCGACGGCGCGCGTGACTTCCGCCATGTCGATCTCGATGCCGCGGGCGTCGCAGCCATGGGTGCGGTAGAGGTATTCGATCAGCGTGCCGTCGCCGCAGCCGATATCCAGCACGCGGGCGCCCGGCGCGATCATCTCGGCGATCAGCCGCAGGTCGAGGCGCATGTTCTTGGCCACGTAGCGGACCGGCTCGGCGGCGGTGCGGGCGATGTCGTTCATGGCGCCAGCCCGGCGTGGTCAGCGCAGCCCTTCAGGAAGCCGCCGAGGGCGCGGTGGAAATCCGGCTCATCCAGCAGGAAGGCGTCGTGCCCCTTGTCGGAGGCGATTTCCACGAAGCTCACGTTGGCCCCGGCGCCGTTCAGCGCGCGCGCGATCGCGCGGTTGCCGCTGGTGGGGTACAGCCAGTCGCTGGTGAAGCTGATCACGCAGAACCGCGTGCGCGTGCCGGCGAAGGCGGCGGAGAGAGCGCCGTCGTAGTCGCTGGCCAGGTCGAACCAGTCGCAGGCGCGGGTGATGGTGAGGTAGGAGTTGGCGTCGAACCGGCGCACGAAGGTGCTGCCCTGGTGGCGCAGGTAGCTTTCCACCTCGAAGATGTCGTTGAACACGGCCAGCGAGGCGCCGCGCATGCGCCGGCCGAACTTGCGGGTGAGCGCTTCCTCGGAAAGATAGGTGATGTGCGCCACCATCCGCGCCACCGAAAGCCCGCGGGCGGGGATCTTGCCGCTTTGCCAGTAGCGCCCCTGCTCCCAGTCGGCATCGGCGAAGATCGATTGCCGGCCCACTTCGTTGAAGGCGATGTTCTGGGCGGAGTGGTAGGGGGCGGTGGCGATCGGCACGGCGGCGAACACCGCCTCCGGGTAGCTGGCCGCCCATTGCAGCACCTGCATCCCGCCCATCGAGCCGCCGATCACGGCGAACAGGCGCGTGATGCCCAGCTGCTCCACCATGCGCTTCTGCGCGCGAACCATGTCGCGGATCGTCACCGGCGGGAAATCGGTGCCCCACAGCTCGCCGGGGTTGTCCCCTTTCGGCGTGCGTGCGCCGGTGGAGCCCATGCAGCCGCCCAGCACGTTGCTGCAGATCACGAAGTAGCGGTCGGTGTCGATCGGCAGGCCCGGCCCCACCACCATGTCCCACCAGCCGCCCTTGCCCGTCACGGGGTGGGTTTCGGCCACATACTGGTCGCCGGTGAGGGCATGGCAGATCAGGATGGCGTTGCTGCGCGCGGCGTTCAGCGTGCCGTAGGTGCGGTAGGCGATCTGCACCCGCGCCAGCTCCGTGCCGCAGTCGAGCATCAACGGCCCGTCGAGGACGAGGTGCTGATGGTCGACGGCGGGAAGGGCTGACTGGTCCATTTCGGCGAAGCATATGCGGAGTGTGCGCCCCCCATGCAACCGCGCGCCGTACCGGGCGCGGCTTTGCAGCGAAGCGGGCATCCGCTAGGACTGGCCGCCATCCTCCCGCAGCCCCCTTCGAACCTGGCGCCCATGACCTCCGCCGCCTCCGCCCCCACGCCGCAAGCCTCCTCCGTGCCGCCCCAGGCGCCGGCGCTGGCGGAGCTGCGCGCCGAGCTGGATCGCATCGACGATGCCATCCACGACCTGCTGCAGCGCCGCGCGCAGGTGGTGGAGAAGGTGGCCAGCCAGGGCGGCAAGGGCCGCGTGCCGATCCGCCCGGGACGCGAGGCGGACATCATCCGCCGCCTGCTCGCCCGCCACGAAAGCCGTCTGCCGCGGCGCCTGCTGGTGCGATGGTGGCGCGAGCTGTTCGCCGCCACGACCAGCATGCAAAGCAGCTATGTGGTGGCCGTGTGCGAAACCGAGGCGGGCAGCCCGCACGTGCAGGCTGCCCGCGAGCATTTCGGGGCCCTGACGCCGCTGCGCGCCCACCGCTCCCCCGCCCAGGCCATCGCCGAAATCTCTGCCGGCAGCGCCATCTGCGCCGTGCTGCCCATGCCCGCGGAGGGCGAGGCCATCGCCTGGTGGACCGCCCTGCTGCACCGCGACGAGCCGCGCATCCACGTCATCGCCCGCCTGCCCTTCTGGGCCCCGCGGCCGGAGGGTGCGCCCCAGGTGCAGGCCCTGGTCGTCGCCGCCGTCGGCCCCGATGCCAGCGCGCGCGACCGCAGCCTGATCGGGCTGGAGCTGAACGGCGAGAGCAGCCGCGCCCGCCTCACCGCCGCGCTCACCGCCGCCGCCCTGCCGCCGCTGTCCACCATCCTGCGCCGCGACCCCGCGGCGGCCACCGCCCTGGTGGAGGTGGAGGGCCTGGTGGCCGACGACGACCCGCGCCTGGCCCGCCTCGGCGAGGTCGCCCGCCGCCCGGTGGTGCTGGGCGCCTACGCCGTGCCCGTGGAGGGAGAAAACTGATGACCGACGCTCCGACCCGTCCCCAGCCGCGGGACGCCGTGATGAAGATCCACGCCTATGTCGCCGGCGAGGCGAAGATTCCGGGCGTGAACCGCATCATCAAGCTCTCGTCCAACGAGGGCGCCTTCGGCCCGCCGCTGGCTGCCCAGGCCGCCTATGCCAAGGTCGCCGCCGAGATCCACCGCTACCCCGATGGCGGCTCCGTGGCACTTCGCAAGGCCATCGGCGCCCGCTGGGGCCTGGACCCCGACCGCATCGTGTGCGGCACCGGCTCCGACGAGCTGATCGGCCTCATCTGCCATGTCTATGGCGGCCCGGGCGCCGACATCCTCATGAGCGCGCACGGCTTCACCATGTACGACATCGCCGGCACCTTCTCCGGCGCGCGCGTGGTCAAGGTGCCGGAGCGCAACGTCACCACCGACGTGTCGGCCATGCTCGCCGCCGTCACGCCGGAAACCCGCATCGTCTTCGTCGCCCACCCGAACAACCCCACCGGCACCCTGCTGCCGCAATCGGAGGTGGAGCGCCTGCGCGCCGGCCTGCGGCCCGACATCCTGCTGGTGCTCGACAGCGCCTACGCCGAGTACGTGGAGGCCGCGGACTACGACGCCGGCCAGAAGCTGGTGGATGAAGGCGAGAACACCGTGATGCTGCGCACCTTCAGCAAGGTGTTCGGCCTCGGCGGCATGCGCGTGGGCTGGGGCTACATGCCCGCCACCGTCGCCGATGCGCTGAACCGCGTGCGTGGCGTGTTCAACGTGAACCTCGCCGCCCAGGCCGCCGCCGTGGCCGCGCTGGAGGAGCCGGGCTGGGTGGAGCGTTGCCGCACCCACAACACCGAATGGCGCGCCAGGCTCGCCGCCGCGCTGGAGGCCGTGGGCATCAAGGTATGGCCCACCGAGGGCAACTTCCTGCTCGCCGACTTCGCCACCGCCGAGAAGGCCTGCGGCGCCGATTCCTTCCTCAAGTCCCGCGGCATCATCGTGCGCGGCATGGCCGCCTACGACCTGGCGCACTGCCTGCGCATCACCGTCGGCACCGCCGAGGAATGCGGCCTGGTGGCGGATGCGCTTTCCGCCTTCATGAAGGGCTGACCATGGCTGAGCCCCTGTTCAAGCGGCTGGTGCTGGTCGGCATCGGCCTCATCGGCAGTTCCGTGGCGCGCATCGCCATGGAGAAGCGTGAGATCGCCGCCGAGGTGGTGGCCAATGCCCGCACCCAGGCCACGCTGGACCGCGTGATGCAGCTCGGCATCGCCGACCGCGTGGAGCTGGATCCGGCGAAGGCCGTGGTCGGCGCCGATTGCGTCATGCTCTGCGCCCCCGTCGGCGCCTACGCCGCCCTGGCCGAGGCGATCGCCCCCAACCTCTCCCCCGGCTGCATCGTGACCGATGTCGGCTCCACCAAGCAGTCCGTCATCCGCGATGTCGGCCCGCTCATCCCCTCCGGCGTGCATTTCGTGCCGGCGCACCCCGTGGCCGGCACGGAATACTCCGGCCCCGACGCCGGCTTCACCACCCTGTTCCAGGGCCGCTGGTGCCTGCTCACCCCGCCGCCCGGCACCGATGAAGACGCGGTGGAGAAGGTGTCGGAGCTCTGGCGCCGCTGCGGCTCCATGGTGGAAAGCATGGAAGCCGGCCACCACGACCGGGTGCTGGCCATCGTCTCCCACCTGCCGCACCTCATCGCCTTCACCATCTGCAACACCGCCGAAGGCCTGGAAGACGAAAGCCGCCAGGAAGTGCTGAAATTCGCCGCCTCCGGCTTCCGCGACTTCACCCGCATCGCCGCCTCCGACCCCGTGATGTGGCGCGACATCTTCCTCAACAACCGCGAGGCGCTGCTGGAAATGCTGGCGCGCTTCATGGAAGACGCCCAGGCGATGGCCCGCGCGGTGCGGTGGGGTGATCCGAGCTTCATCGAGGACAGCATCCAGCGCGGGCGGAAGATCCGGCGTAGCCTGATTGAGCTGAAGCAGGCGTAAGAAGGCGAGGGGCGCCGCCCCTCGACCTCGCTGGGGCCGACGGCCCCAGACCCCTAGACTTGGTCGTAGTCGACCACCAGCCGCCCGGATAACGGGCGGGATTGGCAGGTCAGGACGTACCCCGCGGAGACCTCCCAGGGCTCCAGGGAGAAGTTCACCGCCATCTCCACTTCGCCCTCGGTCACGCGCGCCCTGCACGTGCTGCACATGCCGCCATGGCACGACCACGGCAAACCCATCCCCGCCCGCAGCGCGGCATCCAGCACCGTCTCGCCCTCGGCCACCGGAACCTCGCGCCTGGCCCCCTCGTGGATGATCGTCGCCACCGCCACGCCCGGCGCATCCTGCGCCACCGCCACCACCCGCCTGGGCCCCGACGGCGTGAACCGCTCCACCTGGATGCGATCCCCGGCCACGCCCAGCTCCGCCAGCACCCCCGGCAGCTCGTCCAGCATCGCCTCCGGCCCGGACACGAAGGCCTGGTCCACCGCCGCCGCATCCACCAGCCCCGGCAGCAGCGCCCGCAGCTTCGCGCCATCCAGCCGCCCGCTCAGCGCCGCCACGTCCTGCGCCTCGCGCGACAGCGTGTGCAGCACCGTCAGCCGGTCGAGATACCGGTCCTTCAGATCCTCCAGCTCGCCGCGGAACAGCACCTGCGCCGTGCTGCGGCTGCCATACAGCAGGATGAACCGGCTGCCCGGCTCGCGCGCCAGCACGCTCTTCAGGATGGAAAGGATCGGCGTGATCCCCGACCCCGCCGCGAGCCCGAGATACAGCCGGCCCCCGCCCCCTGGCGCATGCCCGAACCGCCCCTCCGGCGGCATCACCTCCAGCAAATCGCCCACCCGCAGCGCCGAATTCGCGTGGCTGGAGAACGCCCCGCCCGGCACATGTTTCACCGCCACGCGCAGCTCGCCGTCATCCATGCTGGCGCAGATTGAATAGGCCCGCCGCACCTCCTCGCCGCCGATCACCGCCCGCAGCGTGAGGTACTGCCCCGGCCGGAACGCGAATTCCTCGCGCAACGCCTCGGGAATCGCGAAGGCCAGCGACACCGCCTCGTCCGTCTCCTGCCGCCGGTCGGCGATGCGCAGCGCGTGGAACATCAGTGGCACTTGAACGCGTCGAACGGCTCGCGGCACGCCTGGCACTGGCGCAGGGATTTGCAGGCGGTGGAACCGAATTCCGCCAGCAGCACCGTCGCATCGCTCCCGCACCTGGGGCACGCAACCGCCTCGTCCCCGAACAGCGCCCGCCGCCCGGCGCGGCCAGGCGGCGCGATGCCGTACTCGCGCAGCTTCGCCCGCCCCGCCGCGCTCAGCCAATCCGTGGTCCAGGCCGGCGACAGCACCGTCACCACGCGCGCCGGTGCGATCCCTTCCCGCGCCAGCGCCGCCTCCACCTCCCAGGCGATCACCCCCATGGCCGGGCAGCCTGTGTAGGTCGGCGTGATCCGCACCTCCACGCCCGCTTCGCCCTCCACCACCTCGCGCAGCACGCCGAGATCCTCGATCGTCAGCACCGGAATCTCCGGGTCCACCACGCTGGCCGCCGCCGCCCAGGCACGCTCGCGCAGGCTCACCACTTGGCCGGACTTATTGAAGCGGTCGCTCACCACTTCGCTCCGGTATGCGCCCGCGCGACGGACTGCATCACCGCCAGCATGTGCCCCAGGTGCTCCGTGTGCCGCCCCGCGCGCCCGCCGCTCTGCATCCAGCCTTCCGCCGGGCGCGACAGCGTGGCTTCTGCCAGCACCGCATCCACCGTGCGGTTCCACGCCTCGCGCAGGCCGGTGGGCTCCGGGCACACATCGGCCGCCACCAGCACCTCGTCCTCCGGCTCGAACATCTCGCCCGTGTAGGGCCACAGCCGCTCCAGCGCCGCCTGCGCCCGGCGGTGCGATTCCTCGGTGCCGTCGCCCAGCCGGATCAGCCATTCCGCGGCATGGCGCAGGTGATACGCCGCCTCCTTCTCCGCCTTGGCCGCGATCGCCGCCAGGTCCCGGTCGCGCGAGGCCGAGGCCGCGCGCCAGAAATTGTCCATGAACGCCGCGTACAGGAACAGCCGCGCGATCGTCACCGCGAAATCCCCGTTCGGCAGTTCCAGCAGCAGCAGGTTGGTGTATTCGCGGTCGCTGCGCAGATAGGCCAGCGCATCCTCGTCCTCGCCCGCGCCCTTCTCCGCGGCCAGCGCATACAGCGCGCGGGCCTGGCCGATCAGGTCCAGCGCCAGGTTCGCCAGCGCCAGCTCCTCCTCCAGGCTCGGCGCATGGCCGGTCCATTCCGACAGCCGGTGGCCGAGCACCAGCGCATCGTCGGCCCGCCGCAGCAGCATCCCCGAGAAACGGTCGGACATCTCACATATGCCCCACCTCGTCCGGCACCTCGTAGAAGGTGGGATGCCGGTAGATCTTGCTGGCGGCGGGCTCGAACAGCATGCCCTTCTCCGCCGGGTCGCTGGCCGTGATCGCCGCGGACGGCACCACCCAAATCGACAACCCCTCGCCGCGCCGCGTGTAGGTATCCCGCGCCGCCTGCAGCGCCATCACCGCATCAGCCGCGTGCACGGAACCCACATGCCGGTGGGAGAGCCCGTTGCGGCTGCGGATGAACACCTCCCACAGCGGGGTGCGCGCTTCCGTCATGCCGCCTTCCTCCGCCGCTTGGCCGCGAAGGCCAGCGCCGCCTCGCGCACCCAGGCGCCGTCCTCGTGCGCCTTCCGGCGCGCCTCCAGCCGTTCCCGGTTCGCCGGCCCGTCCCCGGCCACCACGCGCTTGAACTCGTCCCAGTCGATCGCCCCGAAGCGCCAGTGCCCGTCCTCGAAGCGCAGCTCCGGATCGGGGAAGGTGAGCCCCAGGTGCAACCCCTGCGGCACCGTGGCGTCCACGAATTTCTGCCGCAGATCGTCGTTGGTGAAGCGCTTGATCTTCCACTTCATGGAGGCGTCGGAATGCTGGGAGGCCGTGTCCGGCGGCCCGAACATCATCAGGCACGGCCACCACCAGCGGTTCAGCGCATCCTGCGCCATCGCCTTCTGCCCGGGCGTGCCCCGGCTCAGCGTCAGCATGATCTCGTAGCCCTGGCGCTGGTGGAAGCTTTCCTCCTTGCACACCCGGATCATGGCGCGGGCATATGGCCCATACGAACAACGGCAGAGCGGGATCTGGTTCATGATCGCCGCCCCGTCCACCAGCCACCCGATCGCGCCGATATCGGCCCAGGTGAGGGTGGGGTAGTTGAAGATCGAGGAATACTTCGCCCGCCCGCTCAGCAGCTGGTCCACCAGCTCCTCGCGCGCCGTGCCCAGCGTCTCGGCCGCGGCATACAGGTACAGCCCGTGCCCGCCCTCGTCCTGCACCTTGGCCAGAAGGGCCGCCTTGCGCCGCAGGCTCGGCGCGCGGGTGATCCAGTTGCCCTCCGGCAGCATGCCGACGATCTCGGAATGCGCGTGCTGGCTGATCTGCCGCGTCAGCGTGCGGCGATACGCCTCCGGCATCCAGTCATTCGGCTCGATCTTCTCCTCGGCGTCGATCCGCGCCTGGAAGCGCGCCAGCGCCTCGGCATCCTCCGCCGAGGCCCCGCTGTCCCGTGTGTTGAGCGCCTGCGAATACACGCCATCGCCTCCCGTCTTCCACGACCATCATACCCACTCGCCGCGCCCTGTGCCACGATGCGCCGACGAAGACGAGGAAACGCATGCCCCGCCAAACCACCGGTGAAGCCACGGTCGAGGCCCTGCTCGGCCACGGCATCGACACGCTCTACGCCCTGCCCGGCGTGAACAACGACTTCCTGTTCGACGCCGTGGCCCAGTCCGGCCGCATGCGCCTTCTCCATCCCCGCCACGAGCAGGCCGCCGGCTACATGGCCCTCGGCGCCGCCCTTGCAACCGGCAAGCCGCAGGCCTTCGCCGTGGTCCCCGGCCCCGGCCTGCTGAACGCCGGCGCGGCCCTGCTCACCGCCTACGGCACCGGCGCCCCCGTGCTCGCCCTGGTCGGCCAGATCCCGTCGGACGCGATCGACCGCGCCTGGGGCCACCTGCATGAAATCCCCGACCAGCTCGGCCTGCTGCGCCACATCACCAAGCACGCGGCGCGCATCCCCGGCCCCGCCGACGCGCCGCGCCTGATCGCCGAGGCCCTCCGCGCCACCCTCTCCGGCCGCCGCC
>CANHCJ010000143.1 GCA_947458025.1 Rhodospirillales bacterium | reverse complement strand
TGGCGGAAGGAGTGGGATTCGAACCCACGGTACGCTGTTAACGTACACACGCTTTCCAAGCGTGCGCCTTAAGCCGCTCGGCCATCCTTCCGTCGCGGGCCGCTCAATAGCAGCGCCCCGCAGGCTCGTCCATGCCTCAGCGCCACCGGAAGGCGCGCGTCAGGCATCCATCTTCAGGGCGGCAAGGAACGCGGTCTGCGGGATCTCGACCTTGCCGAACTGCCGCATGCGCTTCTTGCCTTCCTTCTGCTTCTCCAGCAGCTTGCGCTTGCGGCTGATGTCGCCGCCATAGCACTTGGCGGTCACGTCCTTCGAAAGCGCCCCGATCGTCTCGCGCGCGATCACCCGCCCGCCGATCGCGGCCTGGATGGCGATCTTGAACAGCTGCTTCGGGATCAGGTCCTTCAGCTTCTCGCAGATCGAACGCCCGCGCCGCTCCGCCTGGCTGCGATGGGCGATGAAGGCCAGCGCGTCCACCGGGTCCTGGTTCACCAGGATGGAGATGCGCACCAGCTCGCCCTCCGCATAGCCGTCCATCGCGTAGTCGAAGCTGGCATAGCCGCGGCTGACCGACTTCAGCCGGTCGTAGAAGTCGAACACCACCTCGTTCAGCGGCAGCCGGTACACCGCCATGGCCCGGTTGCCCACGTAGGTGAGATCAACCTGCACCCCGCGCCGCTCGCTGCACAGCGTGAGGATGGAGCCCAGGTAATCATCGGGCACCATGATGGTGGCCTTGATCCACGGCTCCTCGATATGGTCGATCTTGGTCGGGTCCGGCATGTCGGCCGGGTTGTGCAGCTCGGTCATGCTGCCATCGTTGGCGAACAGCCGGTACACCACGCTCGGCGCGGTTGCGATCAGGTCGAGGTCGAACTCGCGCGAAAGCCGCTCCTGGATGATCTCCAGGTGCAGCAGGCCGAGGAACCCGCAGCGATAGCCGAAGCCCAGCGCGGCGGAGCTTTCCGCCTCGTAGTGGAAGCTCGCATCGTTCAGCCGCAGCTTGGCCAGGCTGTCGCGCAGCTTCTCGAAATCGTCGGCATCCACCGGGAACAGGCCGCACCACACCACCGGCACGCTGGGCTTGAACCCCGGCAGCGCCTCGGCCGCCGGCGCCCGGTCGTCGGTGATGGTGTCGCCCACCGCGATGTCGGCCACGGTCTTGATGGCCGCGGTGATGTAGCCCATCTCGCCCGGCCCGAGGTCCTCCACCGGCACCAGGCGCGGGGTGAACACGCCCACCTGCTCCACCGGATGGCTGGCCCCGCCGGCCATCATGCGGATCTTCTGGCCCTTGCGGATCCGCCCGTCCTTCACCCGGATCAGGATGATCACGCCCAGGTACTGGTCGTACCAGCTGTCCACGATCAGCGCCTTCAGCGGCGCATTCGGGTTGCCCGTGGGCGGCGGCAGCCGCGTCACCAGCGCCTCCAGCACCCCCTCGATGTTCAGCCCCGACTTGGCCGAGACCATCACCGCGTCCGAGGCATCCAGCCCGATCACGTCCTCGATCTGCTGCTTCACCCGGTCGGGCTCGGCCGCCGGCAGGTCGATCTTGTTGAGAACGGGCACGATCTCGTGGTTGGCGTCGATCGCCTGGTACACGTTGGCCAGCGTCTGCGCCTCCACGCCCTGGGAGGCATCGACCACCAGCAGCGAGCCCTCGCAGGCCGCCAGGCTCCGGCTCACCTCATAGGCGAAGTCCACGTGGCCCGGCGTGTCCATCAGGTTCAGCACATAGTCCAGCCCATCGGCCGCCTTGTAGCGCAGGCGCACGGTCTGGGCCTTGATGGTGATCCCGCGCTCCTTCTCCAGCTCCATGTTGTCGAGCACCTGCTCGGTCATCTCACGGGCGGTCAGGCCACCGGTCGCCTGGATCAGGCGATCGGCGAGCGTGCTCTTCCCATGGTCGATATGGGCGATGATCGAGAAGTTGCGGATGCGATCGAGCGGAGTGTCGGTCATGGGCGTCAGATAGGCGCTTTGCCCCTCCCTGTCAGCCTCCCCATTCTAGCCACGCAGCGTGGCGCCGGTCGCCTTCGCCACCGCCACCACCACCTTCTGCCCCGCCGCCTCGATCTCCTGGTCGGTCAGCGTGCGCTCGCGCGGCTGGAACACCACCTCGATCGCCAGCGACTTTCGGCCGGCCTCCATCTTGTCCCCGTCGTACACGTCGAACAGCGAAACCCCGGCGATCAGCGTGCGCTCCGCCCCGCGTGCGGCCTTCAGCACCGCCTCGGCGGGCACGGCGGCATCCACCACGAAGGCGAAGTCGCGCCGCACCGGCTGGAAGGACGGCAGGTCGGGGGCCGATTTCTTGCGCTTCTTCGGGTCCTGGATCGCATCCAGCTGGATCTCGAAGGCCACCGCCGGCCCCGCGAGGTCAAGGGCTGCCAGCACGCGCGGATGCAGTGCGCCGAAGGTCGCCAGCACCGTCTTGGGCCCCTGCCGCACCGTGCCGCTCTGCCCGGGATGGTAGAAGCCAGGCGCATCCGCGGTCACGCTCAGCGCCTCCATCGGCACGCCGAGCGCGGCCAGCACCGTCCACACATCGGCCTTGGCGCCCATCGCATCCACCGCCACCGCGCCGCCCTGCCAGTGCCGCGCCGTGCTGCCCGCCCGCAGCCCGGCGGCCACCAGGCGCTGCCCCTCGGCATCCGGGAAGGCCGGCCCGATCTCGAACAGGCCGACATCGCCATAGCCGCGCGCCGCATTGCGCTGCGCCGCCATCGCCAGCGTCGCCAGCGGCGTCGGCCGCATCTGGTCGAGGTCCGACGCGATCGGGTTCACCAGCCGCAACGCCTCCGGCGCCGTGCCGAACAGCCGCGCGGTCTCGGAGGGCATGAAGGAGAACGTCACGCACTCGGCCAGCCCGGCGGCCGCCAGGGTGCGCCGCGCCACCGCGCTGCGCTGCTGGCGCGGCGAAAGCGTCGCCGCCGGCACGATGCCGGCCACCGGCAGGGAAACGGGCGGCACGTTGTCCAGCCCCTTCAGGCGCAGCACCTCCTCGATCAGGTCGCATTCCTGTTCCATCGCCGCCCGCCCCTCGGCCGCCTTCGCCGCCCGCGCCGCCGGCAGGCTGGGCGAGGGCTCCAGCGCCGAAGACCCGGCCACGTCGTTGCGCCAGGAGGGCACGTTCACGGTCACGGAGGTCTCGCTGCGCGCCGCCACGGTGAAGCCCAGCCGCTCCAGCAGCGCCACGCACTCGTCGGGCGCCACCTCCATGCCGCCGAACTCGCCCACCCGGGCGAAGCGCATCGTCGCCGTGCGCTGCCAAGCCGGCATCGCGCCCGCCTCCACCACCTCGCTCGCCTCGCCGCCGCACAGGTGCTGGATCATCCGCGTCGCCGCCTCGATCGCATCCGGCAGCAGCGCCGGGTCGATCCCGCGCTCGAAGCGCTGGCGCGCATCGCTGATGATCTGGTGCCGCCGCCCGGCCAGCGCGATCGACACCGGGTCGAACAGCGCGCATTCGATGAACACGCTGGTCGTGCCCTCGTCGCACCCGGTCGCCTCGCCGCCCACCACGCCGGCGAGCGACTGCACCCCGTTGGCATCGGCGATCACGCAGTCATCCTGCGTCACCGTGTACTCCTTGCCGTTCAGCGCCTTGAACGTCTCGCCCGCGCCGGGCCGGAACACCAGCCGCCCGCCGGCCACCTTGTCGGCATCGAACACATGCAGCGGCCTGCCGAGGTCCATGGTGAAGAAATTCGTCACGTCCACCAGCGCGTTGATCGGCCGCAGCCCCACCGCCACCAGCCGGTCCTGCAGCCATTTCGGGCTCGGCCCGTTCTTCACGCCCCGGATCGTGCGGCCCAGCACCCAGGGGCAGGCGAGCTTCATCTCGATCGCCCAATCGACGGCAGAGGCGCCATGCCCCTGCACCTTCGCAGGCGCGAACGGCACCAGCGTGCCCAGCCCCGCCGCCGCCAGGTCCCGCGCCACGCCACGCACGGAAAGCGCATCGCCGCGGTTCGGCGTGACGGCAATCTCGATCACCGGGTCGTCCAGCCCCGCCCACTCGGCATAGGCCATGCCCACGGGGGCGGACTCGTCCAGCTCCACGATCCCCGCATGGTCGTCGCCGAGCCCCATCTCCATGGCCGAGAGCAGCATCCCCGCGCTCTGCACGCCGCGGATCTCGCCCACCTTCAGCACCACGTCCTTGCCCGGGATCCAGGCGCCCGGCGGCGCGAACACGCTCTTCATGCCGGTGCGCGCATTCGGCGCCCCGCACACCACGGAAACGATGCCGTTGCCGGTATCCACCTTGCAGGCCCGCAGCCGGTCGGCGTTCGGGTGCTGCACCGCCTCCACCACATGCGCCACCACGAACGGCGCCAGCGCCGCCCCGCGGTTCTCCACGCCCTCCAGCTCCAACCCGATATTGGTCAGTGCCGCGGTGATCTCATCCAGCGACGCCTCGGTCTCCAGATGCGTCTTCAGCCAGGACAGGGGGAACTTCATCGTCTCACACCCCCTCGTGGAGCATCGCCGGCGCCAGCGCGCTGAACCCGTAGTGGCGCAGCCAGCGTATGTCGCTTTCGTAGAACGGCCGCAAATCGGGGATGCCGTGCTTCAGCATCGTCACCCGCTCGATCCCCATGCCGAAGGCAAACCCCTGCCACTCCCGCGGGTCGATCCCGCAATTGGCCAGCACCTTCGGATGCACCATCCCGCTGCCCAGGATCTCCAGCCAGTCCCCGCCGCCGCCGAGCTCCCCGGTCTTGCGGTTCCAGCCGATATCCACCTCCATCGAGGGCTCGGTGAACGGGAAGTAGGAAGACCGGAACCGCACCGGCAGCGTGTCGATGCCGAAGAACGCCCGCAGGAAGTCGATCAGGCAGCCCTTCAGGTGCCCCAGCGTGATCCCGCGGTCGATCACCAGCCCCTCCACCTGGTGGAACATCGGCGAGTGCGTGGCGTCGTGGTCGGCGCGATAGGTGCGGCCCGGCACGATCACCCGGATCGGCGGCTCCTGGTTCAGCATCGTGCGCACCTGCACCGGCGAGGTATGCGTGCGCAGCACCCGCTGCCGCCCGTCGGCGTCCAGCCCGGGCACGTAGAACGTGTCCATGTCCTGCCGCGCGGGGTGATGCGCCGGGATGTTCAGCGCGCCGAAATTGCGCCAGTCATCCTCGATGTCCGGCCCCTCGGCGATGGCGAAGCCCATGGCGCCGAACAGCGCGGCCATCTCCTCCATGGTGCGGCTGATCGGGTGCACCAGCCCGGCGGGCGAAAGCCGCGGCGGCAGCGTCACGTCCATGCGCTCGCCGGCCAGCCGCGCCTCCAGCGCCGCCTCCTCCAGGGAGGCGCGCCGCGCGTCGATCGCCGCCGTCAGCGCCTCCTTCAGATCGTTCAGCGCCGCCCCGCGCGCCCGCCGCTCCTCGGGCGCCACCTTGCCCAGTTCCTTCAGCAGCCCGGTCAGGCTGCCGTTGCGGCCCAGCACGGCCACGCGCACCGCATCCCAGGCGCGCAGATCGCCGGCCGCCGCCAGCGCGGCATCGGTCTCGGTCTTGAGGGCGAGAAGATCGTCGGTCATGAGCCTCGTCCGGTGCTGCTCGCGCACGAAAAAGGGCCGCCCGGCGCGGGCAGCCCTTCACGTCGCGATCGGTATCCCTTGCGGGACGCGATCAGGCCAGGGCGGCCTGCGCCTTCTTCACGATCTCGCCGAAGCTGGCGGGATCGTCATAGGCGATGGCGGCAAGAACCTTGCGGTCCATCTCGATGCCGCTCGCCTTCAGCGCGGCGATGAACTTCGAGTAGGTCATGCCGTGCTCGCGCACCGCGGCGTTGATGCGCTGGATCCACAGCCCGCGGAACTCGCGCTTCTTCACCTTGCGGTCGCGGTAGGCATACTGCAGCGACTTCTCCAGCCGCTCCAGCGCGATGCGATAGTTGGTGGACGACCGGCCGACAAAGCCCTTCGACTGGTCCAGAACCTTCTTGTGGCGGGCGTGCGTGGTAACGCCCCGCTTGACGCGTGCCATGTGCTAGCGCTCCCTCAACCCAGACCGTACGGCGCCCACTGCTTGACGGTCAGCCCGTCAGCATGGGTCAGCGTCTGGCTGCCGCGCCCCTGGCGCTTCATCTTCTGCGGACGGTTGATCAGCCCGTGGCGCTTGTTGCCGGGGCCCGCCAGCACCTTGCCGGTGGCGGTGATCTTGAAGCGCTTCTTGACAGAAGACTTCGTCTTCATCTTGGGCATTTGCATCTCCTCTGGTCGGGAGCCGCCCCCGCCGGAATGGCGGGCGCAGCCGTCGCGGCCGGGCATGCCCACACAGGCCCGGACCCACAGACGAAGGCGGGCATATACCCATCCGCCCCCCGCCATGCAAGCCGCGCGCTTTGCGGCCCGCGCGCAGCCCCATATAACCCCGCGCATGGAAGCCCCATTCCTCAAGATGCATGGCGCCGGGAACGACTTCGTCGTGTTCGACGAACGCGCGGCCCCGCTCGGCCTCACGCCTGCCCGCGCCGCCGCCATCGCCAACCGCCGCACCGGCGTGGGCTGCGACCAGTTCATCGTCATCGAACCCCCGCCCCCGGGCTCCACGGCAGACGCCTTCATGCGCATCCGCAACCCCGATGGCTCCGAAGCCGGCGCCTGCGGCAACGCCACGCGCTGCGTTGTCTCCCTCCTCGCCGCCGAATCCGGCCGCACCGACATCACCATCCAAACCATCTCCGGCCTCCTCCCCAGCCGCCTCCTCCCCGACGGCCGCGTCGAGGTCGACATGGGCCCCGCCCGCCTGTCCTGGCAGGACATCCCCCTGGCCCACGAAGCCGACACCCTGCACCTCCCCCTCGCCCTCGGCCCGGTGGCAGACCCAGCCGCCTGCTCCATGGGCAACCCCCACGCCACCTTCTTCGTGCCGGACGTGCTGGCCCTGCCCATCGAAACCCTCGGCCCCGCGCTGGAAACCAACCCCCTCTTCCCCGCCAAGGCCAATATCGGCTTCGCCCAGATCCTCGCCCCCGACCGCATCCGCCTGCGCGTCTGGGAACGCGCCGCCGGCCTCACCCTGGCCTGCGGCTCCGGCGCCTGCGCCACCATCGTCAACGCCGCCCGCCGCGGCCTCACCCACCGCCGCGCCACGCTGGAGCTGGACGGCGGCACGCTGGAGATGGAATGGCGCGCGGACGGCCACGTCCTCATGGCCGGCCCCGTCGCCACCAGCTTCCGCGGCACCATCGACCTCGCCGCCTACCCCGCATGACGGTCGACATCCTCACCTTCGGCTGCCGCCTCAACACCTACGAATCCGAGGTGATGCGCGGCCACGCCTCCCAGCTCACCAACACCATCATCGTCAACACCTGCGCCGTCACCGCCGAGGCCGAGCGCCAGGCCCGCCAGGCCATCCGCCGCGCCCATCGCGAAAACCCCCAGGCCCAGATCGTCGTCACCGGCTGCGCCGCCCAGATCGCGCCCGATACCTGGGCCACCCTCCCCGGCGTCGCCCGCGTGCTGGGCAACGAAGACAAGCTGAACCCCGAATCCTGGGCCCCCGGCGCCCCCTCGGCCGTCTCCGACATCATGGTCGCGCGCGAAACCGCCGCCCACCTGGTCACCGAATTCGCCGGCCGCGCCCGCGCCTTCGTCCAGGTCCAGCAGGGCTGCGACCACCGCTGCACCTTCTGCATCATCCCCTTCGGCCGCGGCCCCAACCGCTCCGTCCCCATCGGCGCCATCGCCGACCAGGTCCGCACCCTCGTCGCCACCGGCTACCGCGAGATCGTCCTCACCGGCGTGGACATCGCCAGCTACGGGCCGGACCTCCCCGGCCGCCCCACCCTCGGCCAGATGGTCCGCCGCCTCCTCGCCGCCGTCCCCGAGCTCCCCCGCCTGCGCCTCTCCTCCATCGACCCCGCCGCGATCGATGCCGACCTCTGGCGCCTGATCGAAACCGAACCCCGCCTCATGCCCCATTTGCACCTCTCCATGCAGGCCGGCAGCGACCTCATCCTGAAGCGCATGAAGCGCCGCCACCTCCGCCAACAGGGGCTGGACGTCATCGCCCGCGCCCGCGCGCTGCGCCCCGGCATCGGCATCGGCGCCGACCTCATTGCCGGCTTCCCCACCGAAACCGAGGCCCTCTTCGCCGAAACCCTCGAATTCGTGCAGGAAGCCCAGATCCCCTTCGTCCACGTCTTCCCCTACAGCGAGCGGCCAGGCACCCCCGCCGCCCGCATGCCCGCCATCCCCGTCCCCACCCGCCGCGAACGCGCCGCCCGCCTGCGCGAAGCCGGCGCCCAGGCCGCCCGCAGCTTCCTCGCCGCCCAGCTCGGCCGCACCATCTCCGTGCTGGCCGAGACCGAAACCAGCGGCCACAGCGAACACTTCGCCCCGGTGAAGATCGCCGCCCAGCCCGGCCAACTGCTCCAGGCCCGCGTCACCGCCGCCCACGCCGACCACCTCCTCGCGGAGCCCGCCTAGATGGCCCTCGGTTTCTTCTCCCGCCTGAAAGAGGGCCTCACCCGCTCCACCCAGAAGCTCACCGAAGGCATCACCGCCGTCTTCAAGAAGCGCAAGCTGGACGACGCGGCGCTGGAGGAACTCGAAGACATCCTCATCACCGCCGATCTCGGCACCGACGTCGCCGCCCGCATCATCGCCAATTTCCGCCGCACCCGCTTCGGCCGCGAAGTCACCGACGACGAGATCAAGACCGCGCTCGCCGAGGAAATCGCCGAGATCCTCCGCCCCGTCGCCCAGCCGCTCGAGATCAACCGCGCGCTGAAGCCCCACGTCGTCCTCGTCGTCGGCGTCAACGGCACCGGCAAGACCACCACTATCGGCAAGCTCGCCCAGCAGTACAAGGAACAGGGCCTCAAGCCCGTCCTCGTCGCCGGCGACACCTTCCGCGCCGCCGCCGTGGAGCAGCTCCAGGTCTGGGGCCAGCGCACCGGCGCCCCGGTCATCTCCGCCGGCCAGAACGCCGATTCCGCGGGCCTGGCCTTCGACGGCCTCACCCGCGCCCGCGCCGACGGCGCCGACGTGCTGCTGGTCGACACCGCCGGCCGCCTGCACAACAAATCCGCGCTGATGGAGGAACTCCGCAAGATCATCCGCGTGATGAAGAAGCAGGACGAATCCGCCCCCCACTCCATCCTCCTGGTGCTGGATGCCACCACCGGCCAGAACGCCCTCCAGCAGGTCGGCGTCTTCAAGGACATGGTGGACATCACCGGCCTGGTCGTCACCAAGCTGGATGGCAGCGCCCGCGGCGGCATCGTCGTGGCGCTGGCCGAAGCCTACGGCCTCCCCGTCCACGCCGTCGGCGTCGGCGAGAAGGCCGCCGATCTCCGGCCGTTCGATCCCATGGACTACGCGCGGGGGTTGGTCGGGACGTAAGAAAGACTCTTCTTTTTGTGAACAAAAAGAAGCAAAAAAACTTTACCCATTTGCACCGTACTTCTCGCCCCAGACCCGGCACAAACGGAGAAAAGTTTTTTGGTTCTTTTTTTCAAAAAAGAACTACTTCCTCCTGAAAACCAC
>CANHCJ010000142.1 GCA_947458025.1 Rhodospirillales bacterium | reverse complement strand
TCGGCGCGCGCGCGGGTGCCATCGAAGACCGCACCGCCGGGCAGGGTGGTGACGCCGGCCGCCTCGGCCCGTGCGATTTTCTGTAGCTGCTCCTGGTATTCCCTGGTGGCCTTGAGCTTCTTGTCGTTCGCCTCGACGACCTCGCGCACCTCCTGCGCCGCCCGCGTACGGGCAGCCTCGGCGGCCTTGGCCTGGGCGGTGACATACTCGCCGAAACGCTGCTGCTGTGCCTCGCGCTCAATCTCAGCGAGCCTATCATTGGCGGTCCGGTGGTCGCTCTCGGCCTGGCGCAACGCGGCCTGCCGTGCCGCCGCCGCCGCTTGCAGCTGCGCCCGCTGAATGGGCGAGTATCCCTTGGACGGATCGGAGCCATCGTCCATCGCCGGGGCTGCACGCAGCCCTTCGAGCCGGGCGCGGGTGCGCGAGACATCGTTCTCCGCGGCCTGGCGGTCGGTGGGTGCCACGTAGCGTTGCACCGCATTGACCGCGGCGGCCGCCTCCATCGCCGCCTTGGCGATCGCCTGGGACAGGCCCAGCGCCTTGTCCAACTGGCTGGCGAAGTTGTCCATTGCCGCGCCGAGCACCCCGAAGGCGCGGCCCATGGTCGGCGGCAGCTTGTCGAACTCGGCCGCGAGCTTCTCCCCCGCGGCGATCAGCGCCGGCAGGACACGGTCCGCGGTGAGCTTGCCTTCGCTACCCATCTGGCGAAGCTGGCCTATGCCGATGCCAAGCTCCTTGGCCAAGGCCTGCGCCAGTTGCGGCATGTTCTCCAGCAGGGAGCGAAGCTCGTCGCCCTGCAGCACGCCCGAGGCCAGCGCCTGGGCCAACTGCTGGGTGGCGGCCCCGGTCTCTTCGGCCGATGCCCCGGCGACGATGCCGGCCTTTTGCAGGCCGCCGACCAGCTTGAGCACCTGGTCGTTGGTGGCACCCACCTCCTTGGCGGCCACGGCGAAGCGGGCGAAGGCTCCGGCACTGTCCGCGACCGCGATGCCGGTCTGCTGCGACAGGCGGAACAGCCCCTCGAAGGCACGCTCGGCTGCGGAAGCAGACCCGGTGGCGCTCGCCAGCCGCGCCAGCACCGCGGTCGCGGTATCGCCGGCCTTAGCGATCTGAACCCCGGCGGCGACCGCGGCGGCGCCCATCGCGACGATCCCGGCAGTCAGCCCGCCCGCAGCGACGGACACACCAGCGAAGGTGCTGCCCACCGTGCCGAGACTGCCGCCCATGCCCTGGAAGGCACGGGTGGCGACATCGGAGGCGCCGGCCAAGCGTTGCAGTCCGGGCGATGCCGCCAGGGACGCCACCTCGACGCGGCGCAAGGCCGCCTCACCGGCGGTGCCGAACTGTTCGAGTTCCCGGCGGGCACGGTCTGCCCCCTCGGTGGAGACGCGGATGCCGACGGTGCGGGCGACGCTGCTGCTCATCGAGACGCCTCCCGACCTCGGAGTTCCAGGATGGTATTCCGGGCCAGCAGGCCCGGCACGCGCCGTCGGACACTCGCCACATCGAGCCGCTTGCGCAGGGTCACGCGCTTGAGCAGCAGGAACATCGGCACGAAGCCTTGAGCCAGGACCTCCTGGCGACGCTGCGCCTGGCCCTTGCGATGTCCGGTCAGCACCTCGGTGCCACTGCCGACGAAGAGCCGCAGCCGGTTGCGGGCGCGCCGCGACGTGCCGGTGGCCGCCGCCACGCGCAGGCACCACAACGCGATGCCGGGACGCGATCGGCTGGGCAACACGAACGCCTCGCCGCGGCGTCCAGCCTGCATCATCTGCGCCGGGGTGATGCGCAGCCCACCACGGCGTCCTGACCTGCGACCGCCGATGGCGTTGTAGCCGGTGGGGATGGCCATGTAGGTGCGGCCACGGGCGACGATCGTGGCGCCGCGATCGAATGCGGTCACCACGGTCGGCATGCGTGACCACACCAGGGCCGCCGGCTTGAAGGTCGTCGGTGCCACCCCGCCTGCGGGATAGAGGTTCAGGCGCCAGGCATTGGCGACGCTGCGCCCACCATCCTTGAAGCCGGCCGACCGGGCCTGGGCACGCAACTCGGCCTGTACCTCGTGGCCGGTCGCGGCGACGGCGCGTCGCAGTCCGCCGGCCACCGTAACGACCTCGGCCTGCATCGCCTCACGCAAGCGGCCGAACACGGCGGCGCGGACGAACATGGGATGGTTCCTGGAGGGGTGCTGACGCTTGCACTGGCCGATGCCCCTGTTGCGTGGCTACGCTGCGTCCAGGGGCTCGGATCGGATGGATCCCGGCCACCGCATGGATGCGACCTGGGGAGTGGGCAGATGAGCGTGGTGCGTGTTGGCTTGGTCCAGATGGCGCTGAAGGCCCCGACCTCAGCGCCGGTCGCAGAAATCCGCGACGCGATGAATGCCGCCCACGCCGAACAGGTGCGCCTGGCGGCCGAGCAGGGCGTGCAGGTGATCTGCTTCCAGGAGGTGTTCAACGCCCCCTACTTCTGCCCGGTGGCGGAGCCACGCTGGCTGGAAGCGGCGGAGCGGGTGCCGGAAGGACCGACCACACAGTTGATGTGCCAGCTTGCCCGCAAGCACAGCATGGTGATCGTCGTGCCGCTCTATCGGCGCCACGACGATGGCCGCAAGACCAACACCGCGGTGGTGATCGACGCCGACGGCTCGGTCATGGGCACCTACGAGAAGACCCACATCCCGACCATCGGCAGCCACCTGCACACGATGATCGGCAACGAGGAACGCGGCACCGAGCGCTACTGGTTTGAGCCGGGGACCACCGGCTTCCCGGTGTTCCAGACGCGCTACCTCAAGCTCGGGGTTTACATCTGCTACGATCGGCACTTCCCCGAAGGCTGGCGCGCGCTCGGCCTGGCCGGCGCCGAGTATGTCGTGAACCCCTCGGCGACTTGGAAGGGGTTGAGCCAGCACCTCTGGACGCTGGAACAGCCTGCGGCCGCGGTGGCGAACGGCTTCTATGTCGGTGCCATCAACCGGGTCGGCGTCGAGGAGCCCTGGGCGATCGGCGAGTTCTACGGGTCGAGCTACGTGGCTGATCCACGTGGCCGCATCCTGGCCCAGGGGCCGGACGATCGCGATGCGCTGGTGGTGGCCGATATCGACCTCGATGTCGTCCGCGAAGTGAAGGCGACGTGGAAGTTCGACGAGCATCGCCGCCCCGAGACCTACGGCGCCCTCACGCGCTGACCACCTGGCCGCGGAGCCGCGCCTCGCTCTCGACCATCTTGGTGTAGATCGTACCGAGGGTGGCAAAGGCATCGACCAACCACGCCGCCTGGTCGCCCACACCGCCGGCATCCGGCCAGTGGGCAATACCGCCCTCTGGATCCCGGCAGGCCGCCCAGAGTCGAACGACGTCGTGCCAAGCCGGCGAGATCGTCAGCCTGGGGTTGCCGCCCGGCCAAGGCTCGCCTGCAACCATCCAGTCGGAGCCGTCCTCCGGACTCAGCCCTCCGGCGAAGGCGTCGGAATCCCGGGCGACGGCGAGGGCGCCGCGGAGTTTCCCTCCGCACTCCGGTCCAGCGACACCAGCAGGAAGGCCCGCCAGCCCACCGCCATGACCTCGCTTGCTGGCAGCGCATCGATGAGGTCTTCCGGCACGAGTCCCTTCTCCCTCCGGAAGGTTGGCAGCCTGGGACCGTCCCAGCCGCGCAGCGCATGCCGGCACGCCACCCATGGAGCCATGCCGGTCCAGCGCTCGCCGGCCGCGCGCAGTTCGGCATAGACAGGGACATCCATGCAGGCGGTGATGATCACGGCAAGTCGCGCCTGCGCGTCCGCCAACTTGGCCTTGAGCGTCGCATCATCCGGGCTGGCGTCGACCGCCTCGCGGGCGGCGTCCGCTTCGTCCACGACGGCGAGCGCCTCGTCGAGGTTGGCTGGGGCGATCTCGCGCAGCGCAGCGCGCAGGCCATTGCTGACGTCCTGCGGCGACGGTCGCATGCCGGCCTCGCGCGCGAGTGCGGCGCGGAAGGCGATGCGCTGGCGGTAGGTGAGCGAGGCCAGGCGGTAGGTCCGGGGGCTGCCCGGCGGGGTGAAGGCCACGAGGTCGTGCGCCGAGAACACCGGCGGGGCGGTCATGCCATCCATGATGGGGCTCCTGGTGGGAAGACTAGAACTGAGCCAGGTAGAAGGCGCTGTCCGCGCCATCGCCCTGGAAGCCGATGCCGTGCTGGCCGAGGCCGTCACGCTGGCCTGGGTCCATGCCGATCGCCTTGGCGTTGGGAACAGTGGCGATAAAGCGGTTGCCCGGCGTGCTGCCGATGATCGCCATCAGCGACATCGATGTGCCCGCCCGGAAGGCGTTGAACAGCGCCACCGAGTTGGTGGTGTTCATGTAGGGATCGAGGTTGCCGGCGACGTCGCGCTCGATCGGCAGCGCGGCGCCATAGCCCTCGGCACTCTCCGGGTCGTCCGGCAGGATGACGTTGACCCCGGCGTTGATGGTCAGCGTCCGCACCTGGGCCAGGGCCCGGTTCAGCTGGCATCGGCCCGCCACGAAGCGCGGCGGCGTCGGGCGGAGTACGGCGGCTGCACCGGCCGGCATGGCCGTGGCGGTTTTGCTGGCGAACTGGGCCCGCATTTCGAAGGTGACGAAGCCGATGCCGCCGGTGGTGAGTTCGAGAGAGGCGGTGCCCAGCGCCCCGGTGAAGGTCCACAGCAGGCCGTCAGCGTAGAAATAGATCGTCGCGGTCCGATAGACGCTCTCGTCCGAGGTCGGGCTGTAGAGCACGTTGATGGGGACCTGCAGAAGGGTGGAGATGCCCATCGCGCTGCCCTCGGTGTGACCGATGGTGATCACCCGCGACGCGGTATAGTCGACGATGCCGGTGACGGTGGTGCGGACGCCGGAGAGCAGCAGGGGCATGCCGCGATACTGCTGGGCGGTAGTGCCGAAGGGCGCGGCGGCGGTGACCGTCGTGGTGGTGCCGGCGGTGGCGGCGGTGGGGGCGCCGACGGCGGTGCCGGTGACCAGCTCGGCAAAGGTGCAGCAGCGCATCAGGCGCCCGAAATCCGGCGCAGTACCGGCGGTGCCGGAGCCGCGCAGTGGCATGCGCAGGCGTAGCCGTGGCTTGAGACCGCCAACGACCGAAGGAGCCCTGTCGAGCGAGCCGGTGAGTTCGGGCAGTTCGATGATGGTGGGGTCGAACTGGACCTCCATCTCCGACGCAATCCAGTCCGCGGCGACGGGTGTGCCGCCGATGGCGTCGGTGCCGGGCGTCACCTCGATCTTTGCCGCGACGGCGGCGAACTTCATGCGCACGAGGTTGGTGCTCATGGGCAGGGCCTTTCAGATTGTGCGGGTGAGCCGAAGGCTCAGGGGAGGTAGGGCGAGCCCAGAGGTGCAATGGCGAGCATGGTGAAGCGCGCGAGGACCTCGCCGGCCGGCTTGGCGCTGTCATCGGTGTCGTAGAGCCGGAACTCGGCCCCCTGCTCGGACACCTCGCCGAGGCCATCAAGGGCTGGCGTCCAGCCGGCGAGCGCAGCGATCAGCGACGCGTGCAGATCCGACAGTCCCTGCTCCACGCCGAGGTCCGTCGCATCCCGAACGTAGCCGGCCACGGCGAAGCCGAGACTGTAGTGCGTGCTGCCCGGCTCGGCGGTCTCGTCCGCCTCCCAATCGGTGCCGGTAAGCACGAGGCGCGGCAGCGGCTCCTTATCGGTGTCCACCGGGGCGCGGCGTGCGCGTTCCAGCACAACATCAGGCACTTCGGCGGCCAGTCGGCCGGCGATCGCCGCCAGTGCCGCCTCCCGGATCGGTGTCGGCATCATCAGGTCTCCGCCAGGATGAGGCGCCACGACAGGCCCAGCGGGTCACGCTCGGCGTCGTCGACGCGATGGGTCACACCATTGAGCAGCACCTCATCGCCGCGCTGCGGTTCCAGCGGCGCGATGTCCCCAGCCAGGACGGTGGCTGCGAGGCTGCCAGCCCGGGTGCCAATGCCTCCCAAGCCGCCGATGGTGTCGGTGGGCCGGGACAGCACCACCCGGGCCGGCACCCACGGCCCCGGCGGCCGGCGGAAGTCGGCGGGCGTGCCGATGTTGGTGTCGGCATGCACAGCAGCCAGCGCCGCGGTGAAGGCCGACATCAGCCTCTCCCGGCAGGATAGACGTCGCGGTTGAGCTCGAAGTGCGGGCCGTCGCGGAAGCGTGGCCAGTCACCACCCCAGACCAGGGCGATCCCGCGCACCTGCGCCGCGTCCTTCACCGTCTTGGCCATGGGGTAGAACAACGGCCAATCCCACCGCACCTCGCCCTCGACGGTCGGTGCGAGATCGACGGCGTGGCCGGTCAGGTGCCGGCTGTCCATGGTGCGGCTTGCGCCGGACTTCACCAGCTGGGCCTGGCGCTCGCGGGTGCGCATCCCCTCCACCACGATGAAGGGCACCTGCCGGCGTGCCGCCTCGACAACCGCCACCAGATCAGGGTGCACACCTGCCAGCCGCGCTCGGTCGCGGGCAGACAGCAGATCGGCGGCTTTGGCTGCGACGACGACCATGATCAGGTCCCGGCCGGGGTGGAGCCGGAGAGGCGCACCCGCGCGGTGGTGTCGGCCGAGGCCGCGGCCACGACGGCATGGCCGATGGCGACGTTGCCGGTGGAAGTGGTGGTGACCCGCCTGTTGGTGTTGTCCCAGAAGACGCGGGCACCGACGGCGATGACCAGTGGCGCTTCCTTGGTGATATCGAACACGCCGTTCACCGCCACCTCGGCGGAGACACCGGAGAGCGCATCGACGGCGACGACACCGAACAGGGCGCCGACCAGCACGCCCTGGCCGGAGGTGCGGTCATAGGGCATGGGCAGAAGGACCGAGAGGCCCGGTTGGACGAAGGTCTTCATGATGTTTGTTCCTGGGTGAAGTTGCGCCCTTGCGGTCGGCAAGACGCTGCGTTACATGTAACGTGACCTGGAGGTGGCCAATGGCACGATCCGACGTTCGAAGCCGTGTCGCAGCGCACCGTGCCGAGCTACGTCGGCGCGGGTTGCGGCCGGTTCAGATCTGGGTGCCTGACACGAGGGCTCCGGGATTCGAGGAGGAGGCTCGGCGCCAGTCCCGGCTGGTTGCCGCTGAGCCGGACTTTGACGAAGTGATGGACTTCATCGAGCGCGTATCGGTCCTCGATGAGGATGATGATGGGGACGGTCAGCGGACGCCCAATGCGCCGCGGTGATGTCGTCGTCATTGCCGACCGCGATGGCGGCGATTACGGCGGCAAGCCTCGTCCGGCCGTCATCATCCAGTCCGAACTGTTCCTGGAGACCGGCTCCATCGTCGTGTGCCTGTTGACGACGCAGGAGACGGGAGCGCCGCTGCTGCGCATCCCAGTTGCGGCGAACAGTGCGAGCGGGTTGCAGCGGCCCAGCCGGATCGCGGTTGAGAAGCTCGTCAGTGTCCGCCGCGAGCGCATCGGGCAACACCTTGGGCGCCTCGCGGACGATGAACTCGTCGCGCTAAACCGAAGCCTCGCCGTGTTCCTGGGGCTTGCGTGAGAAACCAGACGCCCATCACTGTCGCCACGTTGCGCTGGCGAGTCTGCGCGATCATGCGGCAAGTGCGGCGTGGGCGGCGCTACCTCCTGATCCAGAATGGACGTCCGGTAGCCAAGATCGAGCCGGTGGAAGGCGGCCCGAGTCGCGGTGTGATCCGAGCTCGCGCGAAACTCCTCCATCGACTGGCCAAGCAGCGTGCCATCGATATCGGTCGCTGGACGCGCGACGATCTCTACAGTCGGTGAACCATCTCGGCCAAGCCGCGAGATAGCGTCCATGCGACCTCGCGGCGAGCGCTTCGGGGCTGCACCTCCCATCAGGTTCCCGGGTTGAACCAGGCACCGCGCCAGTCGATGGCACCGACGCCGAAGTCGAAGATTACCGAGACCTCGACGCCATCGACACCAGAGACGGGACCGGTCGTGACCTGCGGTCCCTCGGCGCCATTGAGGTAGCCGTAGACGTAGACCGGGGCCGACAGCGGGTCGGAGAACAGGTACCAGCGGTTGGTGGGGATCAGCGGCTCGACTAGCGGCTGTATGAAGCCAGAGAAGACGTTGGCGTTGCTGGTCTGGGTCGCCTGCACCGACACCGTCAGCTGCCGTGCCGACAGCTCCTGGTTGGGCCCCACCAGCAGGGTCATGCTGGAGCCAACCGAGATCGGCAGGCCATCGAGGGTCTTCTGCTTCATCACCGCAGCACGGCCGGCGGCAAGGTTGGTGAGGTCCAGCGCGGTGCCCGAGGACGCCTTGTTGGCCCGGGCGGCGCCAGTGGCAAACACGGTCGTGGCACCGGTGGTCAGCGTCGGGCCATCGCCATTGGCGCCGTTGAGCAGGCCGTAGGCGGTGACGTTCTCGAAGTCGGCCACCCTGCGGCCGATTATGGCGGCGAAGTCGGTGAAGGCGCCGAGGTCGTCGTTGACCAGCATAGGCCGGGTGACGCGGATGCGCCGGGCGAAGGTGGTGAGCGTCACCAGCTCCTGGCTCTCGGACATCGTGCCGGCCTGGATCTCGCCGCTCTCGGAC
This sequence comes from Rhodospirillales bacterium, assembly GCA_947458025.1. Lineage (GTDB taxonomy): Bacteria > Pseudomonadota > Alphaproteobacteria > Acetobacterales > Acetobacteraceae > CAMDGX01. Next base: position 992 of record CANHCJ010000142.1, on the reverse strand, counting down.
AGGGGCACCAGGTTGGGGAAGTCGCCAACGCGCAGGTGGCGGTGCGGCTTGAAGTCGCGGAAGTCGCGCCGCAGGAAGATCTGGCGATAGGTCGGGTTCGCCGGCGCATAGGCGGCCAGCAGCATCTTGTTGGCCGCGGCCGAGAGTAGCAGCGGGAAGTCGCTGGTGGTCTGGAAGGCACGCTCGGCCAGCTTGGCAGTGTCGCGCGGGATGTTCCGCTCGCCGCGGGCGCGCATCAGTTCGGCGACCATCTCGGAGGGACGCCAGCCGAGGAACTCGGCATGGCGACCGCCAGCACCACCAGCGGCCTGGTATCCTGGCATGGCGCGCACAGCCAGCGCCTCGGCCATGGCGTCGCGGATGACCTCGGGGCCCTGGGACGCGGGACCGGAGGCCGGGTTGGCCGGCAGGCTCGCCGGTGCGCTTCGGCCGCGCTGGGCGAAGGCATCCCAGAGCCGGCCGCGCAGCACGTCCGCGGAGACGCGCTCGCGGATGGCCGCTTGCCGCTGGGCATCGATCTGGTCGTCGGGCAGCAGGCCGCGGGCGGCGGCGAGGACGGTCTCGTAGCTGGTGATGCGCTCCACCGCTGCTCGCTCTGCCTCGGCGCGCACTGCGTCGAGGTCGGGAGCCGGGGGCGACGTCACGGACGGCGCTGCGGGGGGTGGCGTCGCGGGCGCGTCAGGGGCGGTGGGCGTGGTGGTGATGTCTGCCGGGTCCGGCATGGTGGACTCCTGGGTGCGGATGGGATCGGGGATGGCCGGCTCGATGGTCGGGATGAGCGGGGTGTCACTGGCGCCGCGCACGGCGGCGGCAGGATCGACCGGCAGTGGGACCACGGAGATCTCGTATGGCTCCCAATCGACAGCACGGTGGACGGTGCCGGCGACGGGATCCGGGATCGGCTCGTAGCGGTGCACGCGGTATCCGACGCTGACGCTGCGAAGGGTGCCGTCGGCGATGCGCTGCCAGAGCGGTTCGACATCGGCCGCGGA
>CANHCJ010000141.1 GCA_947458025.1 Rhodospirillales bacterium | reverse complement strand
GGACCCGCCAGGGACCTGAGGTCCCTGGACCCACTCGACTTTTGCCCACGGCAGACGGGGTGCCCCTCAGGACGTCTCGTCCTGAGGGGCACCCCCTCTGCCGTGGGCAACAAAACGGATGGGGTCTGGGGCCTGAGGCCCCAGCGGGGTCCAGGGGCAGCGCCCCTGGCCTTCCCTTCCTTGCCCCCCGCCGAGCCCCCTGGCATCGTTCGCAGCAACGTCATGCGGGGAGGCGGCGATGGATTTTGCGGGCAAGGTTGCGGTGGTCACGGGCGGGGCCAACGGCATTGGCCAGGCGGTGGCGCAGAGTTTCGCCGCCAGGGGCGCCAGGGGTGTGTTGGCCGTGGATCGGGACGTGGCGGCCGGCGAGGCCACGGTGGCGGCGATCCGGGCGGCCGGCGGCACGGCCCTGTTCAAGGCGGCCGACGTGACGCAGGCGGCCGATGTGCGCGCCTATGTGCAGCTGGCGCTCGACACCTGGGGCGCGATCGACTGCTTCCACAACAATGCCGGCATCGAGGGCAAGGTGGCCGTCACCGCCGAGTATGAGGAGGCGGTGTTCGATGCCGTGATGGCGGTGAACGTGAAGGGCGTGTTCCTGGGCCTCAGGCACGTCCTGCCGGTGATGCTGAAGCAGGGGCGCGGCGCGGTGGTGAACACCGCCTCGGTCGCCGGCCTTTTCGGCACCCCCGGCATGCCGGCCTATGTCGCCAGCAAGCACGCGGTGATGGGCCTCACCAAGGTCGCCGCCGGCGAGGTCGGGCCCCAGGGCATCCGCGTCAACGCCGTCTGCCCCGGCCCGATCGACACCCGCATGGTGCACGACATCGCCAGGCAGGTCTCGCCCAACAACCCCGAGAGCGTGGAGGCGCGCTACGCCGGCTCCATCCCGCTGCGCCGCTACGGCACCGCGCAGGAGGTGGCGAACCTCGTGCTGTTCCTCTGCTCGGATCTCGCCGGCAACATCACCGGCGCGCAATACGTGGTCGATGGCGGCCGCACCGCCGCCCCGGCCGGCGTCGCCAGCTCGATCGTGGAGTAGCGCCATGGAAGGCCTGCTGCAGGGCCGCCGCGCCCTGGTCACCGGCGCGGGCTCCGGCATCGGCGAGGGCATCGCGCTGGCCATGTCCCGCGCCGGCGCCTTCGTCATCGCCACCGACGTGAACGGGGAGGCCGCGATGCGCACCGCCGAGAAAATCGGCGCGGATGCCGCGGCCTTCCAGCTCGATGTCACCAACCGCGCAGGCGTCGATGCCCTCGCCCAGCGCATCCAGGCCGAGCTCGGCCCCATCGACACGCTGGTGAACAACGCCGGCATCATCCGCCGCGGCAAGGTGGACGACCCCGCCACGCGGGCAGACTGGGATGCCACGCTCGCGGTCAACCTCGACGGCGTCTACAACATGGTCACCGCCTTCCTCGCCCATCTGAAGGCCACGCGCGGCTGCATCATCAACATCGGCAGCATCCAAAGCTTCGTCGCCCTGCCCAACTCCGCCGCCTACACCGCCAGCAAGGCCGCGGTGCGCGGCCTCACCCAGCACCTGGCCACCGAGCTCTCGCCCCAGGGCGTGCGCGTGAACGCCATCGGCCCGGGCGTCATCGCCACCCCGCTCAACGAGCGCGCGCGCCAGAACCCCGAGTACATGGCCAACTTCACCCACCGCATCCCGCTGGGCCGCCTCGGCACGCCCGATGACATCGCCGGCCCCGCCGTGTTCCTGGCCAGCGACCTCGCCCGCTACGTCACCGGCATCACCATGCCGGTGGATGGCGGCTTCCTCTCCTACTGATCCGAGCCCCGATCATGACCGACATGCTCTCCCTCCCCGCCACCGAGCAACGCCAGCGCATCGGCACCAAGGAGATCTCGCCCGTCGAACTGCTGGAGGCCTGCATCCAGCGCATCATCGCGCTCAACCCCGCCACCAACGCCATCACCGGCGCCGACGTCACCGCGGCCCGCCGCGCGGCCAAGCTGGCCGAGCAGGACGTGCTGCGCGGCGAGCCGCTCGGCCTGCTGCACGGCCTGCCCACGGGGATCAAGGACCTGCACGAAACCGGCGGCCTGCTCACCACTTACGGCTCCCCCCTGCACGCCAACGACGTGCCGGACTTCGATTGCGCCATGGTCGCCAACGTCCGCGCCCAGGGTGCGGTCATCCTGTGCAAGACCAACGTCCCGGAATTCGGCGCCGGCGCCAACAGCCGCAACCCGGTCTGGGGCGCCACCGGCAACCCGTTCAACCCCGCCCTCAACCCCGGCGGCTCCTCCGGCGGCTCGGCCGTGGCGCTGGCCACCGACATGCTGCCGGTATGCACCGGCTCCGACACCGGCGGCTCGCTGCGCATCCCCGCCGCCATCTGCGGCGTGGTCGGCTTCCGCCCCTCCCCCGGCGTGGTGCCGATGGACAAGCGCCCGCACGGCTGGTCCGCCATCTCCGTCCTCGGCCCCATGGGCCGCACCGTCGCCGACACCCGCCTGCTGTTCGCCGCCCAGGCCGCCATGGACGACCGCGAGCCGCTCGCCTTCCCGATCCCGCGCGAGCAGATCCTCGCCCCTCGCCCGTCCGACCTCGGCAGCCTGCGCGTCGCCTGGACGGAGGATTTCGGCCAGGCCCCGGTCGGCTCCGAAATCCGCCAGGCCATGCGCGAAAAAATGGCCGCCATGGCCCATCTCTTCGCCGCCTGCGACCAGATCGAGATCGACATGGGCGAGGCCGACCGCTGCTTCGACGTGGTGCGCGCCCAAGGCTTCGTCGCCCGCTACCAGTCCCAGTACGAGACCGATCCCAGCCTCCTCGGCCCCAACATCCGCGCCAACTACGAGATCGGCGCCAAGATGACCCTGGCCGACGCCGCCTGGGCCGCCAGCGAGCAGACCCGCCTCTTCCGCCGCTTCCAGGCGCTCTACCGGGATTACGACCTGATCCTCTCGCCCACCGTCCCGGTCACGCCCTTCCCCTGGACCCAGCTCTACCTGGAGGAGCTGGAGGGCGTGAAGCTGCGCAACTACTACCACTGGCTGGCGCTCACCTACGACGTGACGCTGGTCACCAACCCCGCCATCTCCCTGCCCTGCGGCACCGACCCGATGGGCATGCCCTTCGGCATGCAGGTCACCGGCCGCTTCCGCAGCGACCTCGCCCTGCTCGATGCCGCGCAATCGCTGGAGGATGCCTGGGGCCGAATCCCGGGCCTGGCCCGCCCGCGCCCCGACCTGGCGAAGCTGGCCACGCCGCATCCGGCGCTGGCCGCCTTCGCCACCCACCGCAGCACCCACCCCCAGGCCCGCCCGATCGCCGAACAGGCGGGCTGATCCCGCCCTGCGCCATGGCCGCCCCCTGCGGCCATGGCGCGTCCACGAATCGTGCTGTCGAAGAGTTTTCCAGTTTGCCGATCCGCAACCACCGCCCGCGCCGCGCCGGTGCGGGCGGGGAATCGCCCCCCGCCAAGGGGTTGCCGGCCACCCGCGTGACATTTCCCGCGCCCCCATACCCGATCTGTGTCCCGCGCGACCTAGACAAGCCTCCCCCACCGCCCGATCAACCCGTTGAATTCATTCGTTCCACCCCCATGGCATGGTGATTGCAAGAACATGCGCATCCACTGATGCGGCCGTGCGCCGCGCAGTCCATGGGAACGGGAACCATCGCCATGACCACACCGATCGCCGCCCGCCTGGCCGCCCCCCTCCTGGCCGCGTGCCTCACCCTCGCCACCCCGGCCCAGGCCAGCAGCCTCACCCTCGATTTCGATTACAGCTTCGGCGCCGTCCCCTCCGACGGCACCGCCCCCTGGCTGCGCGCCGTCTTCCAGGACCAGGGCGCCGGCATCGTCCGCCTCACCCTCTCCGCCCCGGGCCTCTCCGCCGACACCGATGGCGGCCAACCCGCCGAATTCGCCGACGAGTGGTGGTTCAACCTCAACCCCGACTACAGCGCCGACAACCTCACCGCCGCCCATGTCTCCGGCCTCACCGTCACCGGCATCGACCGCCCCGGCGACCCCGGCGCCGGCGCCAAGCTGAAGCCGGACGGCGACGGCACCTTCAGCTTCCGCTTCAACTACGCCGCCGGCACCATGGCCCTCGGCCAGACCTCCACCTACGACCTCGCCGTCACCGGCTACCCCGGCCTCACCGCGTCGGATTTCAATTACTTCAGCATCCCGTCGGGCGGCGCCGGCCCGTTCCGCGCCGCGGCGCATGTCCAAAGCACCGGCCTCGGCAACGAGGGCAGCGACTTCGTCGCCCCGAACCCCATCCCGGAGCCGGCCAGCCTCGCGCTGCTTGCCGCCTCCGTGCTCGGCCTCGGCCTGGCGCGCCGCCGCCGGCCCTGACACCGCCGGCGCCCCGGCCTCGCCGCCGAAGCCGCTCGCTACGTAACGAAGAGTGAAATAACTCTGAAACACAATTGTCTTGAGCTAAATCAATTTCGCATCGGGAGTTTCGAATAAAAGGAATCCCGCATCCATGGGGAGCTTTCAGATGCCACCTTCGGGCCGGACGTCCTTCGCCGCCTTGCTGCGCCACATCCTGGTCACGGAGCAGAACCGCAAGCTGAAGGACGTCGCCGAAGAGGTCGGGCTCAGCTCCCGCAACTTCTACGGCCGCGTCACCGGCCGCATCCAGTTCACCCCCGATGAGATCAACCGCGTCCTGCGCGCCGTGCCGGATCCGCGCCTGGGCGAATGGCTCCTCGCCCAAACCGACCTCACCTGCACCCGCCGCGTCGCCCCCGCCCCGCCCGACCCCACCGCCTCCGCGGTCGATCTCGCCATGAGCAGCGTGGAGGAAAGCATGGCCGCCCTGCGCAGCGTCCTGCGCATGCGCCCCACGGACACCATGGCCGACGACGCCATGGCCGGCGCCGAGGCGCATATCGACGAAGCCCAGCGCCAGCTCGCCGCCCTGCAGATGACCCTGCGCGCCAGCGCCGCCCGCGCGGCCCACCCGCAGCCCAACCACGCCCCCCAGCGCATCGCCTCCGCCGGCTGACACCGTCTTGACCTGCGTCAATGCCGGCCTCCCCCGCCGGCACCAGGATGCCGCCCACGCCAGGACCGCCCTACCAGGCACCACCGGGGGAGCCTCATGACCAACGCCGAAACCCTCGCCGCCTACGCCCGCCGCGCCGTCCCGCGCTACACCAGCTACCCCACCGCGCCGCATTTCCGCGAGGATTTCGCCCCCGCCACCTACGCCGACTGGCTGCGCCGCGCCGACCCATCCCGCCCCGTCTCGCTCTACCTGCACGTGCCCTTCTGCCGTCAGGTCTGCGCCTATTGCGGCTGCAACATGAAGCTCGCCGCCAGCTACGCCCCCGTCGCCGCCTACGCCGAAGCCCTGCACGCCGAGATCGAGCTCGTCGCCGCCCTGCTGCCGCGCGGCATGAAGGCCATCCACCTCGCCTGGGGCGGCGGCACCCCCACCGCCCTCGCGCCGGATGACCTCGCCGCCCTCATGGACCGCCTGCGCCGCCACTTCACCTTTCTGCCCGAAGCCGAACTCTCGATCGAAAGCGACCCCCGCACCCTCACCCCCGAAATGGCCGCCCGCATCGGCGCGCTGGGCTTCACCCGCGCCAGCTTCGGCGTGCAGGAATTCGACCCGAAGGTGCAGCAGGCCATCAACCGCATCCAGCCGCCCGCCATGGTCGCCCGCGCCGTCGAGGCCCTGCGCCACGCCGGCGTCGCGCACATCAACTTCGACCTCATCTACGGCCTGCCGCACCAGACCGAGGAAACGCTCCTCGCCACCATCGCCACCGCCGCCGCCATGCGGCCAGACCGCGTCGCCCTGTTCGGCTACGCCCACGTCCCCTGGATGGCCAGGCGCCAGCGCCTGATCGACGAGGCCGCCCTCCCCGCCGCCGCCGCCCGCGCCCGTCAGTCCGAAAGCGCCGCCGAGGCCCTCGCGCACCACGGCTACCAGGCCATCGGCCTCGACCACTTCGCCCTGCCAGGCGACAGCATGGCCGTCGCCGCCCGCCAGGGCACGCTGCGCCGCAACTTCCAGGGCTACACCACCGATCCCGCCGAAACCCTGATCGGCTTCGGCGCCACCGCCATCGGCCGCTCCCCCTTCGGCCACGTGCAGAACCTCGCCGAAACCGGCGCCTGGTCCCGCGCCGTCTTCGGCGCCACCCTGCCCGTCGGCAAGGGCGTCGCCCTCTCCCCACATGACCGCCTGCGCGGCCAGGTCATCGAGCGCATCATGTGCGACAGCCAGGTGAACACGGATGCCGTCGCCCGCAGCCTCGGCGCCCCCGAAGCCTGGTGCCCGGAGGAACTCGAAACCCTCGATGCCATGGCCGCCGACGGCCTGCTCGCCCGCCAGGGCCCGGCCATCACCCTCACCCCGGAAGGCCGCAAACTCGCCCGCGTGGTGGCCGCCGTGTTCGACAGCTACCTGGCCGCGGGCAAGGCAAGGCATTCAGTGGCAGTATAAGAGTCTTCTTTTTGTGAACAAAAAGAAGCAAAAAAACTTTATCCGCTTGCACCCTGCCCTCCCGTGAAGGCCCGGGCGCAAACGGGGAAAAGTTTTTTGGTTCTTTTTTTCCAAAAAAGAACATGCTTCCTTCCCTCCCCCGGGCAGGAGGCACCCACATGGCACACCTCGTAGGCGGCATCTCCAGCGCAGGCCGCGCCATGCCCCCGCTCGACGGCATCCCCCTCACCATCGCCCGCTCCCAGGGCCCCTTCCTGTGGGACGCCCAGGGCAACCGCTACATCGACTACCTCCTGGGCATGGGCGCCGACTTCCTCGGCCACGCCCCGCCCGCGGTGCTGGAGGCCGTCACCCAGGCCCTCCTGAACGGCCCCATGCCCGGCCTCGCCCACGCGCTGGAGGAACAGGCCGCCGCGGCACTCGCCGCCCGCCTCGGCCCGCTCGACCGCATCGTCTTCCTCAACTCCGGCAGCGAGGCCGTCCACCTCGCCTCGCGCACCGCCCGCATCGTCACCGGCCGCCCCCGCATCGCCAAGTTCGCCGCCGGCTTCGACGGCTGGCTGGACGACGTCGCCTTCGGCAACACCGGCTCCCCCGCCGCCGCCATGGAGGCCAACGCCCGCCCCGCCACCGACCGCACCGTGCTGCTGCGCTACAACGATTTCGAGGATGCCGAGCGCCTCTTCGCCGAGCACGACGACATCGCCGGCATCCTGGTGGAACCCGTCCTGGCCAATGCCGGCTGCATCGCCGAGGCCCCCGGCTACCTCGCCCATCTCCAGCGCCTCGCCCGCCGCCACGGCGCGCTGGTGATCGCCGACGAGGTGCTGATGGGCTTCCGCCTCCACGCCGGCCTCACCTCCACGCTGGCAGGGCTGGAGCCGGACCTCGCCACCCTGGGAAAGGCGATCGGCAGCGGCCTGCCGGTGGCCGCCCTGGCCGGCAGGCCGGAGATCATGGCCCTGTTCGAGCAGGGCCGCATCGCCCGCGCCGGCACCTACAGCGGCAACCCACCCGCCTGCGCCGCCGTGCTGGCCACGATGCGCGCGCTCTCCGCGCTCGACTACCCCGCCCTGCTCGCCCGCGGCGAACGCCTGCGCGCCGGCATCACCGCCGCCCTGCGCCAGGCCGGCCACCCCGCCTGCACCAGCGGCCACGGCAGCGTCTTCAGCCTCTGGTTCGCCGACACCCCACCCGCCGACTACGCCGCCGCAATCCGCCTGGCCGACGCCAACCGCAGCCTCGCCCTGCACCTGGCCCTGCGCCGCCACGGCGTCATGACCCTGCGCTCCCCCTTCGGCCGAATGTTCCTCTCCGCCGCCCACACCGATGCGGAGGTCGAAGCCACCATTGCCGCCTTCACCGCCAGCGCCCCCGCCCTGCACAACCCCGCCACGGCATAATCGCCCAACTTTTCGCCACCTGAACCCACCGGGGGCAGAATCTGCCGCCGCCCAGGCGATTCATTGCCAATTTTCCATGCATCATTGCTGGCACGGAATCTGCACAGGCCCTGGAGTGCCTCGCCAATAGGCAGGCCGTCCGTTCACCAGGGAAAAGGGCTACATGTCACTCATCCGGAAAATGCTGCGCGGGATCGGCCTCGCCGCCACCGCCCTCACCGCCCTCGCCGCCGTCCCGCAGGCCCAGGCCCAAACGGGACAAGGTGAACCGATCAAGGTCGGCATCCTCCACTCCCTCTCCGGCACCATGGCCATCAGCGAGACCACGCTGAAGGACGTGATGCTCATGCTCATCGAGGAGCAGAACAAGAAGGGCGGCGTCCTCGGCCGCAAGCTCGAAGCCGTCGTCGTCGACCCCGCCTCCAACTGGCCCCTCTTCGCCGAAAAGGCCCGCGAGCTCATCACCGTCCACAAGGTCTCCGCCGTCTTCGGCTGCTGGACCTCCGTCTCCCGCAAATCCGTGCTCCCCGTCTTCGAGGAGCTGAACAACGTCCTCTTCTACCCCGTCCAGTACGAGGGCGAGGAAAGCAGCCGCAACGTCTTCTACACCGGCGCCGCCCCCAACCAGCAGGCCATCCCCGCCGTCGACTACCTGATGGCCGAGGAAAAGGTGCAGCGCTGGGTGCTCGCCGGCACCGACTACGTCTACCCCCGCACCACCAACAAGATCCTCGAAGCCTACCTCAAGTCCAAGGGCGTGAAGGATGAGGACATCCTCATCAACTACACCCCCTTCGGCCACGCCGACTGGCAGAACATCGTAGCAGGGATCAAGCGCTTCGGCTCCGCCGGCAAGAAGACCGCCGTCGTCTCCACCATCAACGGCGACGCCAACGTCCCCTTCTACAAGGAGCTCGGCAACCAGGGCATCAAGGCCACCGACATCCCCGTCGTCGCCTTCTCCGTCGGCGAGGAGGAACTGGCCGGCATCGACACCAAGCCGCTGGTCGGCCACCTGGCCGCCTGGAACTACTTCCAGTCCGTCGAAAGCCCGGAGAACAAGGCCTTCATCGAGAAGTGGAAGGCCTTCACCAAGAACCCCAAGCGCGTCACCAACGACCCCATGGAAGCCCACGTCATCGGCTTCAACATGTGGATCAAGGCGATCGAGAAGGCCGGCTCCCCCGAGCCCGCGAAGGTCATCCCCGCCATGATCGGCATCGCCGTGCCGAACCTCACCGGCGGCTTCTCCGCCATGATGCCCAACCACCACATCACCAAGCCCGTCCTGATCGGCGAGATCAAGGAAGACGGCCAGTTCAACGTGGTCTGGCAGACCGCGGGCACCGTGGTGGCCGAGGAATGGTCCCCGCACCTGGAAGGCTCGCGCGACCTGATCTCCGATTGGCGCGCCCCGCTCTCCTGCGGCAACTTCAACGTCAAGACCGGCAAGTGCGGCGGCGCCTCCAAGTAAGCCCCGCCCACGCCTGACCACCAGGGGCGGGCCCGCAAGGCCCGCCCCTTCGGCTCCCCAGCCGAACCCCCCTTCCGGAAACGCCAACAATGCCCCTCCTGCGCCGCGCCCTCCTCGCGCTCGCCCTCCTGCTGGCCGCCATGGCCGCTCCCGGGGCCGCCCGCGCACAGGACCCCTTCGCCGGCCTCGCCGCCCAAGGC
>CANHCJ010000140.1 GCA_947458025.1 Rhodospirillales bacterium | reverse complement strand
GTCTTCTCGCCGGAAACCCAGCGCGCCAGCGAATAGGGCGTCTGCTCGAAGCCGATCTTCACCCCGTACTCCCCGGCCAGCCGCGCCAGCAGCACGTCCAGCTGCAGCGTCCCCACCACCCCCACGATCGGCGGCGCGCCATCCTGCGGGCGGAACAGCTGCACCACCCCCTCCTCGGCCAGCTCCTGCAGCGCCTGGCGCAGCTTCTTGGCCTTCATCGCATCGTCCAGCCGCACCCGCCGCAGGATCTCGGGCGCGAAATACGGCACGCCGACGAAGTTGATCGCCTCCTCCTCCGAAAGCGTATCGCCGATCCGCAGCGTGCCGTGGTTGGGAATGCCCACCACGTCCCCGGCAAAGGCCTCGTCCGCCGTCTGCCGCTCGCGCGCGAAGAAGAACTGCGGCGCATGCAGCGGAATCAGCTTGCCGGTGCGCACCTGCTTCAGCCGCATCCCGCGCACCAGCTTGCCGGAACACACCCGCGCGAAGGCGATCCGGTCGCGATGGTTCGGGTCCATGTTCGCCTGGATCTTGAACACCAGCGCCGTCAGCCCCGGCTCGCTCGCCTCCACGATCCGCGTATCCGCCGGCTGCGCCCTTGGCCGCGGCCCGTATTCCACCAGCCCGTCCAGCAGGTCGGAAACCCCGATCTCCTTGATCGCACTGCCGAAATACACCGGCGTCAGGTGCCCGGCCATGAAGCCCTCCACCTCGAACTCCGGCAGCGCGGCCTGCACCAGCTCCAGCTCCTCGCCCAGCGCCACCATGCGCTCGTCGGATTGCGGCAGCTGCTCCGTGAGATGGTATTCCCGCTTGCGCAGGTCGTACGTGCCCACGAACGTCGCCGCCCGCCCCACCGGCCAGGTCACCGGCGCCGTATCCAGCGCCAGCGCGGAGGAAACCTCGTCCAGCAGCGCGAACGGGTCCTGCGCCTCGCGGTCGAACTTGTTGATGAAGGTCACGATCGGGATGTCGCGCATGCGGCAGATCTCGAACAGCTTGCGCGTCCGCGCCTCGATCCCCTTGGCCGCGTCGATCACCATCACCGCCGAATCCACCGCCGTCAGCGTGCGGTAGGTATCCTCGGAGAAATCCTCATGCCCCGGCGTGTCCAGCAGGTTGAACACGCAGTCGCGGTATTCGAACGTCATCACCGAGGTCACCACGGAAATCCCGCGCTCGCGCTCGATCCCCATCCAGTCGGACCGCGTCCGCCGCCGCTCCCCCTTGGCGCGCACGTTCCCGGCCAGCTGGATCGCCCCGCCCGCGCGCAGCAGCCGCTCGGTCAGCGTGGTCTTGCCGGCATCGGGGTGGGAGATGATCGCAAACGTCCGGCGGCGCGCAATCTCGGCAACAGCATCGGTGCTCATGGCGCCGGCAGATACACCGCCCGCCCCCTCAAGGGAAGGAACGCAGCCCAGCCCTGCCCAAGGAAGCGATTCAACGCCAAGACGCCAAGGTCAGGGAGACAAGGCCGCCAAGCCCTTGGCGATCTTGCCTTGGCCTTCCTTGGCGCCTTGGCGTTGAATCCTTCCTTGCTTCCTTCCTACCCCGCCCCATCCGAGAACCGCGAATCCCGCCACGCCAGCGCCGCCTTCAGCCCCTGCTCGCGCCGCAGCCGCCCGAACTCCGCCTTCTCCGCACTCGGCGTCGAGTTCAGGATGATGTCGATATCCAGCGAAGCCAGCAGCGCCTGGCGCATCCCCATGATCTCGTAGGTCCGGTTCATCGCCCGCTTGGTGAAGAACACGCTCGGCCCCGCCGCCGCGGCAATGTCCAGCGCCATCCGCCGCCCGAACCCCACCAGCTCGTCGGCCGGCACCACATGGTTCACGATCCCGATCGCATGCGCGCGGGCCGCATCCATCTTGTCGTTCCCGGTCAGCAGCATCTCCTTGGCGTGCTTCGGCAGCGCCGCCCAGGGCAGCAGCATCGCCACGATCCCCGTCCCGAACCGCACCTCCGGCTCCCCGAACCGCGTCCCCTCGGCCGCGATGGTGATGTCGCACGCCAGCGCCACCTCGAAGGCGCCCGCCATGCAGAATCCGTGCACCAGCGCGATGGTCGGCTTCGGGCAATCCCAGAACGCCATGATGAAGTCGAACTGCCGCTCCATCTGCTTGCGCACCAGGTCCACGGTCGACTGGTCCCGGTTCGCCGAGGCCTTCATGTCGAACCCCGCCGAGAACGCCCGCCCCTCCCCGCGCACCAGCACCGCGCGCACCGCGTCGTTCTCCGCCAGCTCCTTCAGCGCGGCGCGGCACTCGTCCATCGCCTCGTTGTGGAAGGCGTTCAGCACCTCCGGCCGGTTGAACACCAGCGTGCCCACCGGCCCCTCGATCTCCACCCGCACGAACGCATAGGCCATGTCCGCTACCCCCGCCCCATATAGCCGTCGCGCGTCTGCGGCAGCTTCCAGCCCAGCACCTTGCCGGCCACCAGCGTGCGCAGCACCTGCGCCGTCCCGCCGCCGATGGTGAACATCCGCACGTCGCGCGCCATCCGCTCCAGCGGAAAGTCGCGCGAATACCCCCGCGCCCCGAACACCTGCAGCGCATCGTTCACGATCTTGATCCCCGCCTCGGAGGCCAGGATCTTCGCCTGCGCCGCCAGGTCCGGATCGGGAAACACGCTCCCCCCGGGCCCGCGCGATTCGGCCGCCGCATACAGCATCAGCCGCTAGGCCGTCAGCTGCACCTGCATGTCGGCCAGCATCCATTGCAGCCCCTGGAACTCCCCGATCGGCCGTCCGAACTGCTCGCGGCTCTTCGCCCAGGAAACCGCATGCTCCAGCGCCCCCTGCGCGATCCCCATCGCCACCGTGCCGGCCCCCACGCGCTGGCTGTTGTAGGCGTTGATCAGCTCCGCGAAGCCGCGCCTGAACCCCCCGGGCGGCATCAGCACCCGGTCCGGCGTCACCTGCATTTCCTCGAACGCCAGCTCCGCCTCCGGCATCCCGCACAGTCCCATGGTCGTCTCGCGGCGCACGATCTTCAGCCCCTCATCCTCCCCGCGCACCGCCAGGAACCCGCCCACGCCCAGCTCCGTCCCGTCCTCGTCGAAGGCGCGCGCCAAGATCAAATGCAGCCGCGAAACCCCGCCCCCGGTGATCCAGTGCTTGCGCCCGTTCACCACCCAGCGATTGCCGCGCCGATCGGCCCGCGTCGTCATCCCCCCGGCATCGCTCCCGGCATCCGGCTCGGTGATGCAGATCGCCGGCTTGTCCCCCGCCAGCACCAGCCCGGCCGCCAGGCGCTTCTGCTCCTCGGTGCCATAGGCCATCACGGTGGAGATCGCCCCCATGTTGGCCTCCACCACGATCCGCGCCGTCACCGTGCAGGCCCGCGCCATCTGCTCGATCACCAGCACCGCATCGAGCCAGCTGCGCCCCTGCCCGCCATGCGCCTCGGGGATCGTCATCCCCATGAACCCCTCGGCCTTCAGCGCCTCCACGATGTCCCACGGATACGCGCGCGAGGCATCCACCTCCGCCGCCCGGCTCCGCACCAGCCCATCGGCCAGCGCCGCCGCCCGTGCCCGCAGCGCCTCCTGCTCCTCCGTCAGCCGCACCCGCGCCTCCCCCTGCTTTCCCCCGGCATACCGCCCCCGCCCCGCCCTGCAAAGCCGCGCCGCCTTGATCCGCATCAACGCAACAACCGCACACCCAGGGTTACATTCCGGAACGCTTAACCATCGCGCTGTGCGCGCAGGAGCCTCCCATGGCCATCGTCACCGGCACCTCCGGCCCCAACACCCTCACCGGCGACTTCGTCTGGAGCGAGGAGCAGCAGCAATACGTCTACGCCGAAACCGCCGACGAGATCTTCGGCTACGGCGGCGACGACAGCCTCTACGGCGGCGCGCTCAACGACATCCTCTGGGGCGGCGACGGCAACGACTACATGATCGGCGACACCGGCGACGACATCCTCAACGGCGAGGCCGACGACGACAACATGGGCGGCGGCGCCGGCCACGACGTCCTGTTCGGCGGCCCCGGCAACGACACGCTCTACGGCCACACCGACCACGACGCCATCTTCGGCGGCCCCGGCAACGACCACATCGTCGGCGGCACCGGCGACGGCGCCGAGACCGAGGGCGACCAGCTCGACGGCGGCGAAGGCGACGACTGGATCTTCGCCAACGCGGGCGTGAACACCATCAACGGCGGCCCGGGCACCGACATCGCCCACGTCTTCTTCATGAACCAGACCCAGAAGGTGGAGTTCGTCATGCCCACCCCGGGCGCCACCGTCATCCCCCTGGTCGGCGGCGTGCCGCACGGCGAGGTCACCGGCATCGAGCATTTCGGCAACATCTGGGGCGGCAAGGGCAACGACCGCCTCGGCGGCGCCTACACCCTGCCCACCGGCAACGCCTTCGCCAACCTGACCCTCAACGGCGGCGACGGCGAGGACACCGCCGTGCTCGACTTCAGCGCGGAAACCGGACCCCTGGGCGGCTATTTCGGCAGCGGCACCCTCGGCTACGGCGCGGGCACGATCGTGAGCGCGGGCAGCGGCAACATGTTCACCGTCGCATCGATCGAGCATATCGAATACACCGGCAACGCGCAGAACGGCCTCACCGCCGGCGACGGCAACGACAGCCTCACCGGCCTCGGCACCAACGACACCTTCAACGGCGGCGAAGGCCACGACAGGATCGAAGGCGCCGCCGGCGACGACACGCTCTACGGCGGCAACGGCGACGACACCCTCACCGGCGGCCCCGGCCACGACTGGATCGACGGCCAGACCGGCACCGACACCGCCGTCTATCCCGGCACCTTCGCCCAGTACACCCTCTCCCCCCAGGCCGACCGCCTGCGCATCACCGGCCCCGGCGACGAGGTCGACCAGCTCTTCGCCATCGAGCGCCTGCGCTTCGCCGACGGCACCGTGGCGGTGCGCGACGACTTCCAGATCGACAGCACCGCCTTCACCTTCACCACCGCCACGCAAAGCCGGGCCGAAGGCACCGGCGGCTCCGGCACCACCGATTTCGTCTTCACCGTCATCCGCTCCGGCGCCATCTCCATCCCGCAGGAACTGCCCTGGAGCGTCGCCGGCATCGCCGGCAGCGGCACCACCCCGGCCAATGCCGCCGATTTCGCCGGCGGCACCCTGCCCGCCGGCACGCTCAGCTTCGCCCCCGGCCAGGCCAGCGCCACCATCACCATCCCCGTCGCCGCGGATGCGGCGGTGGAAGCCAACGAGCGCTTCGCCGTCACCCTCGGCGCCCCCCCGCCGGCCAGCGTGGTCACCAAGGGCACCGTCCAGGGCGTGATCCTGAACGACGATGCCCGCATCGCTATCGCCGGCCTCGCCTACAACAAGCCAGAGGGCACCGGCGGCACCACCGGCTTCACCTTCACCCTCACCCGCAGCGGCGCCACCACCGGCACCTCCAGCGTCGCCTATGCGGTGCAGGGCGTCGCCGGCACCGGCACCACCCCGGCCAGCGCGGCAGACTTCGCCGGCGGCGCCTTCCCCGCCGCCACCGTCACCTTCGCTCCCGGCGAGACCAGCCGCACCCTCACCATCCCCGTCGCGGCGGACGACCTCGTCGAGGGCAATGAGCGCTTCGCCGTCACCCTCTCCGCCCCCGAGGGCGCCGAGCTGGGCACCGCCAGCGCCCAGGGCATTATCCGCAACGACGACACTGCCCCGCCCAGCTTCGCCATCGCCGCGCTCTCGGCCAGCAAGCCGGAAGGCACCAGCCCCGGCAGCACCGCCTTCACCTTCACCGTCTCGCGCTCCGGCAGCACCTCCGGCAGCCAGAGCGTGGCCTACGCCGTGGCCGGCATCGCCGGCAGCAGCACGATGCCGGCCAGCGCCGCCGACTTCCAGGGCGCCACCCTGCCCGCCGGCACGATCACCTTCGCCCCCGGCGAGACCAGCCGCGTGCTGGCCATCCCGGTCCGCGCCGACGAGGCCGGCGAGTTCAACGAGCGCTTCGCCGTCACCCTCTCCGCCCCCACCGGCGGCGCCGTCCTCGGCACCGCCACCGCCCAGGGCGTGATCCTGAACGACGACACCTCGGTGGGCTTCGCCACCGCCAACCTCTCCAAGCCCGAGGGCAACAGCGGTACCACCAGCTACAGCTTCACCGTCAGCCGCAGCGGCGCCACCACCGGCACCACCACGGTCGGCTGGTCGCTGGCCGGCGGCGGCGTGGCCGGCACCGTGCCCACCACCGCGGCGGATTTCGCCCCGGGCGCCCCGCTCGCCGGCACGATCACCTTCGCCTCCGGCCAGACCGCCCGCACCCTCACCATCCCGGTCCTGGGCGACACCAACCCCGAAGGCGGCTTCAACGAGAGCTTCACCCTCACCCTGGCCAACCCCACCCAAGGCGTCGCCATCACCGCCACCACCGCCACCGGCACCATCCGCGAGGACGACGCCATCACCGGCGGCCCGGGCAACGACACGCTGTTCGGCACCGTGGGCAACGACCTGTTCGTCATCGGCCAGGGGCAGGACACGATATGGGGCGGCAACGGGGTGGACAGCTTCCGCTTCCTGCCCAGCGCCGCCGCGCCGGCCAACCTGTTCACCCTGAACGATTTCGATCCCTTCGTGGCCGAGCGCATCGACCTCTCACGCATCGACGCCATCGCCGGCACCCTGGCCAACGACCCCTTCACCTTCATCGGCCCGATGCCGCTCACCCTCCCCGGCCAGCTCCACTGGCAGCGCCTCTCGCCGCACCTGGTGGAGTTCCAGGGCAATCTGAACGCCGACCCGGCCCCGGAGCTGCGCATCGTGCTGTTCTCGCCGGGCACGCCGGACAGCACCTGGTTCGCGCTGTGAACGAAAGCGGCGGAGGGGCCACCCCCTCCGCCGCGCCTCATCCAGCCCCGTAGGGCGGGCTTAAGCCCGCCGCTCGAGCCGCCCCCGCCGCCCGAGCCGCCCAACCCTCACCCCAACGCCGCCGCCGGCCGCATCGCCCCCACCTCGAACCCGTTCCAGTTCTTCAAGGTCGGCCGCGCCAGCTCCGCCACCACCGGGTTCACCTGCCCGTTATCCGGCAGGAACTTCGCGATCAGCGCCGCCGTCACCACGTCGGCCGCCCGCCCCGCCCCGTCGTCGCACTTCACCGCGAAGCCCAGCCCCAGCTCCGGGATCGTGCCGCAATGCACGCCCTCGGCCCCGCCCTTCACGAACACCCGCTCGCCCAGCGCCGCGATCACCTTGGTGTCGAACCGGTTGGTCCCCGCCACCATGCGCGGCTCCGCCGTCACCGCCGCGCGAATCCGCTTCGCCGCCGCCGCCCGATCCGCATGCATCCCCTGCCCGGAGCCGAAGCGCGCAAACGCCAGCGCCAGCGCCCGCAGCGGAATCGCGAAGGTCGGGATCGAGCACCCGTCGATCCCCTGGTTGGACGCATTCAGCGTCGTGGACGTCATCTCCGCCAGCGCCGCCGTGATCACCTTCATCGTCGGGTGGTCGGCATGGATATACCCCTTGGGGTCGTCGCCGCGGTCGCAGGCCAGGCAGATGAAGCCGGAATGCTTGCCGGAGCAGTTGTTGTGCAGCGCGCTTGGCGCCTTGCCCGCCGCCGCCAGCGCCCGCGTGGCCCCGTCATAGGAAGGCCAGTGCACCCCGCACTCCAGGCAGGTCTCGTCCCGCCCCGCCTTGCGCAGCATGCTGGCCGCGGTGGCCACATGGTCCTCCTCCCCGGAATGGGAGGAACAGGCCAGCGCGATCTCCGCGTCCGTCAGCCCCAGCCGCGCCGCCGCCCCCGTCTCCACCATCGGCAGCGCCAGCAGCGCCTTCACCGCGCTGCGCGGATACACCGCCCAGTCCACGTCGCCTGCGGAGAACAGCACGCCCCCCTTGGCATCCACCACGATCGCCGCACCCCGGTGCGCGCTCTCCACCCGCGCCCCGCGCGTCACCTCAACCAGAACCGGATCCATCGCCGCTCTCACTCCCCAACAGGCGCCGCATCCCTGGAAGCCGCCACGCCCTGCGTCAAGGGGTGGCGGTCCACCCACCCGTCCCAGGAAGGGGTCTCGCCGAAGCGCGGCACCAGGAAGTCGATGAAGCTGCGCAGCTTGGCCGAAGGGTTGCGCCCCGGCGGATACACCGCATGCAGCGCCATCTCCGGCACGCCATATTCGCGCAGCAGCGGCACCAGCGCCCCGCTCGTCAGCTCCTCGCTCACGATGAAGCTCGGCAGCGCGGCGATCGTGTTGCCCCGCAGCGCCGCAATCCGCATCGCCTCGCCGTTGTTGGTGCGCAGCTGCCCATGCACCCGCACCTGCACCGGCCCGTCCGGCCCCTCGAACGGCCACACCTCGCCGCCCTCGCCATACATGTAGCGCACGCAGTCATGCTGCTGCAGGTCGGCCGGCACGCGCGGCACCCCGCGCCGCGCCAGATACGCCGGGGAGGCCACCACCACGAACCGGCACGGCGCCAGCCGCCGCGCCATCAGGCTCGAATCCGCCAGCCGCCCGATGCGGATCGCCACGTCGTAGCCCTCCTCCACCAGGTCCACGAAGCGGTCGTTCAGCGTCAGCTCCACGTTCACCTCGGGGAACGCCTCCATGTAGTCGGCCACCGCCGCCGCCAGGTGCCGTGCCCCGAACACCACCGGCCCGTTCACCTTCAGGTTGCCGCGCAGCCGCGAATGCAGCTCCCCCACCTCGCTGTCCGCCGCCGCCAGCTCCGAAAGCAGGTGCGCGCTGTGGTCATAGTAGACCTGCCCGGCCTCCGTCAGGCTCACCTTGCGGGTCGTGCGGTGCAGCAGCCGGGCGCCGAGGTGCTGTTCCAGCTCCTGCACGTGCCGGCTCACCATCGCCCGCGAAATGCGCATTTCTTTCGCCGCGGCGCTGAATCCCCCGCGTTCCACCACGCGCACGAAGGCTTCCATCGCAAGAAACCGATCCATCCCGCCTCCAACCGCAAAGCCCCGACCAGGTCGTGGTGCGCCGCAGCATGGCGTCAACCCCCGGATTGGCTACTGCCAGCAGACAATCTGTCAACCGGATCGCCGTTTATCAACCGGGCCAGGGCTATTACCTCAAGACACGACGCAGGGCACGCCAATTCGGGCCGCTACCCTCCGCCAGACCGTACCGGCGGCCACAGCGGCGCCGGCTGCAAAAGGTGAATGAACATGACGAACGCCATCTCCTCCACTGCCAGCATCCTGCGCACGGCCGCCCTGGCGGCGCTGCTGCTGGGCACCACGAGCCTCGCCACCGTCCACGCCCGCCCGACCCCCGGCACCGCCGCGCAGATCGCCAGCGCCGAGCAGGACCCGGTCGACGCCGCCTACCGCACCTCCAGCGCCGAGCAGGACCCCACCGACGCCGCCTACCGCACCTCCAGCGCCGAGCAGGACCCCGCCGACGCCGCCTACCGCACCTCCAGCGCCGAGCAGGACCCCACCGACGCCGCCTACCGCACCTCCAGCGCCGAGCAGGACCCCACCGACGCCGCCTACCGCACCTCCAGCGCCGAGCAGGACCCCGTCGACGCCGCCTACCGCACCTCCAGCGCCGAGCAGGACCCCACCGACGCCGCCTACCGCACCTCCAGCGCCGAGCAGGACCCCGCCGACGCCGCCTACCGCACCTCCAGCGCCGAGCAGGACCCC